>CALDTJ010000340.1 GCA_937924145.1 uncultured Saprospiraceae bacterium
GCCCGAAGGTTGGATCGTAAAATTGGCATCGTTGATATCAAAAAAGACATTATCTGCACATTTTATTTTCAAACGAGCGGTCGTAACATTGACTTCAGGTAAAATCACATTGGCAGAACCATCGTTGGGCGTATTGTCTACTAGTAATTGCCCAAAAGTCTGTCCACCATCGGTTGATAAATAAATATCTACTTGCCCACAACTAATTGGACTTGCCGTAGTTCCTGCTACATCCCAAGTTACTGCTGTACTGCCACTAAATGTCCCACCCGTATTCGGCGAGTTCACCTTAAAACCTGTGCTAGCTACCACTGCTAAGGAAACTTGTCCTGAACCATATCCACCTACCGCATTATCATCCCTAGCTATAAATTGAAAGTTCAGATTTCTAGCTCCTGTTGGTAATTGTTCTCCTAAACTGCTGGAATTACTTAAAATCGCTGATAATTTTGGGAAAGTTCTGGTAGGATTATTAGTAGGTTCAAAAGATCTAAACAAAGGTGCATTAGCCCCTGGACTATTTAAATCACTTTGTGGACCTAAATCCCATTGTTCCCAGTTATAAATTAAGTTATCTCCATCTGGATCGGTAGCAGATCCTGTCAATTCAAAAGGAGTATTAGCTGGAATAGATTTACCACTAATGTTTTCAACATTGGCATTCGCCATTGGTGTGGTATTCGTTGCCCCAAGTGTACCACAATTGGCACCAGATTCTGCTGTTACATGTGTTCTAATTTCATTCAGAGAGATCAAATGAAAATAAGCATCACTATTATTTTGAGTATTATCATCTCCACAAATACCCGCATAGGCTTGAATGGTCGTACCACTTCCAGGCTCATAAGCTGTGCTACCATTTCGGTTCCCTCCAGTACATGCATTGCTATCACCATTGAAAGTATGATTTCCTCCAAATTGATGTCCTATTTCATGAGCTACATAGTCAATATTGAATGGATCGCCAGTAGGACTGCTTAAGCCTGTTGTCCCCTCTGCTTTTCTACTACCACATACCACACCTAACCCTGCTACTCCACTACTTGTCGTAAAAACGTGTCCAATGTCATAACTCGCACTACCTATTCGAGCATCTAACACTCCCTGATTTTCGTCAATTGCGGCATTCCCGTTTGTATATGGGTCATTTGCAGCAGTTGTGAAAACTACTTGGTCATTATTGGCTACTAAAACAAAACTAACCCCTACCTCATCTTCATAAACTCCACGTACTCGATTTAGAGTTGTATTGATGGCTGCCATACCATCAGCTACCTCACCTCCATGAAAAGTAGTAAATTGTCTTGTTGCCCCAATCGCTATACGATAAGTCCTCATTTGAATGGTTTCCATTCTTGCACCACTTGACAATTGTACTTGTTGGTCTCTAATCTCTTGTTGTTCTGTTGCCAATTGATCTTTATCTTTCCGCACTTCACAAGAAAATCCAACTGATTCGGTTGGCTTAAAATTCTTTTTATAATAAGCCGTATAATAAGCATTATTGTTTTTGTAATAAGGATCTATAAATATCGTCCCATTTTTTGACAAGATCATACCGTGAAAACCTTTAGGCGTTAGATCTACATAAATTTTGGCAGTTGGATCATCAATACCCTGCCCCGAATAGGTTCTAATCTCAGGGAACTTCTTAGCCAATGCTGGTTCCATAATCGAAGACTCTTTTACTGTAAACCTTTGAGTCGTTCCATCTGGTAATGGGACGGTAATCGTTTGAGGGATACCAGTTCCATTGCCTGTATTTCCCGTTTCATCCGTACTATTGGCTTGACTTATCAATGTTGAAAAATTAAATAGGTCAAGTTGGAAAGTGCGATATTTTTGAGGAACAATCCATCTATCTCCTTCTACACTTTCAATATTTTGCAACGGAACTTCCTGCCATAAATCATTTACAGGAATTTGTCCAAATAAGATAAAAGCATAACATACGCCTAAGAGAGAAAAGACCATTTTTTTCATTGTGCCTAAAGTTTGGTGTTTGAGCATAAGGAACGAGGTCACTTGCTGACATAGCAAACTGACTTGTTCCTTTGCCTCTACAATTGAGAGAATTGGAATTAATTTGTTGAAATAGTGCTTGATTTTTATAAAGGAAAAAAGGGATAATCAGCTATTACCATTCAAATGGCTACCAATTTTTCTAAGATGGATTGAAAAGTTATAAATATGCTAGTATCCTAAATTTACAATTAATGATTACTAGCATACCCAAAATTACAAATATATTTTAATTATATAAATACTTGAAAATGAATAACCTATCAATTGTCAAAATGTTGATACTTTTTGACCATTTTTTTATAGAAACTGCGTTTTTTATTATACTTCTATCTTATTAGACGATAAGCGTTAGGATAGATTAAGGGTAGTGTTATCTCAAGATCATCGTTTTTCTAATTAGCCATTACCATGATATTACTGCTATAAGCAGGCAGATTATCCGTTAAAATATGGACTTGATACTGACCTACGATCAAATTCAATGCGAGGAGTGAGTAAATTAATTTCATAGATTGGAGCACTGGTTCTTTCGAGGTAAAGTTCAAATATAATCATAAAAACATATTTAATTTTAATTTATTATCAGATTTATTTTACCATTCATCTATGTAATAGTGGTGTTTATCCAACTTTCTTCTATTCTAATCATTTTTTTTAGTCATTTACATTGCCTCTTTACAACCCTTTCATTTTTTAAGGGTCTTTTCTATTAAGTGGTGAGTACTACGATGAACGTTAAAACATAGTGAATAGCAGCAAGAGCGATGAACGATGCAACCGTTTGTCCAATATTTGCATCCATCAATTTTACACTATAAAACCCGACTGAAATAATGATTCATCTGAAAGGCATCCGTAAGTCGTATAAAACGGAATTTACCAGCTTAGAAGTCCTCAAAGGTATTGATTTATCCATCGAAGAAGGCGATTTTGTCTCTATCATGGGCTCTTCTGGATCAGGTAAATCTACTCTGCTTAACATCTTAGGTTTATTGGATGAATACGACACTGGCGAATACACCTTAGATGGTGTATTGATGAAAGACCTTAGCCAAACCCAAGCTGCTTTATACCGCAATCAATTCCTCGGTTTTGTTTTCCAATCTTTTAATTTACTACCTTTTAAATCAGCGAAAGAAAACGTCGCACTACCGCTCTATTATAAAAAAATTCCTCGGAAAATTCGACAAGAAAAAGCCCTAGAATATTTAGAAAAAGTAGGCTTAAAAGATTGGGCAGATCACCTTCCGAACCAAATGTCTGGTGGGCAACAGCAAAGAGTCGCTATTGCTAGAGCCTTGATTTCTGAACCTAAAGTGATTTTGGCAGATGAACCGACAGGTGCTTTAGATACACAGACCTCACACGATGTGATGGAGATTTTTAAAGAAGTCAATAAACAAGGGATTACGATTATTATTGTGACGCACGAAGAGGATATTGCGGAGATGACCAATAAAGTGATTCGATTGAAAGATGGTAATATGGTGACGGAATGACCGACCTAGTCTCATTCGTATTTGACCTTTATACCTCTTAACCTTTATACCTCTTAACCTCGAAAATATGTTTGACTACGATAAATGGCAAGAAATATTTGATTCACTCAAACGACATAAGCTGCGGACTTTTGCGACAGCTTTGGCGGTTTGGTGGGGTATTTTTATGCTCGTTATTCTCTTAGGCGCAGGAAACGGACTGCGAAATAGTGCCGAGCGAGATTTTGCCGATGATGCCATCAACAGTTTATTCGTATGGAGTAATCGAACCTCTAAACCTTACAAAGGCTACAAAGCGGGGCGACGAATTCGTTTTCAAAATAAAGATGCTCAAGCCGTAAAAACCAAAGTGGAAGGTATAGATAATATGAGCGCACGGTATTTTGTCTCTAGCGCCTACCAAACAGAATATAATGGGAAAGCACTCACCTTTAGAATTCGAGCAGTAGAAGATACTTACCAAGTGATTGAGTACACTGAAATGACAGAGGGGCGATATGTTAACTCTATTGACCTAAAAGATAAGCGAAAAGTAGCCATCATCGGAGATTTGGCGAAAGAAAAATTATTTGGAAAAGACACTAAAGCTTTAGGGGAATATGTAAGAATCAATGGCACAAAATTCCAAATTGTGGGCATTTTCACAGATAGTAATAAGCGAGAACGAGAGTATATTTATATGCCTTTGACCACTGCTCAAAGTGTGTTTGACAAAATTGATCGAGTCCATGATATGGTTTTAACCGTTGGAGATGCTACGCCCGAACAAGCCAAAGTAATCGAAAAAAATATCCGAACAGAGTTAGCTGCTCTGAATTATATTGATCCCGAAGATGAACAAGCCATCGGTATTTATAATAATATCGAAAGTTATCAGGAATTTAAGATGATTTTTTCTGGATTCTCTTTTTTCATTTGGTTTGTGGGCATCGGAAGTATCATTGCAGGGGTCGTTGGTGTTAGTAATATCATGTTGATTACAGTAAAAGACCGAACTAAGGAAATTGGTATTCGAAAAGCACTAGGTGCTACTCCTTGGTCGATTGTCAGTATGATTATGCAGGAGTCGATTTTCTTAACTGCGGTGGCAGGCTACCTCGGTTTGATTATGGGTTTTACCATTATTTATGGCATTGATTACCTCATGAAAACTTATGAGATAGATGATCTTGAATTTTTCTATAACCCAGAAGTGGACTTTGCGAGTGTGATGCTCGCACTCATTTTCTTGATTGTTTGTGGCACTTTGGCAGGTTTAGTTCCTGCTTTGCAGGCGGCTCGGGTGAATCCTGTGGTGGCTATGAAAAGTTAGACAGGATGAACGACCGATCCCGTAGGGTGAATATCCTGTGGATATTCAAGGGAGAGAACCGCAAAGCGGGTGGGAAAGCAAGATTTTTCAATTTCGATTTTATCGAAATTTTATAGGTCGTGCTTTTTTGACATTCAACGTGGGTCGTGTTCCTAGATTGCAGACCTTTGTACCTCTATACCTTTTAACCTTATTACCTTTAGATCATGTTTGATTACGATAAGTGGCAGGAAATATTTAATACCATTAGTAAGAATAAGTTGCGGACTTTTCTAACGGCATTGGGTGTCTTTTGGGGTATTTTTATGTTGGTGGTGCTAATGGGAGCAGGTTCTGGTTTTCAGAATGGGGTGCTTGCGATGTTCGGAGGTCATGCTAAAAATGCGATGTACGTTTGGACCAATCGGACAACGATGCCTTATGATGGTTTGCAAGCAGGGCGATTTACGCAAATTACCAATGACGATATAAAAGCAATTGAAAATGATTTGGAGGATGTCTTGGAATATATGTCTCCTAGATTATACGTTCCTTCAACAGAAGTTACTTATAAAAATAAAGGCGAGGCTTATGAGGTTAGAGGTGATACACCTTATCTTTTAAAGATTGATGCAATAGATTTAGATCAAGGTCGATTTATCAATCAAAAAGATATGGACGACCGACGAAAAGTAGTGGTAATAGGGATGGAAGTCGCTAAAAATTTCTTTGGTAAAAATAAAAAAGAGGAAGCAGTTGATCCTATCGGTCAGTTTATAAAAATCCAAGGAGTTGATTATTTGGTAGTTGGAGTAGTTGCATCTGACCGTCGAGGAGAGGATGCGACGGAGGACAACAAGTCGATTTTCATGCCTTTGACGACTGCCCAACAAGTAACAAATCGGCATGGTAAAATTGGCTGGTTCGTTTGTACGATTAACACCAACTACCCTGTCGGTTTAGCTGAGAATAGGATTAAAACTTTATTGAAAAAAAGGCATCGAGTACACCCCGAAGATCCTAGAGGTGTTGGAACGGACAATGTAGAAGAAGAACTGAGGGAAATCATGGGTTTATTTAATGGGATCAGTTTTCTGGTCTGGTTTGTTGGTATTGGTAGTTTACTTTTTGGGATTATCGGTGTAGGCAATATCATGCTGATTGTAGTTAAAGATCGAACTAAGGAAATAGGTATTCGAAAGGCAATGGGTGCGACCCCTCGTTCGATTGTCAGTATGATTTTATTAGAATCTGTTTTTATCACTACGCTTGCTGGATATATCGGATTGGTCGTCAGTATTGGAGTAGTTTATCTGATGAAAATAGCTGCAGGTACAGATGTACAGTTCTTTTTAAATCCACAAATAGATTTGAAAATTAGTTTAGGAGCGTTGGCGATGTTGATTATTGCAGGAGCATTAACGGGACTAGTCCCTGCGATGCAGGCGGCGAATGTGAATCCTGTAACGGCATTGAAAGATGAGTAAAAATACCTGCGACTTCAGTCGCACATATATTTAAAAATTCACTTTGGCGACTGAAGTCGCCTGTACTGTTAAAAATAGCAAACAATGAACAAAGGTTGTGTCATTACATTAGCGGCCGTACTGGTCATTTTCTCGATTCTTTTAGGCGTTTATTTTTATCAACAAAACGCTAAAGACCCCATCGTTTACGATATTAATAAACCTGAAATTACGGACATTATTAAAAAGACAGTGGCAACAGGATCTATCAAACCTCGGCACGAAGTTTTAATTAAACCACAAGTGTCTGGGGTAGTAGATGAGTTATATGTGGAGGCGGGCGAAATTGCTAAGAAAGGGCAAAAAATTGCCAAAATCAAACTCATTCCTAGTCAAATCAGTATCAATAATGCTCAAAGTCAGGTTGAATTGTCTAGAATTCGATACGATGAGGCGCAGCGAGAACTTAAGCGACAGCAAGAAGTTTTTGGTAAAAAATTGGATGTGGAAAGTGCCAGAGCTAGTTATGAAACAGCAGAAAAAGAAGAGCAGCGAAATCGCCAACTATTCGAAGAAGGGGTGGTTAGTGAGCAAGACTATAATCGGTTCAAAAGAGATTTAGATATGGCAAAAGCTGCCTATGATAATGCCCAATTATTGGCAGGTAATACGCTCCAACAGTTTGAGGCAAGTGTCGATATTGCAAAACAGGAAATGAATGCTGCGATCAATAATCTACAACTTTTAAAAGAAGGCGCCTCTAAGAATTCTCGACAGGTCAATAATATCGTTGTTTCTACGGTGGCAGGAATGGTCTTAGATGTTCCCGTAGAAGAAGGTTCTTCTGTGATCGAAAGAAATAATTTTAATGAAGGGACGAGTATTGCCATCGTAGCAGATATGCAATCTTTAATTTTTGAAGGAAAAGTAGATGAATCAGATGTTGGTAAATTGAAAGAAGGCATGCCTCTAGAATTGACGATTGGAGCGATTGAAGATAAAAAATTCGATGCAACTTTAGAGTTTATTTCGCCACAAGGAGTCGTAGAAGAAGGAACGGTAAAATTTGAAGTTCGGGCAGCTATCAAACCTACCGAAGATGTCTTTTTAAGAGCGGGGTATTCTGCTAATGGAGATATTATTCTGGATCGAAGAGATCAAGTTATTGCACTACAAGAACGAGATGTCATTTTTAGAAATGATTCTACTTTCATTGAAGTGTCTGTCGGTGACCAAGAATTTGAAAAGCGCATTATTGAAACGGGGCTGTCTGATGGTTTGAAAATTGAGGTCTTGAGTAGTGGGATTGATACGACTACGCAGGTGAAGGTGCAAAAGCAGATTTAGCAGTTCAGGCTGCCCCGTATCTGATAATTCCAAATTCTATCGACACCCCATAAGTTCCAAATATGAATTCCGAAGAGAATTCAATACGAATAGCCCCCGATGAAATCGGGGGAAATGAATAAATAGGGTGTTGGACAAGCCTGAAAGGCTTGAATAATAGGAATTTTAATGTTCAAGTCTTTCAGACTTGTAAGGAAGTGCTTAAAATATCACTTCCCCCAATTTTATTGGGGGCTATTCACCTTCAATCCTTCCAGGATTTGATGATTAAAAAATATGGGGTGTCGTTAGAATTCCAAATTATCTGATACGTATGTTGTAGGACATTGATTTTCACCAGACGTAACAGAGAAGGTGTCAGATACGAAGGCACCACTCACAGTCAGCCTAAGTTAGCAGTTTCGAAAATATTTAATATTACTAAAAAAACCTCCAATTTTTCATAAAGATTGGAGGTTTTCTTTTGTCTTTTTTATGCTACCTTTGGGATTGTTCCAATGGCTCATTTATGGATAACAAAAGTTATCTCAGGCCAATAATCTGTTTAAGCCCACATAACTTCGTCTTCCCTAATAACACCATCAAATCATGACGACTAAAAAGAAAAAATACAATATACCAAAAGGTTTTTCGCTACTACAAACTACTTTAAAAACACCAGAATTTCTAAAGCATCCGCTTAATTTCATTACTGAGAATATGAAAAATTATGGTGGAACTTATTCCTCTTCTCTTGGAGGGAGTACGCTTATTCTGACTCAGGATCCTGCTTTTATTAGCTATGTTTTAAAAGAAAATCAGCGCAATTATCAAAAAGCAGGTTTTGCGGTGGAACGAGCCATAAAATATATCGGCAATGGTTTGGTCTTTTCGGATGGTGACTATTGGCGGCGACAAAGACGCTTGATTCAACCTAGTTTTCATCGGCAGAAGATCGTAGATTTAGGGGCGAATGTACTCAAAACAATCCAAGATAATTTAGTTGATTTTCCAGAAGGTAAGCAAGTAGATATAAGTCCAATCGTTCATGAACTAGCATTAAAGATTTTGATCAAATCACTGTTTGATATTAAAATTTCGACTGAAACTATGAATCGTTTTAGTACAGGGTTTAGTGCGGCACAGGACTTTCTGATTAAAGACATCAATAATCCACTAAGGCGATTTTTATATCCGATCAATGGCAAGGAAAAGAAAATGATGGCAGTAGTTGATGAAATTCGAGGCATCTTTTTAGATATTATCCAAGAACGAAAAAAGCGTAAAGGCGAATTTTCGGATATGCTCGATATGCTACTCAATAGCCGCTATGAGGATAACGGAGAAAGTATGACAGAGGCACAAATCATTGATGAATTGATGGTTTTTATCTCTGCTGGTCATGAAACAACGGCTAATACCTTGTCTTGGATTTTATACCTGTTGGCTGCCAATCCAGAAAGTCAGGAAAAATTATATCAGTTGGCTAGTGAAAAACCTGTTGAATCACTGGCGATGGATGTCTATATGCAGGCGGTTATTCAAGAGGGTATGCGTTTATACACCACCACTTGGAGTACGCAGCGAGTGGCGATAGAGGACGATAGTTTTGGGGAGTACTCTTATCCAAAAGGGACGGTCATCGTGCCATTTTTCTTTGGTTTGCATAGAACCGAAAAACTTTGGGAGAATGCGCTACAATTTCGACCAGAAAGATTCATAGCTGATGGAAAACTGGCTAAATACAAACACTATTTTCCGTTTGGAGCAGGCCCAAGAATGTGTATCGGCAATCATTTTGCCTTGATGGAAATGGCTTATTTTTTAGGCGAATTTGTAAAGACGTTTAAAATAAAATCGACTGGTCAATTGCCTGAAACAGAGGCTGCGATTACGATGAGTGCGGATAAGGTGGTTTTGGAGATTGTCAAGCGATAAACCATCTGTTTTCCTAGCAAAGGAGCGTATAATCTATATGGTAATTATTTTTCACACGGATTTTTTTTCCACACAGACCTAAACTCCTCTTATACTTAGACTTTCCAGAACTTTGAGTTCTGGAAGGTCTTTCCAACTTACCTTCGAACCATCAATTTATTATTAGCTCTTAGTTCTCTTAACGCTTGTTGTTTTACGATTTTATCCCTACCTTGGTTTTATCACCCAATTTTAAAACAAGCTGCTTTTTGTGAGAGAAATATACTTTAGTTTTTATCATGTACTTATCTTTATTGGTATTTTCCAGGGATTCCTATTAGCCTATATATTTATCTTTAACAAAAGTTTTCGAAAGAAAGCTAATATGGCATTAGCACTTGCCGTACTGACGCTTTCTTTCTCTGGAATATGGGAAATCATACAGGATTTGGAGATAGAAAAACAGTTCAACTATATTAACTATTTGCCCGTATCTAACCTATCCTTAGGGGCTATTGGACTCTACTATTTTGTAGTTTTTTTATTAAATCCCAATTATCGGTTTCATAAAAAAGATCATTGGTTTGTAGGATCATTTGGAGTGCTTCTTTTATTTAAAATAATTTTTTACTTTAGTAGCCTATTGTATCCTACATTCATAGAAACTGCCACAACTCTTCGATATGCTTACCGAATAATTACGAATTTCTTACCAATTATCTACTTACTGATTGTCCTTTTTTCTGTCTTGAAAAAAGTGAATAATTATCATCGGCAATTATTCGCTAACTTTTCTGAAATAGAAGGTAAAGCGCTGTTTTGGCTAAGGAATCTCATCTACTTTTTATTCGTATTTTCTGTTTTCTGGATATTAATAACCATCTGGGGGCTTATCCAAAATGGAAGAATTTGGCTTTTTCCTGCTATTTGGATTACCACTTGCTGTATCTTGTATTGGTTAGCTTATTTTGTCATCTTAAGACGGGATGTATTTGCTATTCCTATCTTTGAAAAGGAAAAAAATGAAACTGAAAAACCACAACTTTCCGATAAAACAGAAGAACATTATCAAAGATTACTACAGTTAATTCAAAAAGAAAAAATCTACCAAGACGCGCAATTAAGCATGGATACCCTCGCCGAAAAAACGGCACTTAGTAATGGCTACCTATCTAAAATTATTAATCAAAAAGAAGGTAAAAATTTCTATGATTTTATCAATAGCTATCGAGTAGCCGAGGTAAAAGCAAATTTGACCAATCCTGATTATGCCCACTACTCTATTCTCGGTATCGGCTTGGAGGCAGGTTTTAAATCTAAATCTACTTTTAATTCCGTTTTTAAAAAAATGACTGGGATGACGCCTTCTGCTTTTAAGAAAAGCCTCTGATTTCTTTCGAAAATTACGGGGGCACTGGAATTGACCCCGTAATAAAAGTCTACCTACCTGCATTCCACCTATTCGCACCTCTATAATCCGTCCGAATCCCTGCTATTACAGTTATTTACACGATGAAAAGCCTTTTTTGATGGAATATTGTGATGTAAATAAATCATCCGACTTTTTCATCAAAAAAACTAATTATCATGGAAATGGCTTTATTCGAAGAATTATTCAGCAGTGTTAAATACATCCTTTGGGACTATATCAGATTTGCAACGATGGCGTTTGTCCTATTTTATTTCATTCTAAAAAGACCTCTTTGGTTTAGAAAGATTCAGAAGAAAATGCCTAAACTAACGGATTATAGTAGAGATATTTTTTACTCTATTGTTTCCGTTGCGATTTTTGCCATTATCAATACCATCACTTTTTACTGTCTCATTGATTACACCAATCTCTATTACGATTTCGATGATTATGGCATGGCTTATTACGCCTTTAGTTGGGTGTGGATGTTCTTTTTGCATGATACTTGTTTCTACTGGACGCATCGAATTATGCACCACCCTACTCTTTTTAAGCATGTGCATCTAGTTCATCATAAATCGCATAATCCTTCCCCTTGGACCGCCTATGCTTTTCATCCTTTGGAGGCTGTCTTGGAGGCATCTATTTTGCCAATTATTGCCTTTACTTTACCCGTACACAATTCAGCAATTTCGCTTTATTTCATTTTGTCTATAGTTTTTAATGTTTATGCACATTTAGGATTTGAATTATTCCCAAAAGGATTCCATAAAACTTGGATTGGGCGATTTTTTAATACCTCTGTAGCTCATAATTTACACCACGATAAATTTCATGGAAACTATGGTTTGTACTTTCTAGTTTGGGATAGATTGATGGGAACTGTTCGAGAAGATTATGATTCGACTTACGAAACGACTACTGAAGGGCAATCAGAATTAAATGTCATTGGGCGTGCTAAGGATTCAAAAGCAGCTAAGGCAGCTTAGTGTTTTCTATTGAAAACATCTCCTTCTTTTAATAAATGACTATTTAGAAATATAAAGAAAGAGGTGCTATTAAAGCACCGCTTTCTGTAGCTAGAAGGCGATGCTTTAATAGCATCTCCTTCTTTAAGCCCTATCACTTCTAAAACATAACTATCATGACCACTACCACCGCATTTTTAATAGTCTGCTTACTGGTATTACCACAATGGTTATTGATGATTGCACAACCCAATAGTAAATTGACGCAGCAATTGGTAGACTCTGATATCATCCCATTCATACTGTTAATTATTTTCATCGTATGTATGACAAAGTATGAAGGACAACTACAAATAGATACTATTGATAATTTACTACTAGTTTTTAAAATGGAAGGGATAGCATTAGGTGCTTGGGCGTATATTGGATTTATGAGTCTCTTGGTCAGTGGGTGGGCTTTTAATCATCGGCAAACTATGCCAGAAAATTATAATTGGTTGCTACAACACAATGTCATTTTCATGCTGCTATGCCCTCTTCTTTTGATTTAATCAAATTACCGTCGTACACCACCCGCTTGAATATAATGCCGTTTCACCAATTCCTCAATAGTAGCCTCCCGAACATGTAGAACAACGCCTTTAAAATGCAAGTCTTTATCAACCATGACATGATTAAAATCGACTTCTACGTAAGTGTCGGTCACTGCTAAAATTTTCCCATTGTGCTTTAGATTGCCATCATCTGTCACATTTACGAGATTACCAACTTCAATATAATCATCAGGTAAATTACTCGCTCGTTTAAAATCTTCAATCGGTAATTTCAGAATATTCAATGCATTTTTATGCCCATAAGCCTCTTCCGCCTTGAGTATGAACTCAAATGAATTATCCATTCCTAAACCTCGAATTTGGTCTTCAAAGCTTTTTAATAATTTTCCTGTACCGAATAAGAAAATAAATGGATAGCGGGAGTCCATGCGCTCTAATAATTCGCCTTGAGCATTGCCATCTCGAAGTTCGTAGGCTAAGGTGACGACTCTATGTTCTTCTATCGTTAATTTCATAATAGCTTAACAAAAAAGAATAATTATTTGTTGAGAAATGCTCTTTTTTATCATGATTGAAACTTCTAAGAAATCATCGATTCTTTGAGAAATTACATTTTAGAATTAATCCCAGAAATCTTTACTCATATCTGTTTGCATTACTTTTTTCTCTTCAAGAGAAGTAATTTTTTTCTGAAATTTTTCATAGTCTTTTTCAGTATCGTAAGCAAAATACTTCGTAAAAAACTGCTCTTTCTTAAAGCCATAAATCAAACGGCACGAATGATTTACTCGATAAAAAGACTGACTAAAATATGGCTTATACCCTAAATAAAAACCTTCTAAAAAAGAGATAAATGTCATTGTACAAAGCCGCATATCCTCTTTCGAAAACTCATCATCAATAGGATTTTGATAGACATCTGGATTTTCTCCTTCTCGAGGTTTTCGATAATAAGCGAAGTAGGGCATATTACCTTTCATATCGTACATACTCAATCCATAAGTATATTTCTTTCCTTTCTTTTTTAAGGTCAATTTGAATTTATAGGAAAAAGAACATTTAAAATCATCGTAATTATTATGTCCGCCAAATAACATGAAAAGTGCCATGTACATTTTAGCCAAATCAAAGTCTCTATTTCTATAATATTGAAAATCTAACAGCATCAAAAAATTATAATCTATAAAAATAGGAGCATAATTTTGATGTATTTTATACCATTTTTTATTACTCAATTTTAGAAAAGTAATTGATAGATTTGATTTTTTTAAGTTAAGGTTAATTGTTTTTTTCATCTTGTAATGCTTATCGAAATATAGCTTAAAAGCTAAGTTAAAATTCAAATCACTTCAAATTATAAACGTTGGATTTTTTCGCTATCGTTTAATTCTCACTAAAATATAAAACACATTTTGTATTACAAAATAATTATTTTCATTTTAAAAACACATATTGTTTATTTTAATCATAAGTATTGGTCGAAAAAATTCGCCTTTCCACCTAATAATCCCTACATTTGTAGTCGGACAACAAGAAAGCACGCACAATAAGTCTTTCTTTCAAGCAAGAAATTTTATATCCCATTTTTTTTGGGTATCTTTCTTGCATAAAACAATGAGAATGGTAGTGTTTGAAGTATAAAATCGGGAAACGGAGGCGTTTTCTGGCCATTTATACTTCACTAAAACTAACACTTACTACATAACTACATCAGTAATTTTTTAGAATTGCAGTAAACCTAGATTCAGTTTACGAGTCTGCTATTATGTAGACTAATAAATTATATGATCTTTCACCGTAAATCCGCTAATTACTGACCATTTTACACTATAAATGGCTACAAAAAAAAATACGAATAAAAAACAGGCACCAAAGAAAAGGTCCTTCAAATTTGATGTTATAGACGAGCGAGTTCCTAAAATAATGGGGATATTCTGCTGGTTTATAGCTTTCTACCTTTTCATAGCTTTCTTCTCTTATCTCTTCACTTGGCAAGAAGATCAAGACCGAGTACACCGATTTTCTTGGGGGCTTTTCTTTGAAAGTGACCTCCAAATGGCAAATTGGCTAGGTCGTTTGGGCGCTATCCTTTCGGATATGTTCATCTATTGGGGATTTGGTATTCCTTCCTTTCTATTTATTTACCTATTATTCAGCGCAGGAAAAGCTTTAATCAAAAAAATTCCACTTCAAAGGTTTTATAGCACCCTGAAGTATTCTATCGTTATTTTACTACTCTTATCTGTTCTATTTGCCTTTCTTACTCCTGAATCTAATTTCCCGTGGGGCGGGACGTTTGGTGAAGGTGTTTACACTTGGCTGGTAAATTTTGTGGGAACTGCGGGTATTATCGTTATTTTCTTAGCTTCCATATTTGGTATCGTCACTTGGATGTTCAATCCAAACTACAACGAACTGACCATGGAAAAAGCAATTCACGAAACTAAACTTTATACCAAAGAAATGTTGAATGGCGGTGTCCGAAAAATGCCAAGGACTAGTCCTGATGTCGTATTAAGTTCAGCTTCTGGGTTGGAGGCAACAGTAGATGTAGCAAATGTGGCCGACAAGGATGGATTTACAAAACCTAAACCGAAAAATAGACCCAAAACTAATTTTGGCAAAGCAGCAATCAATGTACCACCAAGCTTAGAATTGGAAGCACCTAAGGCAGATCAACCTGCCTCACCAAGTGAGCCTATTCCACAAGGAAGTCAATTGGCTTTTGGTTTGGCTAACAAAAAACGTCAGAAACCACCATCGCTGACGACCGATTCAGAATTAGAGATTCAATCATCTGAGGCAAAGCCACCACCTCAATTGCCAATAGACCCAGAGATCAATCCAAATGCAACTCCAAAACAACCACTTTCGGTAGAAAAGGAGAACAAACAACATTTGGAACCTTACGATCCAACGTTGGATTTGTCTTCTTACGAAAATCCAGTATTGGCTTTGCTAAAGGATTATGATGACCAGAAAATTGAAATTGACCGAGCAGAACTAGAGCAAAATAAAGATCAAATTATTGAGACTTTACTCAATTATAAAATAGAAATTATAAAAATTCGAGCAACAGTTGGACCGACTGTAACGCTTTATGAAATTGTACCAGCACCCGGTGTGCGTATTTCTAAAATTAAAAACTTAGAAGACGATATTGCCTTAAGTTTATCGGCTTTAGGTATTCGGATTATTGCCCCAATTCCAGGCCGTGGTACAATCGGTATTGAAGTGCCGAATAAGAAAAAACAAATCGTTTCGCTGAAAGAAGTATTGGTTTCAGAGAAATTTAAGCGAGCGAAAATGGACTTACCGATAGCCTTAGGTAAAACCATTAATAACGAAGTATTCGTGGCCGATTTGGCAAAAATGCCTCACTTGTTGGTGGCAGGTGCAACTGGACAAGGTAAGTCGGTTGGTATCAATACGATCATCATGTCGTTGCTGTACAAAAAGCACCCATCGCAAGTCAAACTGGTATTGGTCGATCCTAAGAAAGTAGAATTATTCCCTTATTCTAAGTTGGAAAATCACTTCTTGGCTTATTTACCAAATCAAGATGAACCGATCACCACAGAGACGAATAAGGTAGTACATACCCTAAATTCGCTTTGTATAGAAATGGATCAACGGTATGACTTGTTGAAAAAAGCACATGCTAGAAACATTAGAGAATATAATGAGAAGTTTGTTAATCGTCGGTTAAACCCTGAAAAAGGGCACCGATTCTTACCGTTTATTGTACTAGTGATTGATGAATTTGCGGATTTGATTATGACGGCTGGTAAAGAAATCGAATTACCGATTGGTCGATTGGCTCAATTGGCTCGGGCGATTGGTATTCACTTAATCATTGCGACTCAGCGACCTTCTGTGAATATTATTACGGGGGTTATCAAAGCCAATTTCCCTGCTCGTCTAGCCTTTAAGGTAACTTCAAAAATTGACTCTAGAACGATTCTTGATGGTGGCGGAGCGGATCAGTTGATTGGTCGAGGAGATATGTTATTATCTGTTGGTGGAGATACGGTACGTCTGCAATGTGCTTTCGTTGATACCCCAGAAGTAGAAAGAGTCATTGATTTTATTAGCACTCAACAGGGTTACTCCGTTCCTCACTTCTTGCCAGAATTCCACGGAGACGATGAGGAACACGCAGCTCCAGGACAATTTAAGTTGTCTGAATTAGACGATATGTTCGAAGACGGTGCCAGATTGGTTGTTTCTAATCAACACGGTTCGACTTCTATGATACAAAGACGTTTGAAGTTAGGTTATAATCGTGCAGGTAGAATTATGGATCAAATGGAACAACTGGGTATAGTAGGCCCAAGTGAGGGAAGTAAGCCAAGGGAGGTCCTTATGTATGATGAACGTGAACTGGAACGATTTTTGGAAGAAATCAAGAAGAAGAAATAGGAGGCATCTATTTCTCGCTTATATTAATAAAACCCAGCAAGGATCCCCCTGCTGGGTTTTGTTTGTTTTAGACAGGATGACAGGATTTTTTAATTCCGATAAAATCGGAATTCTTCAGGTCGTTCTATTTTTGCATTCAATATAGGTCGTGTAGAGTGGCATGAAACAAGATCTATTTTGAATGTCTAATAAGTACGACCTATTATAAATCCTGTCATTCTGTCTCCTAGAACGGAATATCCTCATCATTCATCCGAGATGGCAAGCTAATAATATTTTGATCGGGTGCAGCTCCTGCACTACCGCCTTCGCCTGGTAAATCACCAAATCCATGATCTTCTAATTCAGTAAACTTGGCATATTTATCAATAAATCTAAGCTTCACGGTTCCTAAAGCACCGTTTCTATGCTTAGCAATGATGACTTCGCCGATTCCTTTCAATGGTTGACCTTCTTCATCTTCTAAAATTTGGTAATATTCTGGTCGGTAGATGAAGGATACGATATCCGCATCCTGTTCAATGGCTCCTGAGTTATGAATAATGAAATTATTGGCAACAAAATTATGCTCTTGCTCTACGTGAATATCATAGGTCATTTCTTTTCCAATATGCGTAATGGATTTTATTTTTTCCCACTTTATATCACTATTCGCTAATTGCATTAATTCATTAACTTCTAATACTTTAGCAACCCTATCTAATCTTTCTCTTGATAAATTACTTTTATATAAAGTACTGCCACAATAGTTGGTATCAAGCGCAGCTTGGAAACTTCTTTCCGTAAATCCTTTTTCCTTTCTTAATACTTTTATTTTATTCCATATCGTTTTCTCAATTACATCTGAGTTTGGATTAGGCTTACGGTTCGCCAAACTGTCAACTAATGCGCCTAATTTTTGTGATTTGCTCCCAAAAATATTTATCTGTTGCGCAAATTTGATAATATTTTCTTTGCCCGTAATATTCAAGTGATAAACTGGTTTGTAGTCCGCTTTATTCGTCTTTTGAATAGAACAGTGGATAGAAAATCTCAATAATAAGGACTTGATTCCGTTTACCAATTCCCATGAATTAGAAGAATAGTGTATCTTAGAAGACCCCTTACTTTTTCTATGAAAAACACCTCCATCTGTAGACCATAAATGCTGTAAGAACAAAGCTATTTGCATTTTACTACTTTGAAAAATAGTAGCTGGAATTGTCTTTTCAAAGGACCTAGCTTTTTCTAAGCCTACTTTTTCTAGTAAATTTGAAAAAGGGTGTTTTACACCATGTGTCAGATGATAGGGCGACGGTAAGTAACTATGGTAACAGTTTTTTGAATTGCTATCTTTTACTCTCCTCGGTTCAATATTCCACAGTTGCTTGGCACATTTTTCCACAATATCTAAAGCAGCAATTTCTTGGCTAGTGTAATGAATCGGTTGACAGGCTACATAGCAGCCATCCCCTATCATGTGAGCTAACAAAATAATTTCTTCATCTTTCAAATCACTTTTGCCACGACTGACAAGACTTCTTGAGGTAGCCACATAATCACCTGTTTTTAAATCCACTAGCTGCTGCCAACCATCAACTGTATAAAATGGGTGATTCAAACTTGTTCTAATTTTGTAACCAGACTGTGTTTCAACCTCATATATTTCTTTTTCACCTGTCTCCCAAACATCTAAACAGTTCGATTCTTGTAGTTTATATTGCTGATTCATTGCCATAACAGGGAAACCACTTTTACCTAATAGTTCCTTTACTGGTTTATATTCGCCCGTTGCTGGTAAATAAATCAAGGTGTCTCCTGTAATACATTCCCGTAAATCCGATAGCTGTGGTCGTTTCATACCTCCCCGTGTTTCTACTGCCCGACTCAGCTGAGATAAAGCAATTACAGGAACATTTAATTCCTTCGCCAAACCTTTTAGACCCCGTGAAATCGAAGAAATTTCTTGTTCCCGATTTCCTTTATTTTCTCCTCCACCTGTCATCAACTGCAAATAATCAATAATAATCATTTGAATATCGTGCTGCATTTTCAATCGACGACATTTTGCTCTTAATTCAAAGATATTAATGCCTGGTGTATCATCAATAAAAATAGGTACTTCACTCATTTTCTCAATCACCCCTTGTAGTTGCTGCCATTCAAAATCTTCTAATTGTCCACTCCGCAATTTGCTACCTGAGATCTCTGCCTCTAACGAAATCAAACGATTAACCAATTGGACATTGGACATCTCCAGCGAGAAAAATGCTACGCCTTTTCCGAAGTCCATTGCGGCATTTTTGGCTAAAGCTAAGGTTAGCGAGGTCTTACCCATTCCCGGCCGAGCTGCCATGATAATCAAATCCGAAGGCTGCCAACCTGAGGTCAGACGATCTAATTCGGTAAATCCAGTAGGTACACCTGTAAGACCAGCCTCTCGTTTGGATAATTCCTCCAAGGCTTTCAATGCCTTACCCGCCAAGGTCCCCATACTTTCGTAACTCCGACTTAAATTCTGTTGGGTGATATCAAAAAGCCCTTGTTCGGCATCATCTAATAATTGGAAAACATCGGTAGTATCTTCGTAAGCGTCTCTAATCACTTTGGTAGAAACCCGAATTAATTCTCTTTGGATATGCTTTTGGGCAATTATTCTGGCGTGGTATTCAATATTAGCAGCTGATGCTACCCTATTTGTCAAACCTACTAAATAATAAGGCCCGCCTGCCATTTCTAATTCGCCTCCTTTTTTCAATTCCTCCGTAACCGTCAGTAAGTCTACAGGTTGAGATTTTTCGAATAATCTTAAAATTGCTTTATAAATTGCTTGGTGAGCGTCCGAATAAAAACTTTCTGAACGTAGAATATCGATCACTATGGCAATAGAATCTTTGTCCAGCATTAGGGCACCTAATACTGCCTCCTCTAAAGGCAATGCTTGTGGTTGCACCTTACCAAGTACATAACTTGATAAGTCTCCTTCATTCTTCTGTGGTCGAAGATTAGGATTCCACTTTCCCGGTTTCTTATTATCTTTATCTGCCATAGTGCTCCTAAATTTAATTGTGTAGTTGTCTTATACAAAAATACAGTTTAATTGATATTTTCTCTAATGTTGATTTAATAAAATACCCTCCCAAAATGTTGATAACTCCCACTTTCAATGTTAATAACTATGCAAAAAAGTGTACTTCTCCACATTCTGATGAAAATTATCTACATATTTAAAAATATACAATTTATTAATTTTACGGTATTATTATCCGCAAATTTGGAGTATTTTAATCATTAATTGGTTAAAATATTTGATTTATAGAGATACATAAACCTCCAAAATTCAATTAACTAACACCCCAATCCCATCAATGTGGAAATCTATGATTATTGGTGGATATGTTTTCATATTTTTATTTTATTAATATATTTAAATTAACATATTTTCGCTTATTTCACTTCTAATTTTTCTAAATGTAAAGTTATACAAAATAACAAAATTATTTAAAATTTACCAAAATAAAAACTATTTGTTTTAAAATTAAATCCTATTTTTTGCTTGACACAATTACATTAGCAAGAATGTCTAAGCTAGCGCACTTCATCTCCTCATTTCTTACTAACTTCGCCCTTCAAAATAAATCAGGCAACCTTCTATGCAATATACCAACTACGATTTACAAGATACGATTGTCGCATTAGCCACTCCACCAGGTGTAGGAGCGATAGGTGTCATTCGCTTATCAGGCAAAAATGCCATCCAAATAGCGAATACTGTTTTTCATGGAAAAGATTTGACCAAACAAGCAAGCCATACGATTCATTTAGGAACGGTCCGCACAGATCAAAAACAAATCATTGACGAAGTTTTAATGTCGCTTTTTGTCGCGCCTAAATCTTACACCAAAGAAAATGTGGTAGAAGTGTCTTGTCATGGCTCGAGTTATATTATTCAACAATTAATCCAGTTATTTATTGACAAAGGGGCTAGAATGGCGCAGCCTGGTGAATTTACACTGAGAGCTTTTTTGAATGGTCAAATGGATTTGTCGCAAGCGGAAGCCGTCGCCGATTTAATCGCCTCAAATTCCTCTTCTGCACACGCTATTGCTATGCAACAAATGCGTGGTGGTTTTTCTAATGAAATTCAGAAATTGCGACAAGAATTATTAGATTTTGCAAGTTTAATTGAATTGGAGTTAGATTTTTCGGAAGAAGATGTAGAGTTTGCAGATCGCACAGAGTTAAAAGATTTAGTCACTAAGATTCAATCCCTAATTAAATCCTTGATTGACTCTTTTCAATTAGGAAATGTTATAAAAAAAGGAGTGAATACCGTCATTGCTGGTCGCCCTAATGCAGGTAAGTCTACTCTACTAAATGCCCTCTTGCAAGAAGAACGTGCCATTGTCTCTGACATAGCAGGAACAACGAGAGATACCATCGAAGAAGTCCTAAATATTCAAGGCATCGAATTTCGCCTAATTGACACTGCTGGCATCCGAGATGCTCAAGATCAAATTGAAGCAGTTGGCGTGCAAAAGACCATGGAGAAAGTACAGCAATCCGCTATCCTCCTCTACGTTTTTGATTCGATGAAACTCTCTGCGGAAGAAGTGCTAGAAGATCTCCAAGCTCTAAAAGAACCGAATCAAGTAATTCTACTTGTTCCAAATAAAATGGATTTGAATCCCTATTTAC
>CALDTJ010000341.1 GCA_937924145.1 uncultured Saprospiraceae bacterium
CACTTGCGGTAAAAGTACCATTTTACTGGAAAACAAAAAGAGAAAAATTCTAAGTCAGCAGAATTTTTCTCTTTTTGTTATTTTTAACGGTGTTAATTGGTATAAATTGTAGGCGTTAACTTCTATTAGTTAGAAACTATAAAATTATTAAAAATGTTATAAAAATAGATGTATTTGCATTTTTGAGAATGAAGAAAAATTCAGTTAACTTTGGTAAAAAGAAGAATATGAAACCAATAGATTTAGAGATGCCTTTGAATCGGCATCAATTAGAAATATTAAAATTGTTCTCTAGAGATTTAGATGACCAAGATTTAATCGCAATTAAACGATTAATTGTGAAGTATCTAGGGGAAAAAATCACTAAAATGGCGGATGAGGTTTGGGAAGAAAAAAACTGGACGAATGAAGAGATGCGGAAACTGCTAAATACTCATGAACGAACACCTTACAACCCTAAGAATTAGATTGGATGAAAGTTGTTTTAGATACGAACGTACTATTAGTTGCTATTGCTAGAAAATCTGAGTTTCGACTTATTTTTGATGCTTTTTTAGAAGAAAAGATTACTATCTGTGTAACGACGGATATCCTTGCGGAATATGAAGAAATCATTGGAAAGCATCTTGGGCAAAAACTAGCCTCTAATTTATTGCAATTGATAGAAAATGCTCCTAATGTCGAATGGGTAACCAAATACTATAAATGGAACTTGATTACCCACGATGCAGATGATAATAAATTTGTTGATTGTGCAGTTGCCAGAAACGCAAAGTATTTGGTAAGCGATGACAAACACTTCAATATTTTAAAAGAAATTCCTTTTCCGAAAATCGAACTACTAAAAGCAGATGAATTTAAAGAAATTTTAGAGAGGGAATTTTAATCAACCCTCTCCTTCCGTCTTTTTCTTCTTCTTAAAAGGATTCAAGTCTTTCAATTTATCCTTCACCTTATCTATTTCTTTTCCAATAGTCGTATCTTTTAGAATACCGCCTTTGCCCAAACTATCCAATTTTGGTAATTCGATTTTTCCACCATTGGCTAGTGAATCTAATGCGGTTTTAGCCGTTTCTTTGGCAGTTTCCTTCGCCGTCTCTTTTACTATTTCTACCTTTTCATCGACTACGCTGGCGACGGTATCTTTCAATGCTTCTGCTTCTTTTTTGACTTCATTCACGGTACTATCGACCACAGTTTTGACAGAATCTACGGCTTTATTAACAGTAGCCTCTATTGCTGCTTTAGTGGCATCTTGCACAGACGTTTCGCCATCTGCGGCTGTAGGAATAATATTGAATTTTGGTGCTAACATGGAACCTGTTAGGTCAATTTTTAAACGAACATATTCTCCATTTGCCAGGTTGATCCCCTTGGCATTGGCAGCTTTGGCAATCACATCCCATGCGTTGTTCGCTGCTTTGGTAACGCCCGTTTTTTCCATTAATTTTCGTGGAACTTTTGCCTTCACCACATATTCCATTTCTTGTGTCAAGCTATGCTTGCCCTTTACAATAAAAGACATATCCTCAATCTTATGCTCAAATTCTTTTACTGTTAAAAAGCCATCTTTGACTTCAATCCAGTTTTTGGAATCTCGGATTTTTAATCTCTTAATTTTGTCTTCAATATTTAATTTATCTGCCAATTCTTGCAAAGGTTTGAATCCATTTACAACACCTTCTAAGGTATGGAAAAAGCCCGATAAATTTAAAGAACCCAAGTCAGGCATCATATCAGAACCTAAGATGCCATTCATAGATAATTCTGTATTAAACTTGCCGTCAATGAATTTGCCAATTGGTGCTAAAGTCTCAAATGTATTAAACGTATTGAAAGCCTTATTAAAATTCAAAGCACTCAAGGTGGTCTTAATATCAAACTTTGGTTTGCTCAAATCTTGCGTATTATAAGCCCCGTCAAAATATACATCTCCACCTAATATTTTACCCTTGACGTTTTTCATTTCTGCTTTACTATCTTTCACGACCACATCTCCTTTGATATTATTCAAATCAAAATTAGTATATCGTACTTTCTTCAAATCAGAATTGATCGTCAAATCAATATTTTTAGGAATTGGAATGATTTCTAAAGGCACTTCCTCCTCAGTTTCAGTCATAAATTGATTCAGATCCAAATAGTTAGATTTTAAATCAATATTTCCCGTAAGGACTTCATTATCAAGTGCGTAGCCCATTAGGTTGTCTACGCTTCCTGCTACCTGAATATCACTTTTGTCAATTTTAGTGTAGAAGTTGTCAATCTTCGTTCGCTCTGGATTGATTGTTCCATCAAACTTGAAATCTTCCATTTTGTAGACATCATAATCCAATTTTTTGATGTCTGCATCCACATTGAAATTGAATCTATCGAAGACTGGTGTTGGCGTTTCATTAGCAGTCAAAACAGCTTTTGGCTGGTCATCATTCGTATTGAAAAAACCTACTTTAGGGGTAGTTGTCGTTTCTTCGGTGATCCACTCATTCGCATTAAAATAGTCGGATTCAATCTTGAAATTACCATCCAAGGTTTTATCTGGACTAAAGTAGGCCAATAAATTTAAGACTCTACCAGACGCACGAACATCACTTTGCCCCAAGGTCGCTACAAAATCATCGAATTTTATTCGCTGTGGACTAAAATCTGTTTTCAATGATTGGATGGCAATTTTAGGCATTCCTGCTTGTTCCACTACGATATCTGATACTTCCAAATCACCCCTCATATCAATCTGTTCATACTGCGCTTTTTCCATTTGAGACATTGCCGCATTGACATAAAAGTCAGACTTGATGACGCCCGTCATATTATTCATCCCTTCAATCGGAATCGCTTTCTGAACATCCGCTAAATCTAAAACTCCACGTACTTCAGTCTTTAATTGTGGATCAGAAATGGGCGTTCTCAAATTAAAATTACCAGCAAAAGGATTGTCTCCTAACTTGAACTCAAATTGAGGAATCCGCACCACCAAATCATCAAAATCAGAACTTGGACTATTGATCGTGATATCTGCAAAAATCGCCTGCAATGCCATTGGTAAATCAGGATATTTTACATTTCCATTATCAATTTGTGTAGAGATTTTAAATGCTGGATATTGTTCTTTTTCAGCATTATAGGTACCTGCTAGCATACCATTAAGCGTCATTTTTCCATCAATTTTCACATTGTCATAGTCCGCAGTATAGGCAGATGGAATAATTGACCATAAGTTTTTAAAACTATTTTGTGGCGAACTAAATTTCAAATCCATCACATAATCATCATCATTCATGTCAATCATACCATCCGTCTTGATGGTCAAAGCATTTAGGTTTAGTACATTATCTTTTAATGTGAAAATTAGATCATTGATATTCATATTAATCACTGCATCCAAATCTGCTTTTGCTTTGCGCAAATAAGTCATGCCTTCCATCTCAGCGGTAATTGCCGCTATCTTTGTTTTTGTATCTAAGTCAAAAACAGACTCTGAAAAATCGCCAGTTCCAGTATGATTCAGATCTATGATTACCAAATCTAAATCTAGACTTTCGTCAATATAAGTCAGTTGCCCATTTTTGATGGCATACTTTTTCATTTCGACTAGGTAACTAACTGGTTCTGCATTTTCTGGAGTGGTTGTCGCTTTGGCAATATCCCAGTTGGCTTGCCCATTTTTCAACACTCTTAAATTCACTTTTGGACTTTCCAAAGTAAAAGCTTCTACAGGAATAGATTCCCGATTTCCCCAAACTTTCCAGAAATCAAGTTCTAAATCTGCCGCAGGTGCATCAAATAAGCGAGTCCCCGCAAATTCATTAATTCCATCTACCGTCAGATCATCAATATGTAAACTTAGGGCAGGAAAACTTCTCAATAAGGAGAGTTCTACATCCGAAAAATCTACTTTTGCGTTCAATGATTTATTCGTTTCTTCCTTTAAGACGTCAACGATTTTATCTTTATAAAAAATAGGAATAGCTATAGCAGCCACTATAAATAGCACCACTAGAAAAGCTAACAGCTTGAATATATTTTTTAAAATCTTCATAATTATCAGTTTGTAAGGGTGTGTAGTTCCCCTTGATGTATCGGTTTATATAAATCTTATATGGTGTTCTAAAGACTAAAATTCTAATTTTAGGTCACAATATTAATGCCTTTTTTCTAAAAGGTATAAATACGGTGTTTGTTTGATAAAAAGATGATAAATGAGGTGGGAATGCATAAATTAAGGAGTGAAACAGCAGTTTTTAAGATTTTTTTAACCCTGTTGATGCCTTGAGGTCAGTATAATTTTAGACTTATGAAAAGTTTTTCCTTAAAAATATCGTCTAACCCTTGTACAGAAAGGTAGAGCAATCGTATATTTGTTCTTATTTAGATTAAATAAAAATAAGGAAAAGCTTTTTATAATGAATACACCACCTATTAATAAAAGTAGTTTTCATCCTGAATATGCGAATTTACGCTTACCATTTGCCTTGCCTACCATCCAAGGAAAAAAACTAAAGAAGAAATGTTGTAAGAAATTTAAGAAAGGCAAGCAGTGTAAGCGATGCCCAAAAGGGGCAATGTGTGATATGTAGAGATGTACTACGGTTACAATGCTCGCATTTGTAAAAGAACTAGCTTTTTAACTAATTCCTTTGGTTGCCAATACTTCATAGCTCTTTTGGTGTCATGCAATACCTTTTGAGTTATCAAAGGACTGCTCACTTCCTTCTTCCAACTGAATACTGCCAGCTTTCAGCTAAATTAGACTAATTCCGAATTAGTTTGTCCTACCTATATTTTAGAACTTTAATATTTAATTTAGCGTTTAATTACCAAAGTTATAACAGGTTTTAAACTTTATAGTTTACCTCATTAACTTATTACCTCATTAACTCATAACCTTAAACAGATATATGATTTCAGCTAAAATGGCTAAGGCCTTAAATGCGCAGATTCAATTGGAAGGACAAGCCTCTTTTTTATATTTATCAATGGCAGCATGGTGTGATAAAGAAGGATTGGACGGTTGTACTCAATTTATGCACCGTCAATCAGGAGAAGAAAGAGAGCATATGTTAAAGATTTTTCATTACTTGAGTGAAGTCGATACGCATGCTTTGACACCAGCTATTAAACCAGTTGCTCATGAATGGACTTCAGTAACAGAAATGTTTAAAGAAGTATATAAGCACGAGCAAAAAGTAACGGCTTCTATCAACAAATTGATGGATATTTCCTTAAAGGAAAATGATCACACGACTAATAACTTCTTGCAGTGGTACATCATGGAACAACGAGAAGAAGAAAATTTAATGCGATCTCTTTTAGATAAAATTAAGTTAATTGGCGAAGGACCAATGTCCCTTTATTATATTGATAAGGAAGTGGAAGCAATTAATGCAGCAGAGTTGGCAGCAGAAGGAGAAGAGGAAGCCTAAAGAACCGTTTAAATTAAACTATTAAATCCGTTGTAAAGTAATCGGTTGTGAACTATTCATTAGTCACAGCGGTTCCGATTTACAACGGATTTTTTATTTGACTTCTTATTCTTTTTTTTACGACTATCTATTAGATCGTCAGGTAAAAGATTAATATTACTAAAACTAGTTTTGTCAACATCTAAATCTGTTGTCCTTCATTAATCCGTTGTATAATAAAAATATACAACGGATTAATGAAGGACAACAGATCCAAGCGTTGACATATTTCTTCTTTATAATATCCATTTTTTATCTGATTATCTA
>CALDTJ010000342.1 GCA_937924145.1 uncultured Saprospiraceae bacterium
ATAAATTTAAAATTGAAAAGTAGAGAGCAGTAGTTATTTAATTGATTATCAGTTAAATATGACCAATAACTCACTTTTAAATTTTGATTTTTAGATTTTACATTTTTAATTAAAAAAACAAAAGTGTCAACTACTTCGATAAACATGTCATTTTTTGATATAAAAACCATTTTTACAGCCTAAAATGGTAGCAAAATGAAGTTTTAAAAGTCAAAAAATAACTTATTTCAATGTATTTTCTCTTAACACCTCGTTGGGTATTAAGAGCCAAAAATTAAATAATCAAATCTATTAATTATCAGTTAATTATTAATGCCAAAATAGTGCTTTGTAAACATAGTTTTGATAGAAAATTCCGAAGGAATTGAACTTGAATAGCCCCGAATGAAATTCGGGGTAATCGAAGAAACGATGTGCCACAACCACGAAGTGATTGAACTTAACTCACTCATATTCAACTACTTCGTAGTAGAGGCGTGGATTATTATCTACTCCCCGAATTTCATTCGGGGCTATTCGTGTTCAACCACTTCGTGGTTTATGTAAATAATTAACCACCAAAATTATGTTTACAAAGCAATAGCAAGTACTCCCTAAAATTTTGAATAAAAACTATCCAGAATATTGATACCTTTGATGATAATAAATATATCAAAATGCAAAACCAGTCAACTACTATCCAACTTAGCCATTTATTAGTGTTTACCCTCTTTTTAATTACCTGCCAATCCTCTGCCCCAAACCTTCTAACTACTAGTCAATTAACCGTTGAAAACTTCCCAAATATTCTAAATTATAAAGGGGTGCCAGATTCAACTACGGATAGGTCGGTTTATACCTTTTCAGATTTGGGCGCATGGCATGGCTACGCTTTACCTTCTGATAATCAGCTAAATGGAAGTTTTATAGGACCTTTTACTATGACCCAAGATAATGGGATTTGGTTGAGCAAGTCTTTATCAAAACTGGATATTATAAATATAGAAAATGGACAGAAAATAGACCTGGCTACTGCTGAGATTATAGAAAATAACAGTTATCCTAATCAACTCCAACAAACGCTTAAAACAACCGCTCCTGCCCTATTAATTCAAACTACCCTAATTTTTGTGAGTAATCGTACAGCATTGGTCAAAATAGCTATTAAAAATCAATCAACTATCCAACAAAGCCTAGTTTTAGAATGGAGTGGAGATAGTTTTCTAGACGCTGTCAAATTTACTAATCAGGAAGAAGGCGTTCGCATCAATTTTGGAAAAAATGATAATATTGGGTGGATTTCAACACCTGATAAAAAGGCTATAGCCATAGCAGAAAATGAGAAAAATTACCGCATTCAAACCACTACAAAGAGCTTGGCTAGTCAATCCAACTGGACTAGCTACTTGTCTCATACTTTCTGTTTTTCTGAAAAGGAATTAGCAAAAGAAAAAGCGAACCTTGGTAAGATTTTACAAGACCCTACCACCGCTTTTGTAGCTAATAAAACCCGATGGAATCAACATCTTCAAAATAGTATCGCTAACTTAAAAGCACCATTTAACACAATAGCCCATCAAAAAATTGGCGTCAAATGTCTACAAACTCTACATGGAAATTGGAGAAGTGCCGCTGGATTTTTGAAACATGATGGCCTATTTCCTAGCTATAATTATGAATGGTTCAATGGGTTTTGGTCTTGGGATAGTTGGAAACATGCCGTTGCTATTGCTCAATTTGATACGGAGTTGGCACAAAATCAAATCCGAGCGATGTATGATTTTCAAGATGAAATGGGAATGATTGCTGACTGTGTTTATCGAGATACCATTATCGAAGTTCATAATTGGCGAGATACCAAACCGCCTTTATCTGCTTGGTCAATTTGGGAGGTTTTTCAAGTTTCTAAAGACAAAGCATTTCTAAAAGAATTATTTCCCAAAGTCGAAAAATACCATGCTTGGTGGTATAAATATCGAGATATTGACCAAAATGGTTTATGTGAATATGGTTCTACTGATGCCTCCTTGATTGCCGCAAAATGGGAAAGTGGAATGGATAACGCTGTCAGATTCGACGGTGCTAAAATCATTCCTAATGCACTTCAAGGTGGTTCATTAGATCGAGAAAGTGTTGATTTGAATGCTTACCTTTTTGCAGAAAAAGAATATTTAGCCAAAATTGCGTTAGCTCTAGAATTTCCAGACAAAGCAGAAAAATATCAGCAGGATGCCGATCAACTAAAAACAAAGATTCGCAATACCTTTTATGATGATGAAAGCGGCTGGTATTATGATGTATCTCTTAATTCTAAAGAACAATTGAAGGTCTATGGCGCAGAAGGATGGATTCCGCTTTGGACAAAATTAGCAACGCCAGAACAGGCCGCTAAGATGCGAAGTATTATGTTAGACACGGCTAAATTTGCGACTTATATTCCCTTCCCTACTCTAGCCGCAGACCATCCAAAATTCAAACCTAAAAATGGATACTGGCGAGGGCCAGTTTGGTTAGACCAAGCCTATTTTGCCATTCAAGGCTTAAAAAATTATGGTTATGAAAAGGAAGCAATTCAGTTCTCTCATCACCTTTTTGACCGATTGGAAGGATTGAAAGATGATGATTTACCCATTCGTGAAAATTATCATCCTTTAACAGGTGAAGGGTTAGAATCACAACACTTTAGTTGGTCTGCTGCTCATCTTTTGATGTTGTTGCAGGCGGATTTTACTACTCGCCAACCAAAAAATATAGCCACTGATAACGATATCAAAACCAATACAAGCTTCAATATAATGCAATGGAACATAAGGCGTAGCAGTATACGAATGTAGCAAACTATCCCAACCAATATGCATAGCCCATCCTAACGAAAGGAAATATAAACTATACTTATTAGACAAAAAAACAAGCAAACTAAAAAAGGCGAGCCCTCCTAATTCAAGCGGTAAATATTGATGATCTTTTCCATTAATTAAAACAAATCCAATATAGGCAAGTGCGGCAATCAATAATCCAAATTGCCAAAAAACGACTTGTCTTTTGGGAAAAAACTTTTTGACAATTAGCAAAGGAATTAAGGCTAGTACAGCTCCAATAGCGAGATCTATAATCATATCATCTTGGTTAAAAGGGTTAAATGATATGGTTTAAACAGTCGTAAAAGGTACTAAGTTCTCAATATCTTTCAAATCATCTCTGCTCCATAAAAACTTAAACATTTTGACGGAGACATTTCGACTATCTATGTCGATGATGGAAAAACCATTTTCCTCTATGTTTTCAAAGTCTTCCTCCATTCCAATACTCTGGGGATTAGATGCCTTGACTTTTCTAAAGGTGGATGGAAAAACATTATTCCCTAATGGTCCTGTCAAATAACAATTTATTGGGTTGTCACTAAAATCAGTCGTACCATTCCGATGAATCCGTCCCGAGGCAAAAGCGTGTAAATCACCACTCAACATATATGGCTTTTTGTGTTTGGCTTGATACATATTTTGTAAAATACGATCATGCTGGCTTTTCCAACCTTTTTGCCAATAGGGCTTGTTGAGATCATCATGCAATTGTCCATCTTTTCCAAGAAAATCAGGATACCATTCGCCCCATTTTCCAGCAGACCAACCAAAAGGGGTCGAGGGAACATGAAAGGTATGTTTTACGTCTTTGGATGCCGTTCGACTATGTAGCCAATTTTCGGCAGCTTCAGGTATAAATTGAGCATTTCCACCATCCAAATTTAGAAATCGACGACAATCGTACATGAGCAATTCCGCTAAATTTCCAAACCGTAAAGTCCCAAAAGCTTCTGATGCTCCTGCTACTCGGTCTGGAGCACTCGACCCTGGTAAGTCCAATGGCCGATTTTCGTCAGGTAGAAATTCAGGCGTGTACATTCTTTGGACGGTACGGCCCAACTCTAATTGAAATGGTTTTGGTGGGAAGGTGATTAAAGCATCATTCGCTTCATCATTCTCAAAATAATCGTGGTCATCATTGAAAAAGAAAACAGGAGTGGATCGACAAGCAGTACCATATAAATCTATAATTTGTGGATTGACTGCTTTCTTTAAGATATCTTCGTTTTTTGTTCCTAATACAGCTTGGTTTGGATCAAAAGCGGGTACGATTTCTAATGCTTTGGGATTGTCCATAAACCCTTTTCGTCCTTTTCCATTACCAGACAAATCCCAATACAGATGGTCACCAATAATTATCAACGCGTCGGGCTGAAAACTTAATCCTCTATTCAGCAGATTTACCCGACGCTCTGCATAACTTGCGGCTGGTTCTTTTTTATCTTCTGGAAGTGGGTAAAATTTAATACTTTCTGGATGTCCACCTGCACAGGTATAAACCATCAGTTTTAATTGGGCTACATTCGCATTCGGTGCTGGAAAAGTTTTTAATTCCCAAGCATCACAAAGCGCTGTTTGACCTTCAAATAATTGTAATAGGTAGGCTGTTGTAGGTGCTAATTCGGTGCAATCAAATGCCCAAAAATAACCTTTGGTATCTCGCATCTGTCCTGCTATCACCTTACTCCCCACTTTTAAAGACGGGCGATTGACTACTCGTTTAAAAGAAGTAGATACCAACATCCGATTGTGATTGACGGTAGGAAGAATATGAGCAACCTCCCCATCGTTCCAGCTACTTTCTGTTGGTCCTGTTTGGGTTTTATCACTAAGGCAACCAATGAAAGACAATCCAGCTCCTAAATAAATGCTCTTTTTTAAAAAGTCTTTTCTATTCATCTTGAGGGTATAAGTTCTAATAAAATGAAACTACAAAAAAACTAAGCAACAATTTAGGAAAAAATAAATAGGTTTTTCATACTATTCTGTTTTAGTAACGAGCAAATAATGAATTCAGCACCTGCCCGACTGCCGTCAGGCGGTGGGGCAAAATGATGAAGAATAAGTTTTTTAACATTTAGCCTTAGCAGCAATCTCGGCTACTTCGGGTACTAATTTTTCTGGAAAGAAAGTAGTTACAATCCAGCCTAGGGCTACCAGTAAGGCAATTAAAAAAAGGGCAGTACGGAGTATTTTTTTTCATATTATTTTAATATAAATATTAAAACCCTCTTCAAAAGGAAACCAATTATACAATAAAGGTAAATAAAATTTCATAAAATTAGGATTTGAATACTAATTTCATCTTACATAAATATCTTCCCTAGAACATCGGCAAATTCTTTTTATTTTTAAATATTGATAATTATTTTTCCCTCATTAAGATTCCTTCCTCAGCTTCAAATAAATCAAAAATAAGTACTATATTGCAAATTGGTTGACCAATTTAATATAGATAACTATCAGTACTTCCACCATTCTAGCAAGAGGGTAAAATAGGCAAGAAAATGTGGAAGTTCAAACTATAAAATTCATTAAAATTTAACGGCTTTTTTGACAAGAAATATATGAAAGTATCGCCTTCAAATTCAGAGAAAATAGTTGTTCAAGATTTGCAGATGCAAATGCCGCAAAATAGCCAAACTTTTACCGAACAATTACTAGTCGGAGAAATTGCTGACCTAACAATTGAACATAAGGCATTGCTAGGACCAATTAAGGAAACCATTGCTCTGATAGATGGATTCACTACCCTATTATTGTTTGTTAGTGGAAAAGGAACACTGTCTGCGAGTGCTACCCAATACAGCCTTACCCCAGAGTCAATTGTGGTACCTCTGGAAAAAATGTCTGAAGTACAAATTAAAGTCGCAGCAGGTCAAGTACTACATTTTTTGCAGTTCACCAAAAAGTTGTCTACACAAGATGTAGCAGATTTATCTAATTTTCCAATAAAAAATAAGCAAAAAATATTTGCCACTCGATTTGCAGACTGTGAACCATATACCGAAAAAATCAAGAGCCCAAATACTATTAGCCGAACTGTCTTACCTGCGAATATTGTCCCTCGCGTATCTCTTGGGACAGTTGAGGCGATAGGACCAGACAAGGTTGGTGCGCATAAGCATCCAATGCTAGAGCAACTATTCTTAGGACTCGCCGACAATGATGTAATCGTTCACGCTGATGATGCCTCCACTAATTTTAAACAGTATTCCCTATTGCATATTCCACTAGGTTCTAACCACGGAGTCGAAGTGGCTGAAAACAAAAAGATGAATTACATGTGGATGGATTTTTTCCTAACCAAAGCAGGAGAAGTGTGGCTAAACACCCATCAACCAATTATTAATAATCAAAATAATAAATAAAATGAATAGCAGCATTCTAAAATCATTCTTACCAATACTTATGATCGTTGGTTGTGTTTTTTTACTAAGTAATTGTAAAAATTCCAAAGTTAAGGAGGTAGAAAGCAAAGTCACCAAAACCACTGTTTATCCAAGTGATGTGATCCCTTTTATGGACAAATTCAAAATCCTTTTAGGTGATGGCACACATGTAGATGAATTAAAGAATTATGAGAAAAAAGATTTCTTTTATGTTGAAAAAGAAGGTACTACCAATTGGGTTGTTTATAAAACACCAAACTCTGGAGTCACTTCTAGAACATCTAGCAATACTCGAACAGAATTAGGAGAAAAAAAACATTGGACGCCAGAAGAAGGTGGTAAATTGACAGGGACCTTGAAAGTGAAGCACGTCTCGACTTCTGGCGATGCGAGAGTATCTGCTTCCTATTCCGTGGTAGTCGGACAAATTCATAGTGATGAAGGTCATGAAAACGAGCCATTAAAAATCTTTTATAAAAAATTTCCAGGACATACCAAAGGTTCTGTTTTTTGGAATTATGAGATTAATACCGAAGGGGACAATTCTGGCAGATGGGATTACTCTACTGCTGTTTGGGGACATGACTTTTCTGTTGTAGGTGACAGTCCTACTACCTATCCAGCAGAACCTACTGATGGCATTGCATTAGGAGAGGAATTCAGTTATGAGGTAAATGTTCATGAAGGTATCATGTACCTCACCTTTACAAGCGTAGGGCATAAGACGGTTAAATTCACTAAAAATTTATTGAAATCTGATTTTGCCAAAGCATCTGATATGCCTCAACAAATCATCGACTTATTTGTGCCAATCGGTCGAGATGGTGTGGAAAGAGCAAATGCTTATGCTGGTGAAATGCAATATTTTAAACAAGGGGCGTATAATCAAACGAATGGAAAATCCCCCGAAAGTAATATCGTTTGGAGTACTGGGGCAGATATTTATGAAGGAGATATCGCCAAGCAATATGCCAATGGGGATTATACGGAAGTATGGTTCAAATCGGCAACTGTGGGTGCTGGGACACCTCCGAATAAAGAATGATTACCTAGTTGAATTATGCTGATTCATTGATAAAAAAATTCCTGTTAGGTTTTCAAAATCTAACAGGAATCCCTCTTTAAAATAATAACTATTTCTATCTATTCAGCATTAAATAGTAGCCAAAATCTAATCATTTTTAGCGAAATACCCATCATTCGACACAGCGGCATCACTTACGAAGATACTGGCTGTTTTAAACCAAACTTCAGCATAATTCCCATCTGCATATTGTTTTTGGACATCACCTCCGTGCGTTTCGGCACCAGAACACCAATTCTTATTTATTTCAGGAGATTTTCCATTGGTTTGATTGTAGGAACCTAGCTTAAAAAAAAGTCCTTCTTCAGCATAAGCATTTTCACGTTCTACTCCATCTTGTCCAATTGGAACGAATAAAGCCTGCGTTTGTGCAGGAATATCAGCAGCTGTGGTGTATTCTGATACCACTAAGTTCTTAGTAAATGATTTGGTTTCATGCCCTTCACTCATAAATTTCAAGTGCATCACCCCATCTTTAACCTCGACCTCATAACTCAATTCTTCTCCTAATGCAATACCGTCGATAGGTTCTGCTGGGTAAGTATTTTCCTCACTTCCGACGACGGAAAAGTCATGTCCCCAAACAGCAGTGGAATAATCCCATCTTCCAGAATTATCGGGTCCAGCGGTATTTATTTCGTAATGCCAAAAAACTGAACCTTTGGTATGACCTGGAAATTTTTTATAAAATATTTTAAGCGGTTCATTCTCATGTCCATCAGCACTGTGAATCTGCCCAATAACAACAGAGTGTGATGCTGCTACCCGAGCATCCCCCGTAGCGGATACATTCATTACCTTGAGCGTAGCAGATAATTTAGCATCCGTCATTGGAAGCCATTTTTTTGCTTGAGCTAATTCCGTTCTTGTATTATTGGAAGTTCCATGTGTGTCACCTGCGTTGGGGGCTTTATAGACCACCCAATCTCTTTTCCCATCATTGGCAGTATAAAAGAAATCCTTGTGTTCAAAATTGATGGCATGTCCAACATTTGAACCATCTCCTAAAATCAATTTCCAATGCTCGAAAAACGGAGTAACGTCACTTGGGTAAACGGTAGCGATCGATTTAGTAGTTTCTTTTGTATTAGATTTCGTAGTCGTAGTAGTCGTATTTTTACAACTACCTAATAATAGAAGCATACCAAAAAATAGGAAAGTCGATAAGGATGTACTGCTCTTTTTACTCATTTTTTCGATGAATTGATGTTAGAAAGGTAAGATTTAGTACTAGAAATGATGAAAGAACAAGCTATGAAGACTCGTTCTCTAAGTGTACCTCCATAGCTTGTTCCGCTCCTTGACTATTTTGGTGGATAATGTAATCAATAATTTGATCGTGCTCTTTTATCCCTCTTAAATATTTAACGTCATCTTGCTCCTTAGTTTTGTTGAACATAGTCAGCAAGTCTGGCATAATTTTCATGAATAAAGATTTAAGCACCTCATTGTTACTAGCACTTACCACTTTTAAATGAAATAGAATATTCTCTTCTATCCCAGATTCATGATTCAACGTCTGATCAGCAAATATCTGTTGTGCGGATTTTATAGCTTTTATATCTTCCTCTGTTCGCCTTT
>CALDTJ010000343.1 GCA_937924145.1 uncultured Saprospiraceae bacterium
ATAATTCTTATTAAATATGCATATTTATTATGAAAAACAAAAATGAGATTTTAGATTTTCATGGTAAAAAAATAGACTAATGAAAACATCAGTATTTCAAATAGAAAAAGAACTGTCAATTAGACCTTATGAAAGGTCCGACGAAGACCGTTTCGTAGAAATGAGTATGGATCAAGAAGTCATCCAATACATGAGTGGTACTTCGGGCAAGGAAGAAGAAGAAAGCGCATTATTCCAAAAGATATTTACGATTTATGAGGGCACTTCTAATGCAAGGATATTTCATATTTGGGGCATCTATTTGAAAGATCAATTAGTCGGACATCTTGAATTAAAAGAGACTGAACATACGACCGATAAAGAGTTAGAAATAGTTTTTATGATGCACCCCGATACAAGGCGAAAGGGAATTATGAGAAAGGTATTAAGATTTATTCAGAATAACCAAGTATTTTTTCATCGAAGAATCATTGCTACTGTTCATTCGGAAAATAAAGGCTCCCTAAAGTTATTAAAAAAATGGGGGCATAGTTATCCCTCTACTTATTATGAAGATGGGGTAAAGTTTTTAAAATTACGCTTGAGTCAAGAAGGGACTAGAAATAAATTTGGGATGGACGAGACGGCTACTGGATGGGGTTTTTAAATTAACGTTCTTTGTATTTTGATAAATTAGTTTCACACAACGCCACTACGACACAACGAGTTAAGAAATAATATTACGTCGTGTCGTAGTGGCGTTGTGCGAAAATTAACTCTCTTCCTTTTGGGTCTGTAGCTGATTATAAACTTCAATTTCTTTAACAGACATCAATATTTCCTTATCACCAGCATCTGGATTTTTAAACACAAAATATAGGTCATGAACGCCTTCTACACTTTCTATCTGGACAGATAATTTTTGAGCGCCATTCCGACGTTTAGCTTTGAGTTCTTCGGCTGAAAGTTGTAGTCTTTCGCCACCAAAACCACCCCAAGGCACATGCTTTTGCCCTACCGCATTACTCGTACCAATCAATCGCCCATCTGGACTATCCAAATGAACTTCCACAAATCCACCATGCGCCTCAAACCCTGAAGAGACATGTACAAAAACATCCACTTGCTGAATATCAGTTAAGTCTAAATCGTTATAACCAAGACTACCAGAAGGCCCTAAAATAAAGAAGTTCGTAGATGGAGTGGTTAATAATTGCGTATTATTTTTGACATCTGCTGCTTGCGGAAATAGAACGGGACTTTTTAAAATAAGGTCTGCTGTACCTTGCAATGGAGTTGCACCTTCGGCACCCTTATCTTGATAAGCCGCTCGCAATAAATAGACCCCTAAACCATCTTCACCTGCGGGCAATTGAGGAGTTAAACTTCCATCCAAGGCTAAAGAAGTCAACGTCGGTTTTTCGTCCAAAATAGTCATGATATACCGTACCATTCGAGCCGCCTCCGACATACTGAGGGCAGGGTGGGCAGCCATAGCATGATCGCCCCAAATACCACTACTACCATTGATAATTCGACCTTCTAGCATCGCTCTATTATCAGGCGTATCCTTATATTTTTTAGCTACTTGGGTATAGCTTGGCCCAATAGAGGCCGCATCATATTGGTGACAAGATCGACAATCATTGCTCTCGATTAAATTTTTGCCAATGGCATCTACCGCTAATAAAGCAGCACCACTTTGGTTCGCTGCCACTTCAATCGGATCGAAACCAGATGGAACGTAGTCAAAGGTAATAGCTGTTTCTTCTGCTTTGATGCTATTGGCAGTTGAGCCATCTTCTTTATCAGTTATAGAAATGGAGTAGGGGAGGTCCTTGGAGTTTCCAAAATAGAAACTTTTATTGCCACCTTTGAAATCAATGTTTACTACAGGTCGTTCATTTCCTGCGACAATTTCTAAAGAAATATCATTGCTTTCTCCTTTCAAATCTGTAACCGTCAATAGGACATCATAGACGCCCGCCTCTTCAAAAGTCACCTTCGGATTAGCAGTATTTAAGGTTTCCTCAAAACCATTTTCTGAGGAAATATACCATTCATAACTCAATTTGTCATTTTCATCATAATCTTGTGTTCCCTCAGAAGAAAGTTGTACGGTAAAAGGAACTGCTCCCGCCAATTTATCAGCACTAGCTTTGACTTGTGGTTTTCGATTTCCTGCATTAAACTCTATTTTTACTAAGCCCGCATTAGGGTTTCCTGTAAACCAAGCATCCCCATATTCTAAAATGTATAAATCGCCTGAAGGACCGAAATCCATATCAATTGCCGCATTGAATTTTTCATTGGGTAAAAAATGTTCCATGCTTTCGTAATTGCCATTTTGATCCATCGTAATCGCCATAATCCAATCTCGCATAAAATCTACAATAAACCATTTGCCTTCATAGTAGCCAGGAAAAGAGCGGGGCGCATCTTTAAAATCAGCCGCTCTGAAGACAGGGCCACCCGTAGCACTTCGACCAGCACTACCCAATAACGGAAATTCCTCCGAAGGTCCATAAGGGTAATAAATCATAGCTGGAATAGGTTTAGGCAATTCTTTGATTCCTGTATTATTGACGGAGTTATTAACAGGGTTTTCCACATCGAATGGTTCACCATAAGTTTTTTCTTCTGAATTGTATTGATTATAAGGTTGGTTATCGGCGATGAAATATGGCCAGCCGAAAAATCCTGGTGCTTTGGCTTGATTGAACTCATCGTATCCTTTGGGCCCCCATTCTTCATCTTTATTCGCATCAGGCCCTACTTCGCCCCAGTATAAATAGCCCGTTTTGCTATCTAAAGTTGGTCGCCAAGGGTTTCGGTGTCCCATCGTATAAATCTCAGGACGAGTTTTTGGTGTTCCTTCAGCAAATAAATTGCCTGCTGGAATAGAATAAGTACCATCATCTTCTGGATGAATCCGTAAAATTTTCCCCCTCAAATCATTAGAATTAGAAGGCCCTCGCTGGTCGTCAGAGTTTTCTTCACCTTTTAATTCTACTAAATTAGATGCTCCATTTCGTGGATTAACGGTATTATTACCAACTGTTAAAAACAAATTACCTTCGTTATCGAAAATCATTCCACCGCCAGTATGACAACATTCTTCTCTTTGCGTCTTGACTTCCAACACTATTTTTTTCGAAGATTCGATGAGTTCATTATCTTTAAATTCCCATCTTGCCAATTTATGAACAGGTTCATCTGGATCAGCATAATACATGAAAATCCAATGATTCTTAGCGTAATCTGGGTGAGCAATTACGCCCATTAAACCTTCTTCCGCCTCTCTAACATGTCCTTCCTTATTTTTATATTTGGTATTGACAGGAATGGTCGCAATATGTTTTAGTTCCTCTGGACGATTTTCATCAAACAACTTAACGCCTCCTTTTCTTTCGACAATTAGGATTTTATCGTCTGGCAAAAAAGCCATTTCCATTGGTTCGTCCATCCCTTGAAAAAGGGTCACTTTAGTGAAACGGTTATCGGCTGGTTTGGCATTACCAAGCGAATTTTCGAGTTGCTCCGTTGGAGAACAAGCGGAGCCGATAAGCATAATGCTGGCAAGCAAATAAGCTAATTTTGATTGCATTGTTTTTGTGTTTTTAATACGGATTTGTTATCCGTAGGAATTCATTTTTTAATGTATAATTGGTCAACGTCTGAATCCGTACTTTTATCTATCCGTGGGGTGAAAAAGAAAGATTCCCCACGGATAGATAAATTTACGGACCCGCCCGCATGCGCAGTCGTGCTGGTCTAAGCGTTGACAAAAATAGGCATAACAATTATATAAATAAAAGTAGATTAAACTATCCGCACTATTTATCTGTTTTCAAGTCAGCCTTAATCGCATCCAAAGCCGCTCGGTCGTGCAATTTTCCATCCCGAATTACGGCATTTATTTTCAAAGTGTTGCGAATGTCCGCTAGTGGATTGTCATCCAAAAGTAGTAAGTCTGCCAACATCCCTTCTTCTACTAATCCCAATTCATTTTCCATATTGAAATATTCCGCAGGCTTGGTAGTTGCTGCCTCAATCGCCTCCAAAGGAGTCAATCCACCTTGTACTAAAAGTGCCAACTCTTCGTGTAAACTATACCCTGGCGTTAGGTAAAAGATAGGGCAGTCTGTTCCTGCCATGATATCTACTTCTGCCGCTTTTAGATGACCAACCATTTCAAAAAACCAGTTGGCATAGGCGGTTGTAGCCTCAGGAATTGGTGTTTCTGCAAATTTTAGGGCGTTGGTTCGCCACATACTTCTGACTGGTTCTGGTAATAAATCAAAGCTTTCCAACCAATCGGGGCGTACATTAAACCGTTTAGCACCTGCCATCATGATAGACATCGTTGGTATTTGCCAAGTCTCATTTTCCGCTAAAACACTCAGTACTTTCGCTCGTCTCGTAGGATCTTGATTTTCAACCGCATGGATTCTTTGCGCGGTATGAATATTTCTCCGCAAAGTACTACCAACTTCTGCTTGCCCATCAAATAACATTTTTTGTCGTTTAGCCAATAAGTCTTCCCAATCTGACGAACAGGCAAACTCTAAATTTCGCAAATGTTCCATGCTACTCATCCCTGCATTAGATGCCTCAATGACATCCATACTTAGAGGTACATGACCCGTAATTGGAATACCTGCTGCATTCCCTTTTGCCAAAATCGCCTTAAATGCCTCAGGTGTGAGCATCTCATAAGCTTTCAATAAATCTACTTTAGCAGCAATCATTTCATCGGCATTTTTATTGGCCTCTGCTACTGTTTTTGCGCCAATTCCCAAATGTGGATTATTAGGCGTGCTGCCATCATACACGGTTGGTACACCATCCAAAAGTGGCCCCGCAAGCATTACTCTTGGGGTGTTCTGCGGATCTTTGCGTGCTTTTTCCCTTTCTGGTAAGACCAAAGGTAGTTGTCCACCTGTATCTCGGATGCTGGTGATGCCATGCGCTAAAAATAAGTCGAACATGGCAGGCGTCAATTCTTTGATAAAGGCTAAGTGGACGTGGGCATCCCAAAGACCAGGTATTAGATATTTACCTTTTCCATCAATGACTTTAGCCTTATCGCCATTATATTTAAGGCTATTTTCTTTTCCAATTTTTCCGATTTTATTGCCTTTTACCAAAACCGTCATATTGGTTCGTAAACTGTTTTTGGCATCTATAACATGGACATTTTTGATGACAATATCGGGGGTGATAATTGCTGCGGTGCGAGCCATTTTGGAGCTGTTGCAGCTTAGCAAAAATAATAAAGAGAAAAAACAGAAATAGGAAGGTTTTTGCATAATCAATTATTTATATCTAAGTTTTGTAGATTTAAGTAAATTATATGTTAGAAAATAATTTTTGTTTGAAAAAAAATTAATGTTTAACTTTATATTCCTTGTTCAAACAAAATATTGATAATATGACTTTGAAATTTAAAGATTGGAAATTAAAATTAATAGAAGACTTACTCCAGTTGAAGGATGAGCAGTCATTGCGAAAGATAGAAAAAGAAATTAAGTATCTAAGCAAAACGGAGAAAAAAGCTGCACAGAGACAAGTAGTAATCAAGTCTACAAGCAAAACTATTTCAATAGAGCAGATGAAAAAAGAACAAAATTATCAGCCAATAGAAAAAGAAATTTTTTACAAAAAAGTAGCCAATTTAAACATAGATGAGCCGTTAGAAGAGTTACTATCAATGCTAGACTGATGGATTTTATTTTAGACACAAATATTGTACTGATTTACCTTCGAAACAATCAGTTGGCTAAGAATTTAGAGAAAAAATTGAACTTGTTTTCTAGGAAAAATTCACTAATTATTTCAGTGGTAAGTATTGGAGAACTAAAGTCTATTGCTAGACGGAATAATTGGGGGAAACGCCGCATGGATTCTTTAGAAGAAGTGCTAAATGACTTCTTAATTGCCGATATTAATGTCGATACGATTATAGAGAAATATGCAGAAATTGATGCTTATAGTCAAGGTAAATTGAATTACCCAAAGTTAGAGCTATCCGCTCGAAACATGGGGAAGAATGATCTTTGGATTGCTGCTACTGCCGCAGTTTTAGATGTAAAACTAATTACTACTGATAAGGATTTTGAACATTTGAATAAGGAATATATTCAACTCCAAAATATCGACCTTTCTTTATACATTTAATCAAATCGTATTCAATTTATAGGATAAGTTTGAGCGTTTGAAAACTATCCAGTGACGGGAAGTCACTGGATAGTTGGGTCATTTCTTAAAAGCATTGCGAGCAATCACGTACATCATATAACAAACACCTAACACAATCAACAATCCAGGCAAACTACCAAATGATTCTTCTACTAATGCCAAAACATTTGAACTACCATAAATTGCTACAGGAATCGCCAATAAAATACCAATCAAAGCCTCACCCGTAATCAAACCCGATGCAAACAAAAGCCCAGCGTTATTACTTTCCTCTGATGCCACTTTGAAATCTGCATCATTTGCATTTCCTCGATTGTTATCTTGGTAGCGACTCACCGCCCATGCAATCAAACCACCCAACATAATCGCTGAATCCAATTCAAAAGGTAAATATAAACCTACCGCTACTGCCAAAACTGGAATCCTAAAATCACTTCCTCTAGACGCTTGAATTTTGTCAGCAATAATGATTAAAACACCAATTGCCATCCCAATATAAACCATCGTCCAAGGCAGATCTCCTGTGAAAACACCTTCCGCAACACTTGCCATCAAGGTTGCTTGAGGAGCAGCTAAAGCGTCAGGATGTTCTGCGGTAACAGGTCCAAAACCGTAAGCGGTATTCAATAATTGTAAAACTAAAGGAATGACCAAGGCGGCAGAAACAACCCCAACCATTTGCATAATCTGTTGCTGATAAGGCGTCGCTCCCAGAATATGACCTGCTTTTAAGTCTTGCATATTATCTCCTGCAATGGCGGCGGCACAACATACCACTGCACCAATTAAGATCGCAGCAGCAGGACCTTTTTCTGCACCCGAACCTAATAAAGCTAATAAAATTAAAGCAGAAGTTAGAATGGTAGCAATGGTTACACCAGAAATAGGATTGTTCGAACTACCAACTAATCCAGCCATATAACCAGCCACTGCCGAAAATAAAAAACCTGCAATAATCATCAGAATCGACATTAAAGCAGTAATCGCTACATCTTCAATTTCTCGAATATAGATTATGAAAATTGGGACAATCATCACGCCTAAGGCGATAATGACCCAAGACATCGGCGTGTCTTTTTCTGTTCGTAAAATAGGCCCACTCGCCCCTCTATTTTTGATTGCCTCAATGCCACTTTTTACCGCAAACCCAATAGAATCTTTTAAACTGACCAATGCCCACAGTCCACCAACGACCATTGCTCCAACTCCTAAGTATCGAATTTGGGCACTCCAAATATCGTATCCCGCATTGACTTCATTACCCGCCTCAGGCATCCCATTCATCGCCATATAAATAGGAATAGCAATCCACCAACTGATGGCGCCACCGATAAATACCAAAGCAGCAATTCTCACACCGACTATATATCCAACGGCTATCAAAGCAGGAGACAAATTCATTCCCATATAGGCATAAGCTTTATTGCCTGCAACCGCTGCTGCCTCTGCTACACCATCCCACAACTTGAAACCAGCCTCTGCGACTTTGATCCCTGCACCTAATAAACCACCCCACACTAAATATTTGACGGAATCCCCTCCTTTTTCACCAGTCTTTAATAATTCAGCCGTAGCAACTCCTTCTGGAAATTGCAGTTTTTGCTTAACGATCAAGGCAGAACGTAAAGGAATGGTAAATAAAACCCCTAAAACACCACCACATAAGGCAATCAACATCGTTTCCAAGTAACTGAAATCCGTCCAATAATCCATTAAAATCAAGGCGGGGAAGGTGAAAATGGCCCCTGCTGCTACAGATTCTCCTGCGGATGCTGCGGTTTGTACGATATTATTTTCAAGAATATTCGAAGTTTTGAATAGCTTTAATATAGCCATTGACATTACTGCTGCTGGAATAGAGGCAGAAACGGTCATTCCTGCGAATAAACCTAAATAAGCATTGGCAGCCGATAGAATAATGGATAAAATAGCCCCTAGGATGAAGGCTTTGACGGTGACTTCGGGTAGGGTCTTGTCGGCACTGATATAGGGTTTGTGTTGGTCGTCCATAAAGTATATTTAAATGATTGTAGTGGAATTAAACTGTAAGGTAGCAAATTATAGGAGGTATTTATGAAAAAAAATAAAGGAAATTGAGCTTTATTTTCTCTTCTAGAATCATCAGATTTCATTATATTTGCAACCATGGATAATAAATTACTACACACTAAAAAATATCAAATTGAAGAGGAGAAAGTGGAAGAGTTCAAAGAACAATTGTCCATCAAATATCCTGTCAATAAAAAAAAGAAAAAGTCAAAAAAGTCATTAAATGTATTATCTTTATTTTCAGGATGTGGAGGAATGGATTTAGGTTTTGAAGGAGGGTTTTTAGTTCATAAAAAAGTAATCAATAAAAAATATAGTAAGCATGTCGTTGAAAAAGGTTTTGATGAAAATTATGTTAGATTAAAGTCTACAAAGTTTCAAACTACTTTTGCTAATGATATTTTAAATGATGCGAAAAAATCATGGGTACATAATTTTTCTAAGTTAGGTTATAGCCCAGAAGTATTTCATACAGAAAGCATTGTCAATTTAGTAAAATTGCATGAAAGTGGTATTGATGTATTTCCGAAAGATGTAGACCTATTAACAGGTGGTTTTCCTTGCCAAGATTTTAGCGTTGCGGGTAAAAGAAATGGATTCAATTCTCACAGAAGTCACAATGGAAGTTTGTTGAAGATAGAGGATTCTTCCGAAGAAACTAGAGGTAAACTCTATTACTGGATGAAAAAGGTAGTAGAAATAGCGAAACCCAAAATATTTATCGCAGAAAATGTAAAAGGCTTAGTTAATTTATCCAATGTAAAAGAGATTATTCAACAAGATTTTGCCTCCTCAGATGATAATGGATATTTAGTATTAGACCCACAGGTTTTACATTCTGCGGATTATGGCGTTCCTCAATCAAGACAAAGAGTTTTTTTTATAGGAATAAGAAAGTCTGCATTAAATGAGGCCGCCCTAACTGCATTGGAAAATCCAGAACTCAGTACAACCTATAATCCCTATCCTGCTAAAACTCATGATGCCGAAAATTATACTCGATTAGAGGATATACTAGGACAACTTAAAGAACCTCAGTTTTCTGAGGATTTATCACAAATGCATTACTCAAAAGCTAAATTTATGGGAAAGCATTGTCAAGGACAAACAGAAATAAATTTAGCGGGGATTGGACCGACTATTAGAGCGGAACATCATGGAAACATTGAGTTTAGAAGATTGTCAATAGAAAATGGTGGTAAGTATAAAGAAGAGTTAGAAGGAGGGTTACAACAGAGAAGATTGACTGTTCGAGAATGTGCATTAATCCAATCATTTCCTCCTGATTTTGAATTTGTAGTAAAGTCGACACAAAAAGGCAAAAAGTTTCTAGTAAGTCCGTCAAAAGCGTATAAAATTATTGGTAACGCTGTCCCGCCATTATTAGCTTACAATATAGCAAGAAGATTAGAAGAATTATGGGAATTATATTTTAAAAAAGAATAACATGCTAATATCAAGTAATATACTAGCGAAGGATGAAGAGTTTAGGTTATTATTAGACCGTTCTCTTGAGGCTTTAAGAAATGAATCTAAGAAATATCCAGAGAAATATTTGAAATTACTTGGCCCCAAATTAGAGCATGAAGTATTTGATATAATGACTTCTTGTGCAGTAGATACTTCTTTTGAACGGACGATAGAACTCGTTTCTGGTCAAAAGTTTCCAGATATAATTGCCGCTAATTTTTTTGGAGTCGAAGTTAAATCAACTAAACAAAACCATTGGAGAAGTACAGGGAATAGCGTGCTAGAAAGTACGCGTGTAGAATATATAGAAAAGATTTACATGTTATTTGGTAAAATGTATCAGCCAATTGATTTTAAGTATCGTCCTTATGAGGCATGTTTGTCTAATGTGATTGTTACACATTCTCCTAGATATGCAATTGACATGAATTTAGCAGAAGGAGCAACGGTTTTTGATAAAATTGCAATTACGTATGATGAAATTCGAAAACAAGAAAATCCAATAAAGTCTTTCAAAGATTATTATCGAAGTAAATTAAAAGAAGGGCAAGAACTTTGGTGGATCGATAATGATGAAGATCAGACAGAGCAAATTATTTTTAATGTATGGAATACTTTAGATAGAAAACGGAAGGATAAATTAAAAATAAAAGGGTTTGTACTTTTTCCCGAGATTTTAAGTAAAATGCAAACGAAATATGATCGATTTACACTTTGGTTGTCTCTTCAAGAAAAAGTGCTATGTCCAAATGTAAGAGATGTTTACACGGCAGGTGGAAGGGGAAATTTAACAATAGAGGGCATTGAATTATTAAATTTACCCAAGGTTTTGTTTAAATTTATCAATAATATTGATTCGATTGTAGAAGCGTTTCACAAAACTCCTATAAGTGAATTTGGGGAGATTTGGAAGTCAAAAATAGTGGATAAAGCTACTTTGAAAAATTATTGGATTACTTCAATTGTACAAGCTGCCGATGAAATTTATGATTTCAAAGATTTTAATTTTCAAAAGTGGCTTTCAATAAAGTTAAATTGAATAAAAGAGTAAGGATTGGAGTTCCTAATTTTTATTATTTGGCTATTTCTTGTTTAAAAAAATATAAAAAATTCTAATCAACAGCCAATATTTTTAATAGAGTTGTGTCATATTCGAAATGAGCTCACTTACTCTCTAGCTTTTCTACCAATCTTTATATATCTTACCGAACTTTACTAAAAATAAAGACTACACAAAATAAATTTAAGTATTTTATGAAATTTAACTGCACTGTAACTATTAATCAACCCTTAGAAAAAGTGGTAGAATTATTTAAAGATTCGAATAATCGGAAAGCTTATCAAACGGGCTTTTTAAGACAAGAATTGGTCAGTGGAGTAGAAGGGAAAGAAGGAGCAGTATCAAAACTCTATTACAGATCTGGCAGTCAAGAAACGGAACTTACCGAAACGATTGTTTCCAATCAATTACCTAAAACGTTCGTTGGTCAATATCACCAAAAGCACATGGATAATACCATGAAAAGTACGTTTACAAAGATTAATACCTTACAAACTCGATATGCTACGGAGATCGAATACACTGAGTTTAGAGGCGTAATGCCAAAATTGATGGCTTATTTTTTTCCAGATACTTATAAGAAACCAACCCAGCAATGGTTGAATAACTTCAAGAAATTTGTGGAGATGAATTAATGCAGTAGGCAGTAAAACAGTGTGCAGTATGCAGTTAGTTTATCTCTCTGATAATCCATTGAATAAAGATTGAAAAGCTGTTAGCTATAGACCTAGTTGTTGTCAGTTTCAAGAGTAACTGAGAACCAATAACTGACAACCGCCTAAAACAAAGTACCTGCTCGTGTAGGCGGCACAATTCCCAAATGTTGATAAGCCTTTTCCGTTACAGAACGACCTCTCGGTGTTCGTTGAATATAGCCTTCCATAATTAGAAACGGCTCATGGACTTCTTCAATCGTACCAGCCTCTTCCGCCACCGCAGTCGCAATCGTCGTTAACCCAACAGGACCACCTTTGAATTTTTCGATGATGGTCATCAAAATTTTATTATCCATTTCATCCAAACCACCTTCATCTACATTCAATGCCTCTAAGCCATATTTAGCAATCTCGACATCAATCGTTCCATTCCCTTTGATTTGTGCAAAATCTCTAATTCTTCTAAGTAGTGCATTGGCAATCCGAGGTGTACCTCGACTTCTTCGGGCAATTTCTAAAGCCCCATCGTCCGTAATTGGTACCTGCATAATGCCAGCAGAACGCTTTATAATATTCAATAAGGTTTTTACATCATAATAATCCAAATGACAAGTAATCCCAAATCGAGCTCGCATTGGTGCGGTCAAAAGCCCCATCCGAGTCGTGGCACCTACTAGCGTAAAAGGATTCAAAGCGATCTGAATACTACGAGCATTCGGTCCACTATCAATCATGATATCAATCCGATAATCTTCCATAGCAGAGTACAAATATTCCTCTACTACATTATTCAAGCGGTGAATTTCATCAATAAATAAGACATCTCCTTCGTCTAAATTGGTCAATAAGCCTGCTAAATCGCCTGGTTTCTCTAAGACTGGCCCTGACGTCATTTTCAATTCTGCTCCCAATTCACTAGCGATAATATGCGAAAGGGTCGTTTTTCCTAATCCTGGAGGCCCGTGCAGCACTACATGATCCAATGCCTCACCCCGTCCTATCGCTGCTTGGATAAAGACTTCTAGATTGTCCACAATTTTGGGCTGCCCACTAAAATCTTGGAGTGATTTAGGACGCAATGCCCTGTCAATCTGTTGTTCTTCACCTGAGAAATTTTCGCCTGTCGCGTCGAGATTTGGATTTTGCATCTGTGCAATTTTCAATTTTCAATTATCCGATTAATTGAGCCATATTACTTGATAGGATGGAATCACATGAGCAAACGCAGTTTGTGAACCGCTTGCGGATGGGAAAGCCGACGGATATAAACGGTTTCTTTGCTGGATTTGCTCTAGGTCGTGTTCAAAACATAATAGAAACATATTCTTTCGTAAGAAAACATAACAAATCATAACTTCAAACAGCGCCTGCCCGAATGCTCAGGCGGGCGGGTCTCTCAGCGTCAAAAAAACTTTATACAAGAACCTATCGAATTACAAATGTAATCAAACCTAATCTTTTTAATTTAGTGTAATTTGGCACGCATTGCGTACCGAAATTAATAGAGGTTAGGAAGTAGCGATAAATAGCTCACAAAAATAAACAAAAAATTTGATATTTATTCCATTAAAAAACAAAACATATTTTATCGTTAAACTAATTTTTAAACTTTAGAATTTTTAGTTTTACACTGACAATGAATGATTTAATTCCACGCTTTCAATACTTCCGTACAACAAAAAAACTTTGTCAGCGTAATAGTTGTTGATAAGTTGTTTTATACTTGCAATTACCGATAAATCGCTCAAAGCTGACAATTGACAGCAAAGCGATCTGACATCTGACTTCTCAAAAAATATGCAATTTTTATATCCGACATTTTTATGGGCATTATTGGCCCTAGCCATACCGATTATCATTCACTTGTTCTACTTTCGACGATTTAAGAAGGTGTATTTCACCAATGTAAAATTCTTAAAAGAGGTCAAAGAAGAGACGAGTGCCCGCTCCCGATTGAAAAATCTATTGACTTTATTGATGCGTTTGTTAGCAATGGCGGCTTTGGTATTAGCCTTTGCTCAACCATTTATTCCTGTGGATACAGCGGTCAAAAAAGGGCAGAAGTCGGTAAGTGTATTTGTAGATAATTCGTTCAGTATGAACGCGTTGAGTGAAGATGTGCCATTGGTGGAAAAGGGAAAGCAACGAGCTAGAGAAATAATTAGCGCACATAGTGATGAAGATCAGTTTCAAGTATTGACCAATGATTTTGAAGGTAGACATCAGCGTATGGTTAGTAAAGAAGATGCCTTGGCGTTGGTAGATGAAATCAAAACGAGTCCAGCCGTTCGATTGATAAGTAATGTAGTGGCTCGACAAAAACAGGTCTTAAATGCGCCTGATGGAGATAATAATATTCAATACCTCATTTCTGATTTTCAAAGAAATATTACGGATATAGAAAATTATGCGGATACTTTAGGAGAATTGAATTTAGTACCCTTGCAATCGGTGCAGGAGAAAAATGTTAGTGTAGATTCTTGTTGGTTTGACGCGCCTGTACAGATGATCAATCAGACAAATCGTTTGGTCGTTCGAGTACGAAACCATAGTGATGTGCCAGCGGAAAATTTACGATTGTCTTTGCAATATGATGGACAAGAAAAACCAGTCGGTACATTATCTATACCAGCAAATTCATCCGTTATTGATACGGTCAACTTAACGATTCAGCGAACAGGCTGGCATGAGGCGAAATTGGCTATTACAGATTATCCTGTCCAATTTGACGATCATTACTTTTTTGCTTTCAATGTAGCCGAAGTTATTAAGGTAATGGCGATCAATGAAGATCGACCAAATAGATATTTGAATGCTGCATTTACAGGCGTTCCTTATTTTAAAATTGATAATAAAGGCAGTCAAAGTTTGGACTATTCTCAGTTTGCGAATTACCAAATGATTGTCTTAAATGGTTTGCGTTCCATTTCCTCAGGTTTGGCTTTGCAGTTAAATCAGTATGCTGAAAATGGTGGGAATGTACTCGTTTTCCCAGGTCGTAATGCCAATATCGAGACTTATAAAGCCTTTTTAGATGCTTTTCGAGCCAATCAATTTGTCGCTTTAGAAGAACAAGAAAAAGAAGTGGGAAGAGTGAATTATGAGGAGTTTATTTTTAAAGATGTATTTGAAAATAGCCGTCGTAATTTAAAACTACCAGTTACGCAAGTTAGCTATAAATTGACCACTTTAGGGCGTAGCAAAGAAGAGAAATTACTGACTTATCGAGATGGGACGTCCTTTTTGAGTAAGTACCGATTTGATAAAGGAAATTTATATTTATGTGCTGCACCTTTAGAGGCGGATTATAGTAATTTGGTTAAGAATGGAGAGATTTTTATTCCGATGTTGTATAAAATGGCAATTTCTTCAGCAAAAGCTCAGCGAATAGCTTATACCATTGGTAAAGATGATTACGTAGATGCGGAGAACCAACAATTGACAGGGACAGAAACGGTTTATAAATTAAAAGGCAAAGGCGAAGAATTTATCCCTGAACAAACCAAGATTGGTTCTAAAATAATTCTTGGTGTTTATGACCAAGTAAAGACTTCTGGTTTTTACGATTTATTCTTAGAAGAAGGAGATGTTAAATCAAAGTATGCTTTTAATTATGACCGCAAAGAATCGAAATTAACCTACTTAAATGAGGCAGATTTAGCAACTCAAATGGGGCCGAACGCCACAGTTTTAACAGCTAATGCAGATACGGATTATGAGCAATTGATTGGACAACGTAACCAAGGAATTCCACTTTGGCGTTGGGCAGTGATCGGTGCTTTGATCTTTTTGGGGATTGAAGGGTTATTGCTGCGGTTTTGGAAGGTTTAATAACCCAAATAAAAAAGCTGCCAGCACTCCGAGTGCTGGCAGCTTTTTTATTTGGTTTTTACACTAATACTATTACTTACCCTTTCCAATCCTTCCCCAAAAGCTGAGGAATTCTTCTGTAAACAGCTTTAAGTGGTAGGCTAAAATTAACAGCATTTAGTTGCATAGCATCTTCTATACCTTCCGCCTCTGTAATTTTCCATAGGTTTTTGGCTTTATTTTCATGGAAATAAGATATTACTTGGGGCTTATGTTGAGTGACTAAAAGATATTCTTTGAAAGAAGGAATCGTTCTATAAAGTTTAAATTTATCTTCTTCATCATACTTTTTAGTGCCATTAGATAATACTTCTACGATTAAGACAGGATTAACAATCGCATCTTTTCTATTTTTATAATATTTAGGTTGTTCACAAATCAGAATGGCATCTGGATAGACGAATTTATTATGTTTTTCTATCCTAACTTTTGTATCACTATCTAGTACTAAATAATCTAAGTCGTTGTCAATAATCCAATTTTCAAGAGCGACAATAATATTTTTTTTGATGGTATTATGAGGGATTGTGCCACCAGCCATTTGGGTAATTTTTCCATTATGGAATTCGAGTTTCTGCACGGATTGTTCCTCCAAAGCAAAGTACTCTTCTTCAGTATAAACTTTTTCTTTTTGTGCGAAAGCTACCATATTGTAAATTTTTTCTATCCTAAATTTACAACTTATTTTTTAAAGTGTCTATTAAAAAAATACTTTTACAAACAAAAAACAGACTATTGCCCTGTCGCCGCATCACCTTCACCACCACATTCCTTCAATAACTGCTGAGCCTCCAAAGCGCCCCAATAAGGCAAAATCTCAGAATCAAAATTAAACGCCTCAAACTGCTCCTGTGCAGTAATCAACCAAAGTTTAGCCGCCGCCGCACCACCACCGACAACGGTTTAATCTTGCTGCTCTTGCCCTTGCGTCAATAACAAAATCAAGTTAGCCAATAAGGCAGAAGTAAAGATAGAACCAGGAATATCGAAAGGCATTAATTCATAACCAAAGAACATGGCTAAAGTAAAACCAACCATCAATCCACAAAGGATCATCATAAAATATTTAAGGAAAAGTTTTTTGTCGAAATACTGCATAATCAAATGTTCTTTAGGACCGATGAAAAAATAAATGGCGGAAAATCCAATTTATTCTTCACCAATAATTAAAGTAGGAAATTAGAGATTGTTGTAATATTAGCAATACAAAGTTCATGCTAAGAATTTTGTTGCTTATGTATTCTAATCGGCAGTAAATAGGGATGAGTGATGTAAATTTCTTAAATTTTAAGCGTAATTTTTAGTGAAGGCTAGATTTTAACTAACTTTAGATTGTGAAATATAAGAATATTTTACTCAGTTGAAGATTTCTGATTAATTAAGGAGCAAAAATATAAAAATGAAAAATTTACTTTTAATAACTAGTTTTTTAGGGATGACTTTGGGGTTATTTGCACAAACAGACACAATTAGCGCTGAAGATTTAGCCCAACAACAATTAGATGCTTACAATGGGCATAATTTAGAAGATTTTCTAAAACCTTATGCCGAAGATGTAAAAGTTTATACATTCCCAGATAAACTCAGTTTTGAAGGAAAGGCTACGATGAGAGAGCAGTATCAATTTATCGAAAAAACGCCTGACTTACACTGCAAACTATTGAATAGGGTAGTACAAGGCAATACCGTAATAGATCATGAAGAGGTAGTGGTTAGCAAAGATCGCCCACCTTTTAATGCGATTGCGATTTATAAAATAAAGGATGGGAAGATAGCGGAGGTCTATTTTATACAGTGATGCAATTTTCTTCCAACATTGGATAAGTAATACGGATTAACTAGACCTTCTCGCTTTCTCATCTCTAAGAGGCTACTCCTCCTTCAAACAATCAATCGGATTAGCCATAGCCGTTTGCACCGTTTTGAGACTCAAAGAAAGTATCACCAAGATTAGAACCAGAATAGCAGGAAAGATAAACAAATGTCCCCCTAACTCAATGCGAGTGGCAAAGTTTTCTAGCCATTTGTTAACCAAAAAATAAGTAATCGGAAAACCAATGAGCAGCGCAATCCCTACCGTTTTGACAAAGTCCTTAGTCAGCAAATACATGATACTGAGTGTACTTGCCCCGATGACTTTGCGCACACCAATTTCCTTCGTTCGTTTAGCAACCGTAAAAGACGCCAATCCAAATAAACCTAAGCAGGCAATGATAATTGCGACGATAGTTAGAATACTAAAGACATCTCTAAACTGTTCGTCCGCTTTAAATTGCTTGTCGTATTCCTTATCCAAAAAGAAATAGGAAAAGGGGGAGTTTGGATAATTTTCTTTGAAAATAGTTTCTATTGCTGCGATTTGTTCCCGCGGTTTATCATTAGTGAACTTGACACTGGCAAAATCACCAAAGCTAGTGGAATGTTGATGGATAATCGGAATGTGTTCAGACTTTGGAGAAACTTGATAGTAATTTTTGATGACGCCTTTGATAATCCAAGTCGTACCCCAAAATTTGAGTTGTCTACCAACTGCAGCCTTTGGGTTAGGCAATCCCCATAGTTCGATAGCTTTTTCATTGACAATAATTTCGGAAGGTTCTTCTTTTCTGGTAGCAGCAAAATTTTCTCCTGCTAATAATTCTAAGCCCATGACCTTGATAAAATCTTGGTCGATATTACCAAGATAAAAATTGTAATTATGTTCAGTGACCGCATCGGGTAGATTGATCCCTGTCGTTGTGCCAAATTGACTAGTAGGTTGACCAGGTACGGTACCAGATAAAGCGACGGACTGAATATCTGCCCGTTGGAGCAATGACTGTTTAAAAGCACTATAATTTTCTTTTTTTTCGCTAGCCGCAGGTGCCTTGATGACAACTGTTTGTTCCACTTTCAACCCAAGGTCGGTATCTCGCATAAAATTCAATTGCTCAAAGACCGTAAAAGTTTGAATCAATAAAATGATCGTCACGGCAAACTGAAAGACCACCAAGGATTTTCTTAAAAAGATACCTTTGGCAGAATGTCCATAACTTCCTTTTAGCACCGTCGAAGGCTTGAAAGAGGCCATCAAAAAGGCAGGATAAGCGCCAGAAAGTAGGATGCCTAATACCATAAAACCACTCAAAGTCAACCAAAAAATAGGATCACTCAGGATAGGAAAATCAACAGGTAAACCAGCTAATTCAATAAATTTATTTTGCAAAAGAGTAATGAGCGCAACTGCTAAACCACCTGCAAAAAGATTAATTAAAGCAGATTCAGTTAAAAATTGTGCTTGTAGTTGTCCTTTGGTAGAACCGATGACTTTTCGAACACCGACTTCTTTTGCTCGGTCTAATGCCTTGGAGGTTGCCAAGTTGATATAGTTGACAAAAGCACTCAAAATCACTAAAAAGGCAACGCCTAATAGAAAATAGACGGTCAACGCCTCATTATTATTTTCTGGTTCAAACGTCTTGTGCGAGTACAGGTGAATATCTGATATTTTCTGTCCAACGACTCGCTCACTTTCTATTTTATCTTCTGCTATCAAACGATCACTAAAACCAGCCAGAGCAGTCGAAAATCGCTCGTAACTAGCATTCTCTGCCAATTGTACATAAGTGTAAGTATTATTTCCACTCCAATTATCATCTCGTTCTCCAAGAGCAGAAATCATTGTTGGATAAGAAATCAGCATATTGATTTTCAAGTGGGTATTCGGTGGACTATCTGGCATCACACCGACTACTTTAAAGGTCAAATCTTTTTCTTGTAGGGGTAAGATGCCTGTTTCCCCAATCACATCCACTCGATTAAATAAGCGCATGGCTGTAGATTCAGACAGCACCATTTGATAAGGTTCTTTGAAAATATCAGCTTGATTTCCATGAATCAATGGATAATTGAACATAGAGAAAAAGGTAGGATCAGCCGCATAGACCTTGTCGATTAAAAATGGTTGGTTGCCAATTTTGAAATTTATATCAGGTTCTCCTACGCTGTAAGTTCTGGTAAAATCAGCTACCTCGGAGAGTTCTTCCTTAACCCTTGGACCAATCGGTGGATACGTTTCACAATCCTGTGCATCGACCGTTTCGCCATCTAAATAATCCATCGTTAGTCGCACAATCTTATCGGCATTTGGGTGCGTATTTTCATAACTCAATTCAAAACGAACGTATTGGATAATCAATAGGGTAACTGCCAAGCCAATAGCTAAGCCAAGGATATTGATAGCTGTGAAAGATTTTTCACGATTGAAGACACGGAGGGCAATTTTGATGTAACTTTTAAACATAATTTCGGGTGTTTTATAGAGTGATGCTTATTTCGGGCTTACACCACTACGTTTATGTTTAAAAACATGGAGAAATTGGAAAGGCTGCATATAAAGTTTTCTTTTTGATTCTGATAGCTATCGGAATCAAAAAAAATGCATTATAATACTTATCTCCAAAAACATAAAATCCCTTGCAATCATAAAGATTACAAGGGATTCCCGTTTAGTTAATTGCTTACTCAGCGAATTAAACTTATGCCTGTGTAGACGTTATCCCCTACACCGCATGTATTAAGACCGCCCGTTGTTTAGGGATGAATTGTTTGCTTTGCTGTGTGTAAGAAATGTAACTTTTGACGTAAATGATATCATAATACCTCCTTTTGTTTAATGAACAAATCTCCCATTGCGCTCTCGGGCATCGGGCTTGTGCAGCATACACAGTTGCAATATAAGGGAAATATTAGGAAAATCAAATTGTATTTTTATTTGGAGACTTTTTGTTGGGAATATGACATATTGGTGATGGTTCTATAGCTGACAAATTTGAGGTAGTCTGATATGCCTGTTGAGGACGGAAAGCTTGTAATTATTTTTAGAATAAGAAAGTCAATGCCAATAAAATACCCACTAAGGCAAGTGTTACATAAGTTAGATTTTTCCATTTGGGATGGATCGTCTCACTTTTATAAATCCCATAAATTCCGACAGGTGGCAAAAAAAGTAACATGGAGCCAACCATTTGTGGGTCGTTGTACCATTTAATTTTAGTATTCATATCTGTGTTTTATGAAGTTGATGTTTGATTTTATTTTAAGATAACGTTTATTTTTGATAACTTAAATATCTTAAATGGTAGAAAAGTATAATTAGAATCTAGAGTGTGTAATTTTTAAAAATAAATTGTTTTTAATTTAATAAATTAAAACAAATAGTATATATTTGTGATTCCTTCGTTATCATCCGATAACAAAAGTTTTCTCAAAGTATGTTTGTTTAGAAGTCCCACTAAGTGGGACTTTTTTTATGGTTTGAAATAAGATTAGGTAATTAAAGAGGAATGCCGTCAACTTAGTAACATCAATTTAAAAGCGAAGAGAAATATAACACGGAAATTTTATAACACAGAATTAGATGTTGACCAATATTGACTGAATTTTCTTCAAAATCATTACAGTCAACGTCCAATTCGGTGTTACAAATTTCCGTGTTAAAATAAGAAAATAAAGTTCCGTTGGTACTTCGTGTAACCTCACAACATTACCACTAAGCAGTAGACTTTAAGTTAACGACATTCTACTTAAAATGACGCTCTTACATACCTCGCACGGTTCTTGTCTTTTATATGGTTACTTCCTTTAGTAATTTTTTGAATTCACTAATTCGTAACTATGAGAAAATTGCTGTTTTTATGGGTGATTTTGCTATCGAGCCTATCTATTACTGCACAAAATGAGCTGAAATTTGGTCTGCAAACGGGGGCTACTGCGTCTACCTTTACTACGAAAGTCAGTATTGGAAATAATTTTGCAGCAGCGATTCCTCCAATCAATGATCTAGGGCATATTACCAGTTTTCATGCAGGGTTTTGGTTTGAAAAGCGATTTAATCGAGCCTTAGCGTTGCGTTGGGAAGTACAACGAACGCCAGGCGGGGCAACAGCTATAGATCCTGCTACCGATAGAACTAGACGTTATAAATTTTTCAGTATTGGTTCTCCTCTGATTTTAAAATTAACGACTTTTCAAAGCCAAGCGCGTTATCCTATCCAATTGGAGGCAGGCATAAAAGCCAATTATTTTTTATTTGATTATGGAGAAGAAGTCACTTTTGGCAACGTTGAAAAATTAGAGTACAGCACGATTTTAGGTTTGTCCAAAAACATTGATGATAATTGGTCGGTAAGTGTTCGATACATTCAAGGATTGACGCCTTTTAGTAGGTACGATGCAGGCGGATTGACGGTTGAATGGAGCAATCAACTGTACGTTTTATCTTTTAGCCGCTCGCTTTTCACGATTCAAAAAAAGGGAGTAAAAGAAGGAGCAAAAGAGGAGGTAGAGCCTACCGCTAAGCAAAAAATGATAGCCAAAAATAGGGCCGCTGCAAAAAAGAAACGGAAGAAAGCGGCTAAAAAACGGAAGAAACAGCGCAAGAAGAAAAAATAGGATGTCTCCTAGAAAGCGGTGCTTTATTAGCACCTCTTTCTTTGAAAGAAAAAGAAGAAGATGCTTTCAAAGCATTTTCTTTTATTAGCTCAAGACCGTCGCCTTCAACTGCTTGATCGAAGTATAGTGAATAAAGCCCACCGTCCCATCCAAAGTTCGCACATGATACCAACGGCCTGATGCACCCAATAACTCAACAGGGCTACCATCTTTTAAAGCTTTAATCAATGATTTTTTACCTTTCGGTTTAAATCGTAAGTTGGCATTGTTATAGGTGATGCCTTTATTCAGAATATCCCATTTTAGGGTAGCGGTATTATTTAAAAACTGATTTCTATACGATTTAACAAAAGGTAGTGGGTCAATCGCGCCACCTATCGCTCGATAAATACCAAAATGCAAGTGTGGCGCAGTTGTTCTAGCATTACCCGTATTACCTACCAAACCAATGGTATCACCTCGTTCTACGGTCTGTCCCTCTTTGACCAATTGCTTGTGCAAATGGGCATAATAGAGTTTATTATTATTCCGAGTATCTCGAATCCAAACTTGTTTTCCACCCAATCCTTGGTCACTGACATCTGTGACTAAGCCATCCGCTATGGCAATCAACGGTTCGCCTCTTCGGGCAAATACATCAATACCCTTGTGCTTTCTTTTACCACCGTCTCTGGGTGCGCCCCAAACACTCCATACATCTTCATTCCCTCGACCTGCGACAGGAAAAGCATAGATCGGATTTTTTAGAATTTTTAATTTATAATTTCCATTTTTATGAAATTCGGGTTGGATTCTAAGTAGGAAAGTATCGGTCCGAGAGACTTCAAATTGGAAATTGGTTTGCCCTTTGACACTTTTAATAATCGGATGCCAACCGTTTTTTCTCTTTTCAAAAAAGTCTACAAATAACTGAATATCAGTCGAATCTGATTTTACTTCAATATCTATTTTTTCACCTTGTTTTAACGGAAGTTCAAAAGCCAATACTTCTGCTCGCCCTTTTAGGAAAAAACCCGATTGTCGATAAGGAGTCGGAATTTCTACATTTTGAGTAAATGCCAAATTGCTAATAGAGTCCCATTCTGTGAGGTCTTTTTTATTAAAATTAGTTGATTTTTTTAATGCTCGTTTATATTTCGCTCTTGCGGATAAGGGGGTCGTTAGAGAAGAAAGGGTGGGTGGTTCTTGCTGACAAGCCATCAAAAGAAGGGTCAATAAGAGGCTGCAAAAAAGAGTTTTCGGCTTAATTACGTTCAAAAGTAGTAGTATTTATTATAGGTTGAGAAAACAGTTGGGAGATGCAGTCGGCAATTTAAACTGTTTTATTTTTAAAAATGTATTTATTGCCATAATTTTAACAGATGATTTCTGAGGGGATATAGTCTTTCCAGCACTCGAGTGCTGGAAAGACTTAGATACGAAAAAAATTAGAACAACCACTATTTGACAAAGTGCTTTCAAAAAAAATCTAAAATGGCAGAAACGTTCCAAGTAAGAGACTTTTTTAATCCCAAGGTCGTAACAGATATGGCGAATAGAATTAAAAAGGTCTATCCGCAATTTGATACCAAAGAATTTACGAACTACATCAATCCTAAATTACCAGAATTTACTTATTCAGAACGATTAAATTTAATTGTAGAAGGTCTAGAAAAATTTCTGCCAAAAGATTTTCCCACGGCTGCCAAAATAGTAGTAGATTCACTCCTACCTGCGTATGATTCGGACGAGTTAGCCGATGCCAGTGGTCGATTTATTGTTGCCACTAAAGCGATGTTCATTAGCAATAATGGACAGGAGCATTTTGATATTTCAATGAATGCTTTATATGAAATTACCAAACGGTTGACTTCTGAATGGGGCATCCGATCTTTTTTGATTAATCAGCCCGAAAAGAGTTTAGTCGTTTTGAAAAAATGGGCGAGGGATAAAGACCCACACGTTCGGCGGTTAGTATCAGAAGGGAGCCGACCGTCTTTGCCTTGGGGCAAGAAATTACCCCATTTTGAAAAAGATCCAATCCAAACTCTAGCCCTTTTAGAATTATTAAAAAACGATGAATCAGAATACGTTAGACGATCTGTAGCGAATCATCTGAACGATCATACTAAAAAGCACCCTGACCTAATTGTAAAAACATTAAAACGTTGGAAATCAGAAAGTTCGGATAAAAACACCCTGCGTTTAATTAAGCATGCCTTGCGAACTTTATTAAAAAAAGGACATGGTGGCGCACTTGAAATTTTAGGGTATAAAAAAGGTGCCAAAGTAGTAGTAGAAAACTTAGTCGCAGACAAAAAAGTCAAAGTAGGCGATTATTTAAATTTTACTTTTGATATAAAATCAACTGGTAAAAAGCCACAACCTTTAATGATTGACTATGTGATTTATTACCAAAAGGACAATGGAACTTTAGCGCCCAAAGTATTTAAAATGACGACTAAGGAACTGAAAGGAGGGGAGACGCTATCATTCAAAAAGCGACAATCTTTTAAGGTTATTTCGACTCGAAAATTTCATTTGGGGGCGCATCGGTTGGCGGTGCAGGTGAATGGAGAAGAGTTAGCTGTGGTAGATTTTGAGTTACTGTAGTACTAGGAGGATTGGATCACGGATTAGACGGATTTTAACTGTTTCTATACTAGATGTGCTCTAGGTCGTGAGCGACATTCAAATTGGTAATGTCAACATCCCTTCACGACCTAGAACACGTAAGAAGAGTAACCGTCAAAATCCGTCGGCTTTCCCATCCGCAAGCGGGTCACAAACTTCGTTTGCTCATGTGATCCAATCCTATCTAATTAGGATGTCTAAATTGAAATATAAAAAATCCAATCAAACGAGGTATATTCGTATCAAATAATAAAAACGAAAAACAAGACAATGAAAAACCTAAGCCTATTATGCCTGTGCATTCTAACCTTACTCAGTTGCAAACAAGAACAAAAAGCTACGGAGCCAGTAGTAGAAAAACTACCCTTCCAATACGATTTAGATTTTCAACCCAATATTTTATGGTTAGTAGCAGAGGATTTGAGTCCAGTGATTCCCTCATTTGGTGACAGTACTATTAGAACTCCGAACTTGAGTCGATTGGCAGCAGAAGGTGTTTGCTATGACAATGTCTATTCACCTTCGCCAGTCTGTTCGCCCAGTCGGGCAGCATTGGCAACGGGGATGTATCCTACACATATTGGGGCGAACCACATGCGAACTGGGCCTTGGTTTGCGACGGATATTCCCCAAAGGTTTTTGGATGGCTATAAATCTAAGCCCAAAGGTTTTGAGCATTATGAGGCACTGCCACCAACGGGCGTGCGGATGTTTAGTGAATACCTACGAGAAAAGGGCTATTACTGTACCAATAATGCCAAAAACGATTACCAATTTAGAGCATCAGTTACTGCCTGGGATGAAAATGGGAACGAAGGGCATTGGAAAAATAGGAAAGAAGGGCAGCCGTTCTTTGCCATCTTCAATTATAACGTCACACATGAGTCGCAGATATGGGCAAGGGCAAAAGATTCGCTTTGGGTGGATAAAGACTTAAAAGTACCTGTTCCACCTTATTTGCCAGACACAGAAGTTGGACGACAAGACATTCGCCAAATGTATTCCAATATCAAACAAATGGATCATCAAGTAGGGCAGATGTTGAAAGAATTGGAAGAGTCGGGCGAATTAGAAAAGACGATTATTGTCTGGTATACAGATCATGGCGGTCCTTTACCACGGCAAAAGCGGTTGTTGTACGATTCGGGTTTGAAAGTGCCGATGATTATTCGATTTCCTAATAAATTATTTGCAGGACAGCGAGATGATCGCTTTATCAGTTTCATTGATTTTGGCCCGACTGCTTTATCCATGGCAGGCATCCAGCCACCGAATGATTTAGATGGCAAAGCATTTTTAGGTAAATACCAAAGAACTAAAGAACCTACAGAAATCTACGCAGCAGCAGATCGCTTTGATGAGACTTATGATACGAATCGAGCCGTTAGAGATAAAAAATATAAGTACATAAAATACTATGAACCAGAGAAGTCGATGTTTTTAAGAGTCGCTTATCGGGAACAACAACCGATTATGAGAGAACTATACCGACTGCGAGATGAAGGAAAATTGACACCCGAACAGGCTTTATGGTTTAGAGATTCCAAACCAGCAGAGGAGTTATTTGATGTTGAAAATGACCCGAATGAATTGAATAATTTGGCAGACGATCCAATGCATAAAGCGAAACTGGAGGAACTAAGAGGCAAATGTCAATCGTGGGTCACTTCCTTTGAGGATACTGGATTGATTCCAGAAACGGACTTAAAAGAGAAAATGCGACCAGATGGAAAGGAGTTAAAAGTAGCTACACCAACAATTACTATCGAAAATGGACAGGTACATTTGAGGTGTGAAACAGCGGCTGCTACGATTGGTTATAAAATCAATGATGACAGTCCGAATGCAGATGGTTGGCAAGTATATACCGAATCTTTGACGTTAGAAAAGGGAGATACGCTAAGAGTCGTAGGAGACAGAATAGGGTATCGATATAGCGAAATCGTTCAAAAAATAATGGATTAAATAAACATAAAATAACGAGGTTTTAAAATGCTTGTTTTACTATTAAATAAAATAGGTGTACCTACATTTTTTTAGAGTTTCACTACCACAAATGGGTATTAAAACGATTAAAAATGATAGCATTTTAGAGAATTGTCATATAAATGTCTGAATAATTTTGGCGATATAATCAAAAGCATTACCTTGAAACTGTTTTTGGTTATATTAATTATTTTTCCTTGTCGGGATCGGTTTTCGATTCCCGACATTTTTATAGGTACAGGGTAGATTTATCTGCCCGATGATTTAGATAGTA
>CALDTJ010000344.1 GCA_937924145.1 uncultured Saprospiraceae bacterium
TATCTTATCAATACTTAAATCCGTGTGGGATAAAAATCCGTGTGGATATCTTATCAATACTTAAATCCGTGTGGGATAAAAATCCGTGTGGATATCTTATCAATACTTAAATATACCCATCATTCTACCCCAATCTGCACCACATCCTTCTCCCGCCACAAAAACAATAAAGCAATAAAAGGAAAAATAGCCAATACATTAAAAGTCAAAGGAAAATTAGCATAATTATTATCATAAATTGCTGCCCCTAAAAGCGCACCAGAACCAATCGCTACCTCCAATCCAATATATAAGGTCGCCATTGCTTTTCCTCGATTTTGTTCTTCACTTCGATCTATCGTCCATGCGAATAATGCTGGAATGCCAACCCCCAAAGAAAAACCAACCAAGCCCGAAGATGCCAGTAACCAAGTAGGAGAATTAGACATCCCCATCAAGACAAAAGCGATGGATAACATGATAGCAGAAATCCGAATTGCCACTACCCTACCATAGATGTCCGACATTCGACCAGCCACTAGTCGAGATAAGATAGAACATAGCGTGAAACTGGTAAAAAACGCTCCCTTATTCACCATTCCTAAATGCACACTTTGGTCAGGTGTAATGGTAATAATCGCACCGAATCCAAGGTAGATAAATCCACAAATTACGGCTGGAATAATCGACTGTCGGTCAAATATCTCGTTTCTTTTGAGTAATAATAATTTAGGATGAAATTTCTGTTTTTCAGGTAAGGTTTCTTTAATCCTTAACAGCAGTAACATAGAGACCACTGCTACACCCGAAGAAACATAAAACATCAAATCTAAAGAGTGATAAGCCGCAATATAACTTCCAACTGATGGACCAATAGATCCACCTAAATTAATGGCAATTCCAATGATTCCCATCGCTTCTCCACGTCTGTTTTCGGAGACAATATCTGCTACATAAGCAGTGATAGCAGTTGGGGTAAAACCAGTAGAAAAACCATGAAAAAGCCTTAGCAAAAAAAAACCGCTGACCGAAGTTAAAATAGGGTAAAACAAACTACAAATAATACAAACAATAGCACCAAAAAGAATGATCGGTACTCGACCAATCGTATCGGCTAACTTACCACTAAAAGGTCTTGAAATACCAGCCGTCAAGGTAAACAAAGCTATAATTAAACCCTTGTAATCTGCTCCACCTAAACTCGTCAAATAGGAAGGTAATTCTGGAATAATCATATTAAAACTAGCCCCAAATAGTGCAAAACTCAGGCACAAAATCATAAAAGGCCCTGTGTAAAGAGGTTGGTCGGTTGTCTGCATTTTGCAAAAGTAGGGAAATTTTACAAGGTAATGAGGTGATAAGGTAATGAGGTGATAAGGCACCGATTTAGCATCCTCATTACCTTATCACTTCATCACTTCATCACCTTAAAAATCTTCTACCACCAATACAAAAGGATCAAAAACCTGTGCGATATACAGTCGATTTTCAAATTTAAGGACTGTGGAAGCAGCACTAATCAACTCCCCGTTGTTTTGAAAAGCCATTTTAGTTTTTAAAGTCATGGGGTCTATTCCGAATGCTTGCATAGGGGACTTTTTGGTAGGATCTCCTGCGTGGTCAACAAATTTCAAGGGGCAAGGATGTGCTGCTGTCCATAATACGCCGTCGTTGTCTAGCATAAGGTTGTCACCAACGGGGATATTGATGCCATGTTTTTTTGTCGATAATTTATCAGTCGCATCCACCTTTCCATTATTAATTTTGTAGCGAGCTACTTCTTGACAACCACCATTTGCGACTAATAAATAATCTTCTTTTTGATTGACCCAAACACCATTTGGATAACACATATCGTCTATCACTATTTCCCAATTTCCTTGGCCATCATAATGCACAACGCTCCCCGTTCCGATACCTAAAATGGCTTTAGTACTTTCATTGGGATCTTCCGTTGGGACAGAGTTACTAGCGTAAAAACTACCATCTTCTAAAACATCTAAATCATTGGGGACTCGCATCAATTCATTTTCCATAATATGCTCACTATCAAATAGTAAACTGTCTCGTTGGATAATAAAACGATAGACTCGATGCTTAAATTCTTGGCCTTCCTTATCATGAGAAATGGCATATAAATAAGGGATAGCATCAATAGTCACTATATCAATTCCATGTGGATGAACAGTAAAATCCTCAGGGATTATTTTAAATTCAAAACTACTATTATCGGCAGGATTAATTCCATAAAAAGTCCCTATATCTGGCTGATTTTTTCTTCGCTCGTCACAAGAAACAATAAATCGTGGAGCACCCTGAGATAAATCCAAAGCTATATCTTCTGGGCCACTCCCAACAGCAATTCGCTGAGTCTGAGGTGTTCCCTCGGTGGTATAATCTCCACAACTCAATGGCGATACCCCACATTCGCTAAATTGAAAATAAAGCAAAGGAATTAATATCAAAAGCAAGATAAATAGCACGAAATAGGTTAGGAACTTTTTCATTATTTGGTAAGTTATTGCCCTAGACAACAAGTCCAGATTCGCAACAAATATAGTCTTTTCTAATTCTTATAAAGAATCAAACTAATCTATCCTAAAAAAGTGGTTATTTTGCAGTTCTTTTCATTCACAAAGAAATCATTCATTCTGTACGCAATTAAGGAAATATATTATACACTCCAAGGCGAAGGCGCACACACTGGTCGAGCAGCGGTATTTTGTCGTTTCTCAGGTTGTAATTTATGGAGTGGTAGAGAAAAGGATCGACACAAAGCCATTTGTCAATTTTGTGACACTGACTTTTGGGGAACAGATGGCGTGAACGGTGGAAAATACGAAACAGCAAAGGACGTAGCAAAGGCAGTAAAAAAGCTATGGAAACAGAATGAAAAAGGAGAAGATTTGGGTACCCCTTATGTCGTTTGTACAGGTGGAGAGCCTTTGTTACAACTAGATAAAAAATTAGTCAAAGCATTTCATAAATTAGGCATTGAGGTTGGTATTGAAACCAATGGTACAAAAAAAGCACCTAAAAATATTGATTGGATTTGTGTTAGCCCTAAAGCAGGGGCAGATTTGGTGCTAAAAAAAGGACACGAACTAAAATTAGTTTTTCCTCAGCCAGGAGCAATGCCCGATCAATTCGAGCACCTCAAGTTTGACCACTTTTACCTCCAACCAATGGACGGGCCTAGAGCTGCCGAGAATACTCGACTAACATTAGATTATTGTCTTAAAAACCCAAAATGGAACTTGAGCGTTCAGACGCACAAGTTGTTGAATATACCATAGTACAACCTACTGCTTTGTAAACATAGTTTTGATAGAAAATTCCGAAGGAATTGAACTTGAATAGCCCCGAATAAAATTCGGGGTAATCGAACAAACGATGTGCCAGGGGTTGTGTAGAAAGTCAATTTTTGAATATTATTAAAACTTTTCATTATTTAATAATATTTGATAATGAATAATTTACAAAATTAAAAAATGAATAATTGTTTCTAATTTTGACTTTTTACACAACCCCAACTTAACTCACTCATATTTAACTACTTCGTAGTTGTAGAGGCGTGGATTATTATCTACTCCCCGAATTTCATTCGGGGCTATTCGTGTTCAACCACTTCGTGGTTTATGTAAATAATTAACCACCAAAATTATGTTTACAAAGCACTACTTGCCACCTGC
>CALDTJ010000345.1 GCA_937924145.1 uncultured Saprospiraceae bacterium
CGCCAAATCCTATCCCCATTAGGCAAAACATCCCAAACCCCAGAGTTTTCTAAATTATAATCCACATCAATCGTCACTCCAAATCTCGGTGGTGCTCCAGTAGCATCATTCTGTTCATCTTCCAACCGAATCTTTCGCATATCTAGGGATGGCATCACTTTTAAAGGCACTTCCGACAAAGGCGAATTCCGAGCATTTTCATAAGCAAAACTAGGAGGTGTCCCACCCTCACTAATTTGGGCAAAAGTAAAAAAAGAAGTCAAGCAAAGTAAAAATGAAACAGAAAATCGAATAGTAAATTTTGTTAACAAACACATTGGCATTAAGGATTTAAAAACAAGGAAAATAAGATAAGAGGCAACAAAACGGTAAAACTAAAAATAGAGTAAGCCATTCTACTGCACCCCATCCGAATAAATTATATAAAGGCGTAATGTTTATTTTTCAAATCGCCGAACATGGTCCTTCAAAACCGTCCACACCGTTCGTTCTGAAATGCCATATTTATTAGCAATTGTAAAGACGGTTTGTGTCTTGTGGTATTGGTGCTGAGGGTACTGTATCTCAAATTCTTTGAGTATGGTATATCGACGAATATTTGTTTCCTCAATCAAATGATGGTCTAGCAGGTAGTCTAAAAAATCAGTTATCTTATTGGATTCATCTTCATCGAGGTTAGCCCTTTCAAATGCAGTTAATAAATGATTTTTGAAGTCTAAATTCATATTGTTATTCAATACATTGAAGATGAAAAATGCTTTAGCTCAACTTTTAATAGTTAGTGCCAATAGGAGTAGTCCATCTATTTCCGCTCAGTCAATCATCGGCGACTCCTATTAAATAATAAAACAATGAAAATATTTTCACTTTATTCAGATGTACAATATTACAGGACAACTAATTAAAAAATAAATACAATATTTATACAAAACATCACAGAATACTTGCTTTTCTTTTTTAAAATCCAACAAGTATTAAATCACAAATAACTAATAATCAATCACTTACTAAACATTACACGCAATCAGTTCCTTTCGGACTTTTCACCACCAAAGTGCTTTTCTTTTTCATTAGCTCTTTTGCCACAAAGCTTAGAAAATGGGAATAATAATATATAACTGAAGACAAATCGAAAAATTTTCGGAAACACTTCATTAAATAGATAAGGAAAATATATTTTATTTATACCTTCAATGTACAGAAAAGCAGTTCCGTTAACATTATGACAAAAGGCAAATTCATTCAATTATTACAGACCTTAACTAAAAAGGAAGTCAAGGCATTTACAGCATACCTCAATGGAAATTATGGTGCTCAAACACAACTATTAATCGTGTATGGATATATTCTCAAATATGCCAAAGACTATCATACTGAGAAACTAAAAAAAGAAGTGGCACTGAAAAGATATTTCTTACCTAAAGGAATTACACAAGTCGTTTTAAACAATCGTCTATCCAACTTAAATCAATATCTTTTGGAGTTCTTACTTTGGGAAAAAATGAAGAGGGAAAGAGAGCGAATTGAAATTAAAAAAATGAAACTCGAAATATTGAAAGAAAGGCAACTAACGAACCGTTTTTATAGAGAACTAAATAAAGGCATCAAAGAATTTGAGCAAAAAAACTCAAGATGGCAAGATTTAAACCTTTTATACTTACACGAATTAAACGCCTACAATTCTGATGGTAACCAGTATAAAAATAATCGGCTAGATGCCACTATGCGCCATTTAGATCATTTTTATGCCACTTTCAAATTAAAGTATGCTACCGAATTACTCAGCAGAAATAATGTTTTAAGTGAAACGAACAAAGTTTGGTTGTTAGATGAGATCAAGGCTTACGCAAAAGCAAATAGTTCCATTGGAAAATCTTATTTAGATTTATATTATCATATTATCCAATTATTAGAGAAAGAAAAATCGGAAACCTTCTTAAAGTTAGAAAAATACCTTTATCATTTTCAATTTGAGCAACAATCTGAACGATTGATGCTTCTAACAATTCTAACCAGTTTCTTGGCCAGATCCTACAGAAATGGACAGTTAGATGCTATAAGAAAACTCTTTGAATTGTATGATTTTGGATTGAAGGAAAAGATAATGATTGCTAATAAAAAATTCCCCCCAATCCCTTTCAAAAATATCGTATCTATTGCTTGTATTTTAGGGAAATTTGACTGGGCTAAAACTTTTGTAGAAAATTGGTCTGATACTCTTCCGACTTCTTTCCGAACAGATAATTATTATTATGCAAAAGGAACAATCGACTTTGCAGAAAAAAACTACTTACAATGCCTTGCCAACTTGCAAAAAGTAAGTCTACAAAATTTTTATTATAGTATAGGAACTAGGGCATTGACGATTAGGGCTCATTATGAACTTGAGCATTTTTCGAATGCTATCTATGCCTGTGATGCTTATGAAAAGTATTTGAGAACCCATAAAGTGGCCAATGAGAGTTTTGTAGTTGCTGGGCTTAATTTCATTAAATTAATGCGTCTTTTTATAAAAAATACACCTTCTGCTAAAATTACTCAAGTACTTGATAAACTCGTTATTGTTCAATCAAAAAAATGGTTTATTAATAAACTAGCAACTTAGTATTATAATAACTACTCCTCAAAACCAAAGGAGTAGTTATTACCTCTAAATTCATTACAATCCAATACTATCTGAAATAATAATGGATTGTTTTACATTAATCATCGTTTTCATAATTGCCAATTTTTGATTAGAAAAATCAGTCAAGGCAATCTTGAAAAGTTTAGGCAAAGAAAAGCTAGGCTTATCAGTTGTCATACTGTAAGCATTTGAGATAAACTCAAATTCTAATTAAAGTGGATTAGCCTATTTTTGCCAAAAATCTGATAGAAAATGCCTTGACTATCGTTATCACTGGCAAGTTAGTCGTGAATGATAGCTAAAAATATCCTTTCCGTGTAGGTAATAGAATTGACCTTGTGAATGATATTAATCGGCTTTTAAAAGGCGTAACTGGGCGAGTACTACATCTCGATAAGATTTACTCATTGGAATAGAATGCGCTCCTATTTTTAGAACTGACTCATCAATAGCATCAATTTTAGAAAGGTTAATTACAAAAGAACGATGACATCTAACTAAATGACTATGAGGAATTTGATTTTGAAAGCTAGAAAGGTTAGCGTAGATAAATTCTGTCGAATTACTTAAGTTAATTTCAATAGCAGAGCTTTTGGCCTCTACATAAAGTATATCGGCCACCAATACTTTGCGAAGAACTCGCTTAATATCACGCAGAAAAAAAGCATCTTCTAAAGGATAAATATTTGCGGCGGGGCTTTTGTGATTTCTAGCGGAAGGAGTAGGAATTATTTGTTGACTAAAATTGAAAAGCGCTACTTCTAAAGCAGCTCTTAATTGGGAAGGGCGAGCAGGTTTTATCAAATAAGCTGCTGGTTTAGTTTCCTTTGCTCTTTCAATAGTAGTTTGATTGGTAAGGGCTGTCAAATAAATAATAGGGACTGAATGTATTTTGTTAAATTCATGGGCAATGTCAATTCCATCTGCTTTATTTTCTCCTAAATCAATATCTAAAAGTACAATATCAGGCAGCATCTTTTTGAAAGCTCGCAAAGCATCTGGTAAATTGTCTGCTTGACCAGAAATCAAATACCCTAAATCAACTAAGCGTTCTTTTAAGTTTTCTGCAACCAATAATTCGTCCTCTACAATTAATATTTTCATCAAAGACATATTAATTAGCTAGTTTTAGTATAAAGGTAAATACAGCCCCATCATCATTTTTAATTTTTACTTCTCCATTCAATTGCTTAGTTAGCAAACGGATTAATTTCAAGCCCAGTGTATCACTTGTATTTACATTCGTTTCTGGAGGTAAACCTTTTCCATTATCTTGATAAACTAATTCTAAATCTTGATTGGCTAACTCTTTTAAAGCAACATTAATTTCAGGAGTTGCATGGTTATCAAAAGCATATTTAAAAGAATTTATCACCAATTCATTAATAATAATACCAACCCGCATGATGGATTCCGCATTTTTATAAAGTTGTTTAGCTTTCACTTTGAACTTAGGTCCTAAGCCACCTCCGCATTCCCATTCACTCCCCGAATAATCGAAACAATCATCGAACTATCTCCATCATCAAACACACCGTCCAAACCTGCTATATTAATATCCGTATAAGGCGATTCGTATAGTTGGGCAGGGTCAATAAAACCATTGATAGTAAAATTATTGATAATGATCTCTAAGAACTGTTGTTGATTGGCGGATAAATTGCCTTTCTCTAGGAAGGTAGAGAAAGCGGTCATGGCTGCATTGCGATCTAAACCCAAAATACTGCGAATAAATTGCCCGATGGGTTGGCTAGTATTGGTCGCTTTAATGAAATCGGACTTTGTGCCTCGTTCTCCACCATCAAAAAGTAATTGTTCTAGTTTGCTGAGTTCATCGCTAGTAATGGGCTTGTTCGTTCGGAGTTTTTGGATAACCATGTAATCTTGATTATTCCGTACAAAAGAACGAACTCGATCTAGGTAATTGGCAGGAGCAGAAGGTAATTTTAAGTCCTCTGGTTCGCTCATTTCATCCAATTCGTCGGCAAAGTTAGTGTAGGCAATATCTGTTTTATCAGTTTTTAGTAAATTCATTAAATCTCGTAACTCTATTCGGATTTTCTCTAGAATAGGAAAAGAGAGCTCTTTCCAAAATTGTTCACTTTGGATGCGAGTAATTAAGGGCATCTTGTCTCGAACAACAGGAATATTAGACAACGTTGCCAATCTTCTTGCTCGCTGAACTAAATTTTGCTTACCACGGTCAAAAGAGGCATCTCCGTTACAATAAGCCAACTGCATTTTGTACAATAAAGCATCAAATAACTTTGCTTTTTCATCTTTATCCTTCAAAGTGACCAATGGACCGATTTCGTCCGAAATATTTATTAAATCACTACTTAAGTCATTCCAATTATCTCGTTTTGCGTATTTTTTGATGATGGTCAGTCGCATTCTTACCCTAAATACTTCTTTCCGCTGACCATACAAAGACTTAACTAATTCGTGCGAGACATCGAGTAAATCATTCCGAAACTTTTGCATCAGATCGTCTTGAAATTGCGCACTTCGCAAAGCCTCAGCCAATTGTATTCTTAATTCAAAAATGCGATGTGAAACGGATTTTTGTAAATTCCCTGTCTCAGTTGACTCTTCGTCTAGTAAAGCCTCAAAGTAATCGCAATTGCCAAAACAATCGAAAACTAAGAAATTTTGTTTATCTTGTTCTACTCCAAAAAGATTTTCACAAAGCCGAGTACCTCGACCAATAATTTGCCAAAATTTAGAAACAGAATAGATGGGTTTGAAAAGTACCAAATTTACAATCTCTGGCACATCAATACCCGTTTCCAACATATCTACCGAGATAGCAATTTGTGGATACCGTTTAGGGTCTTTGAATTTATCAATTAAATCTTGTGCATATTTCTTGTCCCTATGAGAAATCGTTTGTGCAAATACGCCTTTATATTCAGGGTATTGTTCTTCGAAGACCTCTTGGATAAAATCGGCATGGTCTTGACTCTTTGCAAAAATAATCGTCTTACCTATTTTATCCCCTGATTCTACTTTGTGCCCCCTAGTCATCAAAGCATCTAGTACTTTGATCACCGTATCTTTATTAAACAACCACCGATTAATAGCGGAAGGGTCAATGACCTCAGGTACCTCTTCTCCTCTTGCCGCAAACAATTTTTCAAATTTCTCCTTTTCTGCTTTAGTGAGTTCACTATATTTGATACCTCGACGAAGAAACTTCGTCCCCATTTTCATCTTTTTTGGTGGCACTAAATAGCCATCTTTGATCGCTTGGTCTAGTTCATAAAAATAGGTGGGATTTCCATTTTCACATTCAAACGCTGCATAGGTATCTGCATGCGTTTCATCCTTTGGGGTAGCCGTCAAGCCGACCACTAGGCTATCAAAATAATGAAATATATCCTCGTATTTTTTATAAATCGAACGGTGTGCCTCATCGACAATAATCAAATCAAAATGACCTACTCCATAAACTGTTCCTGCCTCATTTTTAGCATTATCTATTCGATTAGAAATAGTTGGGTAGGTCGAGAAGACCAACCTTGTGGTGTTATCTTCAATTTCTTTGGTCAAATCAATGGCAGTGAGATGTCCGACATTATCATTAAAACTTCGCTTGGCTTGAGTGACCAAAGCGGTTCTATCGGCTAAAAACAAAACTCGCTTTGCCCAATTGGCTTTCATCAAAATATCCACCAAGGCAATCGCTGTTCTAGTTTTTCCAGACCCCGTTGCCATTACTGCTAGGGCTTTTCTACGATTACTCGTTAGTCCACTCTCTCCGTCCATGACAAAGGTGTCACAAATCCGCTGAATGGCCTCCCTTTGGTAATACCGCCCTGCAATAGCTGGATTGGGGGTATACTTCCGAATATCTTTTCGGCTAATTCTACGCTCCACTAAAAGCTCTAATTCATCTTTTGCATAAAAGCCAAAAATACGTCGAGGTCGATAAAATTGGTCATCCCAGATATACGTCTCAAATCCATTGGTATAGAAAATAATAGGTCGTCTACCGAAACGTTTTTCTAAGCAATCCGCATAGATTGCCGCCTGAACTTTTCCCTCTTTTGCACTTCTACAAGTTTGTTTAGCCTCTACCAATGCCAATGGTAAACCATCGTCTCCCCATAGCACATAGTCGATATATCCTTTACCTGTCGGATTGATGGTTTTAGGCATATTGTCCACTTCGTATTCGGCTACATTTTCGGCACTAATATCCCAACCAATAGCTTTTAAATCGGCATCAATGTATAAGCGTCTAGTTTCTGCCTCAGATACCGAAGATTCTGGAATAGGAAGGTCTTTATTAGCAGCTTTTAAGGCAGCAATCTCTTTTTGTAAGGCAGCTCTTTCTGCTTTTAGGACATCGTTTTCTGCAACTTTCTGTTGTAATGCTGCTTGCTTTTTTAAGGTCGATTCATGTAAGGCTTTCAATTGGGCAAACTCTCGGATGGCTACTTTTACAGGGTCGTCAACGGGAATGATGCTTTCGTCAAAAGTAGTAGGGATAGCTCCGTCGGTATAGGTCCGAACAACGTACTGACAAAAATGAAAAAGAAATTTAACGCCAGATAAGGTTTCTCTGGAATTGATGCGGCGATCATGAACCGCATTATTACCAATCTTGCGAATATATTCTAACTCTCTGATAATTTTAGGGGGAACATCTCGTTGAAAACAATCGGCTCGTAACTTGGCGGCTAAGGTTGGTTGGTAAGGTAATTCGTATTCGACATCAATGTCATACACCCAATTGAGTAATAATTCCATAGCCTGACGACAGGAAAAACCTGATATGACCGCTTTGGTATAAACTTGTCGCTCTGCCTCTAAAGCAGCCTCAAATATCTTTGGGTAGCGTCTAGCTATAAATGTAAAGTTGCTTTTGCTCATGTGGTTTCTAATTTGTAGAAACTATTGTTTTGGTAAAGAAAGTCCGTTTAATATTTTACGTTTCTATCTGTCTAGTAGAACGTTAGGCTCAATATATTCAAATATTTGTTGTTTTACTATTTATGGGTGTGAAATGTTTGGAAAGTAGTAATTAATTAGGTGTTTTCTAATTCTTCTTTAAAAGTAATGGTATCAATCACTTTTACTTTTGGAAAGTCTATTCGTTCTAAAACTTTAAAATCTGAGTCATGACTGACTATAAAACTAGCATTGGCTGCAATGGCGCAATCAACAAATTTATCATCATCCTCATCTTTCAATAAGCGGAATTTATAATAAGTGGTGATATGTTCTAGATTGGTTAAATTTTCGATTAAGCCAAGGGCATCTTCGCTTGCTCCACTTCCCATATGGCGCTCAATTATTTCGGCATATTCTGCTAAAATATCAGTAGTAACACATAGGGTGTATTCTTTAGCTAATAGTTTCTGAAAAATCCAATGTAAACTAGACTTATCAGAGATACTAACCAATAAAACATTTGTATCTAATACAACTTTTTTCAAGGGTTATTTGTTTTTTGTTTTTCTCATCTTGGTGTTTAACATGCGCTGTACATCTTCTTCTGTCCATCCTTTTTCATCCCAAACCTTATTCGCTTTTTCGACTAGCCGATTGGCAAAAAAATCAGCTAATACTTTTTTTAATTCCTTTAAGTCTTCATCCGTTAAATTATGTGTAAAAACCTTTAGTAGCTCTAGTTGTGCATTTGTTAATGGTTGTTTTATAGTCGTCATATTTTGTCATTTTTAAGTTTCAAGATACTAACAAATTTGCTTGCCTCAAAGTTTCCTAACTGTAAATTGATGGTATCATCTACCAATACCCAATCCGATACCGATCATTCAATCTATCCAACTCCTCATCCGCATCTACCCAGTTGTCCCATTTTCGTTCCCATTGTCTAAATCTAGGCGTATGTGCCTCTTCATTAAAATAAAGGTGTAAGTATTCGTGCCAAATCAAAAACTTTAGTGTATGTTCACTTACCTTAGTGGAGTTCAACATGATATTGATTCTTATCTTACCTTTTCCTTGTGTTTTCGTTTGGTGAGCCATCCCAAACCAGCCTTTCATAATTCTTTTGGTCCACTCAATCGTACCAGTGTAGGGCAGTTTTTTACCCATCAATTGTTTCCCTTCCTTTAGGACTTCCTTCATCAATTTATCCAAATCATATTTACCATCAAGGGGTAAATCCTCCATTTGTGATGCCTCGAATATAGGGTAAGCGGTAGGCGCAATCGCCCCTTCTTCTTTTGGGTTATCTATACTAAACACCGCATCTTCTACGGCTACCGAAAACTTCTTGAATGTTGGGTAGATAGCTTTTGCTAAATTACTTTCATAAGCTTTATTTAATAAATTCTTTCGATTCGTATAACTCAATTCATCTGTTATAATTCTCTTGGCTAGTTGATACGGTTCTACCGTTTTTCTTTCGTCAAAAGCAATAAAATGTGGTGGGTCTTCACTTGCTTGGAGGTAATTCACAAAATAATCTACTTGGTCTTTAGCAGGTTTTGGTGATTGACAATCGCCAAAATATTCCTCAAATAGCTGGTCTGTCGATTGTTTCTTTTTATTTGCAGCTAACTGTTTTTCCATAGCTTGCCAGCCTGTTAGTTGGTGGGCTAATACTTCTATTTGTCGGAATTCATTGCTGAATGTTTCTGGTGATTCTAAGACTGCATTATCCAGTACGTACCAACCACAAGGAATCGCCTCAAAAACGGCTACCGACGATTGAATATTCTGACGAACTGATTTGGCAATAGAACGAATCAAACTCCAATCCACGCCTTCTACCACAGGCACGGGAATTGGTGCGGCTAATTCCTTCTTGCCTTCCTGTACTATCGGTACAATGTCTGCCACTAAATCCAATGGACTTTGCCAATCTGCGTACTTATCCCAATGGTCTTCAAACGAAACGATATAGGCTTCTTTCGTGCCGCCTTTCACGGCGGAACCTCTTAAGGCTCGACCAATCATCTGTCGTAGTAAGATTTCACTATTGGTGGGGCGGGCCAAAAAGACGGTTTGCACACCAGGAATATCGGTTCCTTCGGTGACGATTTGGATGTTTATCAAGACATCTAAGCCACTTTTCGGGTCGGCAAATCTTTTGATAATTTCTCTATTGGACACCACTTCGTTGTCTTCCTCCCAGAACCGATAACTCGCTACATATTCCGCTTGTACGCCTTGGTCTAAAAAAGCATTTTTTAACAAATCCGCATGTTCAATATTTAAAGCAAAAATGAGTATTTTGCCGTATTTTTTTGGGTTCACTCCTCTAAGGTATTCACCAACTATCGCATTATTCCGCTGCGCATTTTTGGCGATTCTGGTTTTCCATGCTTGACTTAAATCATTGAATTTAGCTAAAAAGGCTTTGTCTGCGGTAGTTAAAGCAGTTTCTACGTCCGTTTCGGTTTTAACGATAATCGGAATAGGTCTAGCTAAAACGCCTTTTTCGATAAGTTTTCTTATATCTACCTCCGCTACTTTTTGGTGATTGAACAAAGCAGCAAATCCACCTCGTTCATCCACATTGGTACGAGTAGGAGTGGCAGTTAAGCCTAGTAATTTATAATCAGATTTCTTTTTGATGGCTTTGATTAAGCGTCGATAGCTTGGTGCATAGGCATGATGCGCCTCGTCGATGACCACAAAAAGATTTTTTGTTTTGACGACTTTTTCTAAAATTGCCTCGGTCTTAGAAAAATAGGGCATGGCAATCGTAATGTCATCAAAAGAAGGATTAATGGTAGAGGATGCGGAATGTCTACCCGAAATAATCCGAACATCTACTGTCTCTTTTTTGCCATCTAATAAATGCCCCAAAGTAGCAAAATTGGTCGCTGCTTGTTCTAATAACTCATAGCGATGCGCAATCCAAAGCACTTTTCCACCATTGGCAACATGATTTTTTAACAGCCAATGTATACTTGTAAACGTTTTTCCTGAACCTGTTGGCATCACTACTAAACCTGCAAAAGGGTCTTTTTTATTTTTTGTGACTTTGTCCAACGATTTCCAAACCTTCTCTTGATAATCAAAAGGTGTGCGGTCATCGTAGGGAATTTTAGCAGGGGTAATTTTAAAAGCGGCAGGTATATTTTCTGGACTTATTTGGTCTATTAATCCTTTTTGTAAGACTTGTTTTAAAATGTATAATATCGTTTGGTTTCGACCAGTTGATTTTCTAGTAGATTTAATAAATTTATAAGAACCAGTAACAGAACGTGGTTTATAATTTTTGTCGCCCAAGTTCTTATTTATCAAGCTTTCTACAATAGGTTCTAGATATTTTTCTCCTAATTCTCCCGGCTTAAAAAAATTATGTATTAATGTCGAAAAATGCTGGTTAATAAATTGGTCATTTAATCGCTTGGGTAGTTGTTTAGCAATTTTATCAGCGTTTCCTTTAATATTTCTTTCTGCTCCTAATTCTTTTAGGGCTTTGTCTCCAAGGTTTTTCCAATGATACATGGGTTAATCATTTGTTTTGTTATTAAATAGCGGTTTATTTTTATACTGTATTTGTTGCGATTTTGTTGTTGTGATTGGTTTTATTTCACATAAACACTTCCTGTAAATTATTAAATGGGAAAGTCAGAAATAACCTCTTCCCCCTAATACTCAAATCGCATATTCCCTTCCCGTCCGCCAAACTTCCCAATATTTTTTATCCCATAAAACCCGAAAGCAAGTATAGACAAAAGAACGCTCCGTAAATTTCATTCCCATCAATAAGCGTAAGTGGAATAAAATACTTGGGTCATTTTCTGCTGCCAACCAATTTTCAAATTCAGGGTGAATGCACAATCGAAGTTTTTTGAGTCGATACCGAATGAATTCTACTTGTGCCGCTTTAGTCTCCGCTTTCCATGCTTCGATAAACGATTGATTAGCTTCCGCTTGAATAAAGGCTTTAAATTGGTCATATAATTCCGTTATAGCTGTTTCTATTCGCAAAAATGTAGGATTGGCTTTTAAGGCTCGCTTGATAATAAATTGAGCGGCTTGGGGATATTGTGCTAGATATTCCGCTTGAACGGCTGTTTGCCTGCTGATTGTTTCGACGCTTTCTGCTAATTCTTCCGCTACAGTTTCGCTTATTGTTAGTTGGTCTAATGCTGCCACTAAATCGCTGTACCTCGTCGCATTTTCGGCTAACCAATCATCTATTATTTGTTTGAAAACTGCGCCATTTTTAGGGTCATGGTACATAAACGCTTCGAACAATTCATCGTAAGTCGCATGAATCGGGCAAATATTGATTCGATAACCGCCCATGCGCAGTAGGCTGTCCATTAAATCAGATTTCCCTGTTTCTAAAGCTTGTTGATTGGTATAAAAAAGCGTCAATTGTTCTCTTTGTTGGGGTGTCCAGAGAATGAATTCGTTGAGCCACGTTTTTAATAAATCGGTTAAATCGTATGCCGCTAATTCTCGGTCTAACCAAGTAGCGGTGGGGTCTGCTTTAGCTTGTTCGATTAGGTATAGTTTACTTTCCGCAATCAAATTTAAAGTACTTTCTAAATCTTTAGTTATTGCAATCCACGGGTCTAAGACATCTGAAAAACCAAAAGTACCAAAGGAATACAAGGTTAGTATTTCTGCGTAACAGTCAAAAGTTGGCTCGTAACCAATATGCTCGATGGCAAAATCTAAATTGCGTTTAAATTGTTTGCGGTATAAATTTTCTAAACGACTGACTGCATCCTTTTTATCAGCATAATATCCAATAAAAGACGCCAAAAGTCGAGGTTTATCAAAATAAAGCGGTAACTCAAAAGTCGTTTTAAAATGTCCTTCTAACCATGCCACTATTTTTAAGACCGTCCCAATATGTTCGTCTGGCGCAGTCATAAATACCGCATTGGGCAATAGTTTTTCTAATAAAACACCAATGGCAATTAGCGCATACTCATAAGGGGCTTCGTTGGTATTAATATAATTATTGCAGAGGGCTAATCCGTTGGCAGTTGGAAAACTACCATCGTCTTTGAACCGCTGTGGCGGATACCAAGTAATAGGTTGGGCGGTATTGGCTATTTCGCCTACTAATTCTTTTTCTACTTGTTTTTGCCAATTTTTATAAAAGGTAACCTGCCTCCCCGAAGTATAACTCACCCAATCGCCGTAAAAGGAAAGAGATTCCGTTGCCGACCCTATATTTTCTCGTAACTCCACCTGCTTTTTATCCAATCCTTTTTCATAACCATTATACGCCTCTATCCGCACTAGTTGTAATGGAAAAGCGTTTACCAAGGCTACAATTTGGGTATAGGCAACTGCCCAATTCGCATCGGTAATTTTAGCTGGTTGAAAAAAAAGTTGTACCATTTTAGTTAGTTGGAATGGTTGAAAATTTTCTAGCCAAACACCTCCTGTAATAAGCCATTAAATAAATCCTCGCTTTCTTGTAGGCTTTGCTTTAGTTCTGCTTTTTGGGATTCGATATTTTGGATGATTTGGGCGAATTGGGTTTGTAGGTCTAATGGAGGAACAGGAATTTCAAAATTTGTAAGTTGCCCTTTACTAATTCTACCTCTTGTTTGACCATGAACAAGGTTTTTTACGGAATTTTGAATCCCTTTAGAGTTTATTAAATGTACTAAGAATGTTGCTTTTAATTCTTCGTTTTTAGGTCTAAATTGTAAACAGTCAGCCTTATTTACTGCTAGTTCTATATTTTCTGGGAAATGACAAGCTCTTAGGTTAGGTTCACCTAAAGTTCCAAATAGTACATCTCCTTTACGGCAGCTATGTTTACTTAGCACATTTTCGTAATGTTCTACGGAAACAAAAGCTTTATCTGTATCAACAAACTCTCCAACACCTATATTTTTTAATCGAATAATCCTTACTCCTTTGTCTGTATAATGTGCAGACTTCAAGTTAGACCCAAAAGGTCCATCACGAAATACAGTTGATAAAGCTCCTAAAGTTTTTTTCTCAAATCCCTTTTCATTCAGAACAGGGTCCCCAAAAATCTCCAAAAAAACCGACTGCGCCAGCACATCCAAATCTGCCAATTGTGCCTTTGTCTCTTGTCGCAGGGCATTAGCGGTATCAAGGATTTCGGCTATTTGTTTTTGGATGGGTAATGAAGGTAGATGTATTTTTATTTTTAATAAATCTGCTTTAGTTAAACTTGGAAGAGTCGTCGCTTTATTGTGTTTAAAAAAATTATAGTTTTTACAGAAATAAAAGAAAAACTTACTGTCTAATTTTTCATTCGAGCAAAGGCCAAACGCTGTATCTACATTCCAGAATTTTTCTTTTACATAAATTGGATTATTAATAGACCCTTTTCGTCCAATGATTGTAGTGTTTTCCAAACATAAGAAATCATCAGCATATCCCATAATTCCACCACTTCCATAAATAGGGTATTTGCCATTGGGATTAATGACTTTCTTCTGATTTTTACCATTTTTAATGGTTAGGACTTCCTCCCATCTGTATTCTATCCAATCTCTCATTTTACAAAAATTTCTGTATTACTTAATAATCCTTCCAATTGCGTTAATATTTTTGTCCGAGAATTATCTCGTTCCTTTATCCGCTGCATAATCACCGCAGGTGCATCATACTCAATTTTCTCATAAATAATCTCTTTATAGCGATTAATACTCAAATCATATCCATTGTCTTGTATTTCTTTCAGTGGCACAAAAAAGGACTGTTCGGTGCGCTTTCTTTTACTTTCTACCGTAGCAAAATCAGGGCTATTCCAACGAGCAATAATATCGGGCATATTATTTTCTTCGTGGCTTTGGGTCAATTCGCCGCCTTCGTCGGTGTTGCCTAAAATATTCCGTTTATCATCTAAACTACGGCCATCGGCTTTCATATCATAAAACCAAACTTTATCCGTTCCACCCGATTCCGTTTTGGTGAAAAATAGGATGGCAGTACTCACTCCTGCATAGGGTTTAAACACCCCACTCGGCATCGAAATCACCGCTTGCAATTGCTGTTCCTCAATAATCGCTTGGCGGATTTGTTTATGGGCTTTGCTACTCCCAAATAAGACACCATCAGGAACAATCACGGCTGCCCGTCCACCCGTAGTCATCATGCGCAACATCGCCCCTAAAAACAATAATTCTGTCTTTTTAGATTTCACCGTTTGCAAAATCGAACTATCCACCGCATCATAATCCAAACTTCCTTTAAACGGTGGATTGGCGAGTATCAAAGAGTAGGTATCTTTTATATGCGCTGCCTTTTCCGACAATGTATCTTCTAGTATCAAGTTAGGTGATTCTATCCCGTGCAAGGTCATATTCATCGCCCCTATCCGAATCATCGACGGGTCAAACTCAATCCCATTGAACATATTTTCTTGATAATGCGCTTTGTTTTCTGGCTTTAATAAGTCATTGGCGTGATGCTTTTTCATGTACTCCGTCACCGCTACCAAAAAGCCCATCGTTCCTGCCGAAGGGTCGCAGACTGTATCGGTTAGCGTCGGCTTGACCATATCCACCATCATTTGAATAATGTGCCGAGGCGTCCGAAACTGTCCATTTTGCCCAGCCGAGGCTATTTTCGACAATAAATATTCGTATAAATCGCCTTTGGTATCTTGATCTGCTTGGTCAATCTCATCCAAACTTTGCACCGCCTTATCCAGTAACCGAGCCTTATCTACCATAAAAGTCGCCCCTTTCATAAACGTCCGAAACGGGCTATCTTCCGCTCCCATCAACTTCATTTTATCAAAGGCTGTCAAATCCACTTCTTCGCTCAATGGCTTGCGAAATAAATCCAGCATTTCCTCGGGGTCTTTTTGTTTAAAACTACTCCAACGGAGCGGTCTTTCTGCCTCCGTATATATCGGATCTTCGATAGGAATGCCCAATCGGTTGGCTTTGTTTTCTTTCAATATCTGCAAATCATCCATCCGCTTGATGAAAAGGAGGTAGGTGATTTGTTCTATGACGGTGAGCGGGTTGGAAATGCCGCCTGTCCAGAAGGTCTCCCAGAGATTATTAATTTTAGTTTTTAATTCGCCTGTTATCATGTATTCGGTTATTTTTTGATTGATTGCAATGATACAAAAATTATGGTTGGCAAATAATAAACGGTTTGACACCCATTTCTTTGCAACCATGAACGAAAGAAGAGATAAACCAAAGTAACTGAATAACTTGTGCTTTCTGTTCAACCTTTCCACCATCTCTTAATGCTCTAAAATTTTTCATTAATTGGTCCTTAGAAAGGTAATTAACTACTAAGCTTATCTCAAAATGGACTTTAGAAGAATTGAGTTTTTGTTGATAAGCTTTTAGTCCATTAGCTACATTATCCCCCGTTCTCATTTTGGCTATTTGTGTCTTATGATTATCGAGATTAAAATTTTTATCCCAACTATTCTTTTTATTAGCTAATCTAGTTGCATCAGGAATAACATTTCCTAAATTCTTCTGTGCTTGTCCAATTACATCTTGCAAATTAGAGGCAGATAATCCTACTTCCTTTTTATATTTAGCATGGTACAAACAAATTCTATCTGATTTTACCTCAATAAAATCAGCCCATTCGTCTCCCAAATCATCACAAAAGAGGTATTCAGTTTGGTCGTCTACTAATTCTTTTTCAATGAAACCGAAAATACTTTCGTCTGAAAATTCTTTACAGTGGCTAGTTACATTCCCTTTCTCAGAAGTTACTTGTCTTAGTTTTTCATTTGTAATAAAGACATCTTCCATCCAGTCAATAGCTCCCAAAAGTCTACTGTCTTTGAATATAACCAGTTTCTACCGCTTCTTCTAATTCTCCCAATAATAGCAAAACACCAAGTGGTTCTAAATCTCTTGCACAGTCTTCGTATTTTAAAGGTTTGGCAAAGCTATCTACATAAGCAGTAGCATCTTTAAAATTATTAATTTTATCGGCTGTTTTAATTAAGCTATTAAATAGTTGAGGCAGATATAACTTCTCACCAGGTTTATTAATTCTTGAGGTATTGAATGTAAAGGTAGCAACATCATTCCCTGCGGCAACACTCATTCTCTTCAGTAGACTTGTTACCCTTTGAAAATGACCATATGAAATTTAGATTTTTTCGATAGTTTTCTTTAAAAATTTGTTGAATAGTCCTTCTATTGAAGAAATTTTTAGAGGAAAATAGCATGAAGAAGTGTAAACTTCTGAACCGCC
>CALDTJ010000346.1 GCA_937924145.1 uncultured Saprospiraceae bacterium
GGCTTGCCACTAGCAAAATCGTAGGCATCGCTAGGGGTAGTCCGCACATTATAAATAAAAGCATCGAAAGACCAGCTTGTATGGACATGGAGATCACCAAAGTAGGCATTATTGGTCTCGCTATAAGTAGCGGTTCTTTCAATAGTTGGCTTATCTACTCCTTTTGTTTCGGTCTTTTCTTGGTTAGCTGTCTTATCATTGCTACAAGCTACGGCCAAAAATAAAACTAGGCAACTAAGTATTTTTAAAAGTGGTTTTAACATCGTTTAGGTTTTGAATAAATTATTAGAGCGAAGGTAGATAATAATTGAATGAAACTAAATGAAATAATGGATTTTCTTTGAATATTGAAGGAGCAAATTAAGCTTGTGCAGTACCCATTTTATTTACAAAAAAAATAATTAACATGCGAATACTATGTAATTTCAAAATAAGTTCTATGTAATTTCAAAATAAGTAGTAGTTTTACAAAAAAGTATTATGAGTTTAATCAATCGTCAGATAGCCATAACTGTAAAATCATTAATTACTAAATATCCAATACTTGCTATTACTGGACCTCGGCAGTCTGGGAAGACTACACTACTAAAAAACTTGTTGCCGAACTATATCTATGTCTCTTTAGAAGACAAAAATGAGCGAGATTTTGCTGTTACAGATCCAAAAGGCTTTTTAAAACAATATTCCTCGAAAGTGATTTTTGATGAAGTGCAAAAAGCTCCAGAACTATTTTCATATCTACAAACAGAAGTAGATAGAAGTGGAGAAATGGGGCAATTTATTCTTTCGGGCTCCCAAAATTTTCTTCTTTTAGAACAAATTACACAAAGTTTGGCAGGTAGAGTTGCCCTGTTTAAATTATTACCATTTGATATAACAGAATTGAAAGAGGCAGAATTACTTCCTGTAGATTGGAAAGAACTTGTATTAAAGGGAGGTTATCCAGCTATTTATGATAAGAAGTTGGATCATGCCGTTTTCCATAATAATTATCTGCAAACATATGTTCAACGAGATGTAACGGAATTACTTAAAGTGCAAGATATGAAACGGTTTAATGACTTCTTAGAATTATGTGCAGGTCATGCTGGACAGTTGCTAAATCTTAGTAAGTTGGCGGCTGGATGTGGGATTTCTCAGCCTACTGCTAAATCATGGTTGTCCATTTTAGAAAGTAGCTATATTATTTTCTTATTAAATCCTTATCATAATAACTTTAGAAAACGAATAATCAAAGCTCCTAAACTTTATTTTTACGATACGGGTTTACTATCTTTTTTATCTGGTTTACGGACAATTGATGATTTAGATAATCCCACTCAATTGGGACATCTTTTTGAGAACCTTACTATTGCAGAAATTTTTAAGAAAAATTTCCACCAATATCAATTGAAAAAATACTGGTTCTGGAGGGATTCTAATGGGAACGAAGTTGATTTATTGAGTAAGCAGGGAATGAATTTTCATATTTTTGAAATTAAATCTACTAAAACTATTTTATATCGCTTATTAAAAGGATTAAATTATTTTGATGAAATTTCTGATGGAATGACCAAAAGTAAAACTATTATATACGGGGGAGAAAATACCCACGAAAGAACTGATTTTAATGTGTTGAGTTGGAAAGATTTATAGAGGTATTTTCTTGCGGTAATTTCACAAAGTAAGGGTAACTTTCTCAAAATTCTTACACAAAGTAAGGGCAAAGGTATGTTTCATCCAAAATTTACGACAATAAAAACCGTACATCTTCCTTAGAAAAAGACATCCCACCTTTCCCTTCAATAATCTCTTCTGCTAATCTAGATTTACGCTCCTGCAATTTCAAAATTTTCTCTTCGATACTATCTTTCGTAATAAATTTAATGGCAAAAACTCGCTTAGTTTGCCCGATTCTATGTGCTCTTGCAATAGCTTGTTTTTCAATAGAAGGATTCCACCAAGGATCAAGAATAAACACATAATCTGCTGCGGTCAAGTTCAATCCTGTCCCACCTGCTTTGATGGAAATTAGAAAAGATTGAACGGTTGCATTATTTTCAAATTGGTCAATCTGTTGTTTACGTGCCTTTTGGGTGAGTTCACCCGTCAGGCGGGAAAAGGCTTGTTTGTTTTTTTCAAAATGATTTTTAAAAAGATCTAAATGTTTGACGAAAGAAGAGAATAGCAGTGTCTTATGTCCACCTTTGTGAATCACTTCTAAATGTTCAATTACATCTTGAAATTTCCCTGATTCTTTAGTGTAAGTTCCTTTAGTCAAAACAGGATGATTGGCTAATTGGCGGAGTTTGGTAAGCGAACTTAAAACTTGAAATTGGTATTTACCCTCGTCACCATCAAAGTTATCTAGTAAGAAATTTCGGGCCGCAGATTTTTCCTTTTCATAGAGCTTTTTCTGATCCGTAGTCATTTCAGAATAGAAAACTTTAGTGGTCAACTCAGGCAGGTCTTTAGCAACCATTTCTTTAGTTCGGCGCAGCATGTAGGGTTGAATCAATTTCTGCAATTGCTCCTTCTTCTCCTCGTCTTGTAATTTCTCAATTGGACGAATAAACTCGTCCTTGAAAAATCGGAAACTACCCAATAATTCTGGATTGATAAACTCCATTTGTGCCCAAAGGTCAGATAAGGAATTTTCTATCGGCGTACCACTCAGAGAAATTTTATGTTCTCCTTGTAATTGATTCGTCGCTTTAAAAATCTTAGAATCCTTATTTTTTATTTGTTGACTTTCGTCTAAGACAATATACTCAAACTCAATTTTTTGCAGCAATTCGATGTCTCGCAATGCGGTATGGTAAGTAGTCAGAATGACATCAAAACTACCAACTAATTTTTCTGTTTTGTGTCGTTTTGGCCCTACGTGTTTATAAACCATCAAACTCGGTGCAAACTTTCTAATCTCTCGTTCCCAGTTGAAAACTAAGGAGGCAGGGAGGATAATGATTGAGGTTAGTGGTTGATAAATGTCGTTGGGGTAGGTAGTGGTTTGGAAGAGGTCTAGTTGAGGTTGAGGTGTTGCGAGTTGCGAGTTACGGGTTGCGGGTTTTTCCTTTGCTTTTTGCTCTTTAGCGTGTAATAGCACTGCAATAGTTTGCAATGTTTTCCCCAACCCCATATCATCCGCCAAACATGCGCCTAAGTCATTATGATAATGCCCAAGCATCCATTTTACACCATCCAATTGATAAGGTCTTAAAGTCGCTTTTAATGCTTTGGAGGGCTGATAATCGACTTCCGAAAAGTCCTTTTCCAACTCTGCACCGATGTCAATGCCCAATTCTTCCAATAAAGGATATTGACTTTTTGCTAAGGTTAATTTATCATTTTTTAGCTCTGCAAATTTTAGTAAACCTTTAAAACGAGTGAACCATTCAGCAGGAATTAAAAAGTATTTGCCATTTGGTAATGGGTAAAACTTATCTGCTTTTTTGATATAAGGAACAATTTTTTTAAAGGCAATTTTAAATTCACCAACTTCAATAACTCCACGAATATCAAACCAATCGTTTTTTTGTTCGGTATGGTCAAAACTGATTTTTGGTACTGCTAGCGTTAAGACCTTACCCTCCAAAGTTGGAGTAATGACTTTAAAACCAGCCTTTTCTAAAGTACCTTCATGATCTGCTAACCAATTGAAAAGGGAAGGGACTTTTACCTTATCTTTTTGTTGAAAATAGCTACCTTCGGCACGCACTAAGTCGAAAGTAATTAGTTTTTCTAACCACGTTTTTTCAGTGTCAAAATCTCGATTGACTCTAGTGATAATCACCTCTTCTTCTTCGAATTTTAGCCCCGACTTTCTTTTCGTTTGATCTCTCCAACTGAATTTTACGCCAGGGTAAACAAAATCAACTTTTATCCCAAAATCCTTAGTAAAAATATCTTCAATCAATTCTAGCTGACAATACTGTAATTGATCGTTATCAATCACCTTAAATCCTGCCGTTTCCATCTCTACTTCGGAGGCGATTTTTACAATGAAATTTTCGAAATAGGTTTTAGTATATTTTTTTTCAATAACAACAATTTCTTTTTCCCGAAAAGGATTAAGCATATACCCTTTAATGTGTGGAATTTTGTAAAGTTGGTAGTCCACAAACACCCATGCAGGTATATTCGTGATAGGAATGACGTCTTTATCTTGAATTTTCCATTGTCCGTCTTTATTCGACAACTTTAAATTATACAGTACTTTTTGGTCTGTTTTGACAAAAGACAAATGTGGTTTTAATTCATCTTTGGCAATATGTACCTGCATATCTTTTATCAACACTTTTCGCTCAATATCCCAACAAAGCACCAAATCATTTTCCACAATCAAGGTTAAGAATTGATCCAATTGTTGATGGATATAAGTCGTAATAGATTTTTTGACGGCACGGTCTTGATCCATCAATTCTATTAAAGGAGTCGTTTTTCTTCGCTTTTTAGGTTTGTACTTTTTTTCAAGGGCAGTAACTTGTAAGTTTTCAATAATCAGCGCCATTTTTTGAATAGCAGGCGTGTATTCAATTTTGAATTCCCTGATAGCATTTTCAGAGGCTCTTTTTTGAATATATTGTAGTTGTCCCTTAAAACCGATACTCGCTACAAAGGCAGAAGGTAGGTAAATGCCCTTAGCATATTCTTTTAAGTTGTAGATGACGGTATAGTCAAAATTAGGATTGTAAGTTCTCGATTGCATGTTTATAGGGTAAAGCGGATTGACAGTTCGTTTTATTATTTTGGTTTACATAAATTGCTGACAGCCCTCCGAGGGCTGTTAGCAATTTTCGGACTTCCTAAACAACCTTTTATTCAAGTGCCACCTCCATCCGAACAGGCTGATGATCCGAAAAATCAAAGCCCAAATCAAAGCCTTGTACGCTTTTAACTTTCAAATTAGGAGAAATCAAAAAGAAGTCAATCAAGGTCACAAACGATTTACCTTTTACATAAGGATCAGCAGTTTTCCTATTTGTAGGAATAGTCGGATCATAAACCCACTGCCAATCTTCGGGTAAATAGTCGTTTTTGATATTAGTCTGCACATAATCATCAGCTTGACCAGGCATAAAAGTATCAAATTTAAAATCAGGAGGGCATTGATTCCAATCACCACCAACGATGACATAGTTGCCGTTTTTATATTCCTTAGTCACTTTTTTTTGTAAATATTTCATCTGTTGCTTTTTCAAAAAGCCACCAGAATCATAAGCGGAATTATGCAGATTAAAAACGACTAATTCTTTTCCGTTTTTAACTTCAAACCTATGTACTGCCAAACAGCGGTCTAGCTGAAAAATACGAGTAGGCCACTCAAACTTTCCAGGTAATTGAAAACGAGTAGATTTTTTTGGTTGAAAACGACTCATTGTACCTAAACCAGAATTTACTTTTCCATAAACTTGCCAAGGTTCAAAAATTGGAATTGGCACTCGATCTACTACATAATTCTGAGCAAAAAAACTAGCGTAATTAGGTCGCTGTTTTTCATAACCTTCTAGTTGATTATTAAAATAACTCCGTTTAGATTCGACGTCTACTTCTTGCAATAAATAAAAATCAGCAGGTGTTTTGGCTATGAAATCATTCGCTCCTTGAATATTTTTATTTACCCATTCTTCTTTGACCCGAATCATTTTATCTCCTGAACTAAAAAAGCCACCATCATCATAAAAAAAGTCAGACTCTTTCCCCAATCCACCATAGCCCATATTCCAAATTAGAAAGGATAGCGTGCTATCTTCTATAACTTTTAAAGGAGCTGTTTTCCTTGCATTTAGGTCAATTACTTCGGTTGGTTGGTAATCGTAATACGTGCCACTACCTGCTACCCAAATAAGGTAAGCAAAGCATAATAGCACGAATGTTAGCGTAAATTTGGAGGTGGTTAGGAGTACTTTTTTCATTAGAAGGGCTATAATTTACACATTACCGATATTTCATGCCGTATAGTTATCGGCACCAGACTTGGAATTACTATTATTGTCGTCTCTGACGACTTTTAAACACTATTAAGTTCGATAACGGTCGTCTGGAGACGACATGTATAGAAGATTCAAGTCTAGAGACTTGAACCATCGAATTTTTTATTAAAAACCGAGCATATCGGACATGCCAAACACACCTTTCTTCTCGATAATCCACTCCGCTGCCTGTATTGCACCACCCGCAAATCCTGCTCTAGAATGAGCTGTATGTTTAATTTCGATCTCGTCAATCGCCGATTGATAATTAATAGTATGTGTACCAGGCACTTTCTCAATTCGCTTAGAGATAATAGGCACTTTACTCTTAGCTTTAGACGCTTGATTGATCCAAGATTTTTTGCCTTTAATATTTTCAATAATGCCCTCTGCCAAAGTGATAGAAGTACCACTAGGCGCATCTAATTTTTGGGTATGGTGAATTTCTTCTGTTTCCAAACCATATTGTGGTTGGTCGTTCATCATTTTGGCTAAAAACTTATTTAAAGCAAAAAAGATATTGACACCTACGCTATAATTAGAGGCGTAGAAAAAAGCACTACCTTTTTCGATACAAAGCGCATCCACTTCTTCTTTTTCGGCTAACCAGCCTGTTGTTCCACATACTACAGGAACACCTGCCTCAATACATTTTTTAATGTTTTCAGCAGCACCTTCAGGGCGAGTGAACTCTATTGCTACATCCGCTTTTTTAATATTTTTGACGGTAAATTCATCAAAATTATCCACATCAAATTTTAGAACAACTTCGTGGCCTTGTTCTATTGCCATTTTTTCAATGGTCTTGCCCATTTTTCCGTAGCCGATTAATGCTATCTTCATATTTCTAATTCAGTTTTGATTAATGCGGCTTATTAAGATTCAGAAAATAAGCGATGGTTTTGTGCTGATTAATTCCAAAGGAATTGAATACGAATAGCCCCGAATGAAAATTCGGGGGTTGTGTTCAATAATTATTTCCTTACAACTCTGGAAGAGTTGAATGTAAAATATTTATATTCAACTCTTCCAGAGTTGTAAGAAGATAACTTTTTTAATTATCCCCCAGTTTTACTGGGGGCTATTTACGTTCAACCAGCACACCTGCGCATGCGGGCGGGTCCTTTCAGGATTTATTCTATAAATCGCCGTTTATTTTTTGTATTTCAACAAGTCGCCTGTACTAAAGAACTGCGAAATTAAGCACTTTTTGAGGACTTGTGAGTAGTTGACAAGGAAAGATTTGTGAGTAATAATCGAAATGTAGTACTGAACCAATTGATAATTGGAGCATTTTACCTAAAAACAAATGGCAAATGATTGTTTTACACTAATTTTGCAAAAATAATTTTATAGCTACATACCTAATATGAATATTATTATTGCGGGCGCAGGAGCCGTTGGTTTTCATTTAGCAGATTTATTAGTCAGAGAGAATCAAGCGATTATCTTAATTGATACCAACGAAGAAATTTTAGAATATGCGGCAACTCATTTGGATGTAATGACCATTCATGGAGATGCGACTTCCATTTCTGTTTTGCAAAAAGCAGATGTTGCCAACGCTAACTTATTTATTGCGGTCACCGCATTAGAAACCACCAATCTATTAGCGGCTATTATCGCCAGGCAGATGGGCGCGAGTCGTACAATCGCCCGAGTGAACAATCACGAATATTTAGAAAAAGAACAGCTAGATAACTTCCACAAACTGGGTGTAAACTGGCTGATTTCCCCACAAGAATTGGCGGCTGCCGAAATTGAGTTATTACTTAAGCGATGTACATTTACCGATATTTTTGAATTTGAAGAAGGAAAAATCTCTGTTTTGGGCTTAACGATTGATCGTAATTCGCCATTAGAGGGTAAAACAATGGCAACAATAGATCAGCTAAATCCTGAATTTAATTTCAAAGGAATCGCTATTTTGAGAAATCACAAGACCATCATTCCCAATGGAAATACGATATTGAGAAGAGGGGATCATCTCTACTTAGTAACTCGCAATCAACACATCGATCAAGCCACTAAATTTGTTGGGAAACGCACCAAAGCAGTGCATCATGTCATGATTATTGGCGGAACAAATATTGCCCTACGGACCGCCCAACTATTAGAAAATCAATACGCTATTACTTTAGTCGTAGACGATAAGGAGATTGGCAAAAGGTTTTTAGCCCGCCTTGAAAATACACTAGTAGTGACGGCTAATACTAGTAACATTGATTTGTTGAAAGAAGAAGGATTAGCAGATATGGATGCCTTTATTGCACTCACACCTAACTCAGAGATTAATATTGTTGGTAGTTTGATGGCAAAAGAATTAGGGGTGTATAAGACAATTGCCCAAGTGGACAACGTCAATTACATTCATATTTCTCAAAATATTGGAGTAGATACGATTATCAATAAAAAGTTGGTTGCAGCGAATGAAATCTTTCGATTTGTAAGAAAGGGTAGAGTACAGGCAATTGCCAGTTTGCACGGTGTAGATGCGGAGGTAATAGAGTTTTTAATTCATAAAGAAAATCGAGTCACAAAGTATCCGATTAAAGAACTGCCAATACCCGATCAGGCAATTATTGCAGGAGTCATACGTGGCGAACAAAGTATTATTCCCGATGGAGATTTTACCTTCAAAAAAGAAGATAAAGTGATTGTGTTTACTTTACCCGAGGCGATTCACAAGGTAGAAGGTTTGTTTAAGTAACTCTAATTCTGATTAAAAGACTATGGTAAACTTAGGAATTATTTCCAATACGTTGGGTTTTTTACTGTTAGTAGTGGGAGCAATGATGTTAACTGCACTACCTTTCTCTTTTTATTATAATGATGGAGCTTGGTTAGCAATTACGAAAGCAAGCCTAGTGACGATGGCGATTGGAGGACTTTCTTTATGGTATAAATACCACAATATAGAAAAAATTGGTAAGCGGGAAGGGTATATTGTTGTTGCTTTGGGGTGGGTAACAATGGGGTTGGCGAGTATGTTGCCTTATCTTTTTAGTGGTGTTTTAACTACTTTTACGGACGCTTTGTTTGAGAGTTTTTCGGGATTGACCACTACAGGTGCATCGGTTTTAAATGACATTGAGATTGTTCCCCAGAGTATTCTTTTCTGGCGAAGTTTGACCCAGTGGATTGGTGGCATGGGCATCATTGTTTTGACCGTAGCTATTTTTCCATTATTAGGTATTGGAGGAGTAGAATTATTTGTAGCGGAGGCGCCAGGACCAACTTCTGATAAAATTCATCCACGGATTAGAGAAACTGCGAAAAGATTGTGGCAGATATACGTTGGATTAACGACCGTTTTGACAATTATTTTTCTATTAAATAATATGTCTTTTTTTGATGCCATTAATCATGGTTTAACCACGATGGCAACGGGTGGTTTTTCTACCAAAAATGCCAGTATGGCGCATTTTGGTCCTGCTATTCAATATTGGACGATTCTATTTATGTTTTTTGCGGGTATTAATTACACGATTATTTACTACGGTTTGACGGGCAAATTTTCTAGAGTGTGGCAAAGTGATGAGTTTAAAACTTATACAATTCTGATATTAGTACTTTCAGCCATAGTTACGACAACGGTCTATTTTAGTCAAGAGATTACGTTAGAACAAGCTTTTCGAGATGCCACTTTCCAGATCGTTTCTTTGATTACTACTACTGGTTTTGTGAGTGCGGATTACACCAGTTGGACGCCTGCCATTACTTTTTTATTTTTCATGTTATTATTTTTGGGTGCTTGCGCAGGTTCTACGAGTGGAGGCATTAAGATTATTCGACATTTGGTATTCTTCAAAAATTCACTTCTTGAATTTAAAAGGTTATTACATCCTCGTGCATTGATTAGAGTGAAAGTTGATAAGCAATTGGTTGCCCCTAGAATATTGACGCATATTTTAGTTTTTTTATTAATTTATATGATTCTTTTTGTGATAGGTTCTTTTGTCATGTCGCTGATATTGGCAGATTTTGATCAACCATTTTTGACGGCGATAGGCTCGGTGGCCACTTCTTTAGGGAATGTGGGGCCTGCGATTGGAGAGGTAGGACCTGTTGATAATTTTGCGGCTATTCCGCCTTCGGGTAAGTGTTTTTTGGTGTTTCTGATGCTGTTAGGTAGATTGGAATTATTTACAATTTTGATTTTGTTTATGCCTTATTTTTGGCGGCTCAACTAGAGGTTAGGATTAATACCTTTTTGAGCCAAATACTGAGCTAAATTAAAAGTAAGCCCTTCCATGATTTCTATCTCACTATCCCAATCGACAACGTCCCATTTTTGGTCATCCGTTGAGACAATTATGGTGTTGCTTTTAGTGAAAATCCAGATAATTTTTTCCGTACCGAATTTGTGAAGTTTTTTTACTTTTCGCAATAAAAATTCGTCGAATATATGCGCTTTTGGATTTTCTAATTCTACATTTACATCGATTTCGATAACAATTTTTGGTGGAATATCTAAGTATTTCGATGTGATTTTATCAGGAGTCAAAATAGCCAAATCGTAAATGCACAAATCAAGAGATAAATTACTTCTTCTATCAAGATGCGCTCCTGTTTCTCCTACAAAAAAGTGATATTTTTCTAAGTCTAGGAATTTAGCAAAAAGTAAGGTAAAAAAAGTCTTTATATAACCTTGTAATCCACTATCCGCCATAATATCTGCTTTGGTTTTTGTTTTATTTAGCACCTCTCTAAACCCCCGATAGTAAAAAGGAATACCATCTATTGTTTCCTTGATTAAATAATCAGGAATGGATTTTTTCTCTGTTTTTTCACTACTTGGCGTTACACCAGTATTTGTTTCAAATGTCATAATTTACATTTTGATTTCATGCAATATACAAAAATATCTCCATAATATACGAAAAAAGCGGCTGAAAACCCAAAGGTCTCCAACCGCTAACAACGTGTTTAAAACTTCGGGTTTTACCAGCCAGGCACTACATTCAAACCAAAGACCACTTTCGTCTCTTTTTGAATCGGTACAGCCCAAAATGGTTCCAAAATCATGGCCCCGAATAAATTGACTCGTACCGAGGCACCCGCACTCATAATAGGTTTTACTTGATTATTATTTCCTGTATTTTCTCCTGTAAAATTGAACTGATCGAAAGTATCCCAGACCATTCCTGCATCAAAAAAGAAATTCAAATCAGTCAATATGAATTTTGAACCAATTAAAGACAATTGTTTTGGTCCAGTGAATGGGATTCTGATTTCAAAATTTCCGACAAACATCTTATCGCCTACGAAATTCTGCGAAGACAAATTATTAGCCTCCGTCACGGCATTTCTACCAAAGTCATAACCTCTTACGTACCACGGAAAAGCAATATTATTCACCGCAAAAAGGGCATTGGTATTCTCACCGTATCGTCCATAATGGAATAATCTTCCTGCTAAACTGAACTTTTTAATCCGCTTATACACTCGGGCATCAATCGTCACTCCAGTAAAGCTAATATCACCAAAGTTTTGATCGAACCCCAGTCGATAGCGGTAGCCTTGTAAAGGTGCAGTCAAGCCAGAATAAGAATTATCTCCAACTAAAGCAGCATTGATATTAGCAAAATTGATAGCATCGGGCGATTCTAATTTTTCTCGGTCAGATTGCAATAATGGATTGCCAAAGTCATCGGTATACAAGCTAAATTGATCCGTTCTAAAGCCGTAGCGATTTAAAGTAGAACCCATTTCAAATCGACTAGTCGTTGAAAAGGGCAATTGAAAAAATAAGCTGGCTTTACCTTCAAATAATCGCTGGGTTTGAACGATAAATTCTTGCGCCTCAAAAGTCTGATTGTTTCCAATATTCAATTCTTCTGTCCCCGCAAATCCAATACCACCAAAACGATAAGGCGTATGAGATAAACTACCACCCCAATAGAATCTATTTTTCTTGTTTAAATAAGAAACGGTGCCTCCAAAGTCCAAAATCTCCCCATTCAATCTTGCGCCTGTATATAATTGATGATTACCCAAAATATCACTAAAAATAAAGTCTACTCCACCTTGTGCGCCTACAGATGGCCCAAAAAGTTGTCCAGTTTGGGCGCCCAATCCTGCACCACCACCGACGTAGTCCAACTTAAATCTTGGTTCGTAAGATTTTTTGTTAAATAGGGTCGTATCCATCACAGGCATTTGGTCAAATCCAATGAGATTTGCATCCACAATAGAAACTGCCTCTGGATTTACAGGAGGTAAAATGGCTGCGCTAAAATCTAGCTCAGTAGTTACTTCTTCATTTAAAAAATCTACTCCACGTGCGCCCCAAATTGTATATTTTCCTTTCAAAAAGTGGGTGTATAGAATTTTATCCCGATCCGTAGAAGTAGAAATAGCAGGAGCAAATTGAGTGATACCACTTACGCCCGTCATCAAGTTGGTCAATTTAAAAACCTTACCTTCACTTGGATTGTACTTGTACATATTTCTAAAACCATCTTGATTAGAAAGGAAAAGGATATTTCCTTCAAAATCAAAAACAGGATTTAAGTTATTAGCCCCTCTGAATAAGGTCAATTGTGCTGAAGTCTTATTCGGCACATCTAAAATCGCCAAATTATACGTCCACGCGCCGTGCGTTCTACCTTGTCTAAAGCTAACTTTATCAGAAGTGTAAACAATCTTTTGACCATCAGCAGACCAACTTGGCTGCATTTCAGTGTATTTATCATCAGTCAATTGCTCGACCGTTTTCTTTCGAATATGATAACTGTACAAATCAATCTGTCCATGTACCAAACCAGAAACGACTATTTCTTTTCCATCAGGCGACCAACTAGGGTTGATAAAAGCTGGTACATTTGGTAAAAATACCTCTTCGACGGTTTTACCATTTGTTACATCTTTGATGATTAAGGCATTTTGTCCTTTTTTGAAAGCTACGAAAGCAAATTGCTTGCTATCTGGCGACCAAGTACCCGCTGATTCTATAAAATTGAAAGCATCCAAATGCCCATCTCTGGTAGTACTCGCCACTTTTCGAATCGACTTACCCGTCTTAGCATTGGCTAAAAATAGATCGACGGAGAACAAGTCTTTTTCAGATAAATACATCACATACTTACCATTTGGACTCAATGCAGGCGCAATATTCATATTACCAGAGTTATCTCCTGACAATAATTTTTTACCAATCGTATTTTCCTTTTCTGAAGTCAAGAATGGCTTATAGTAACTTTTGATATTTTCCTGCCATTTCTCAGAAAGCTCTTTTAATGGAAGACCTAGTACTTTGGCAGTCGCTACTTCTATACCTAATTTCCCCACATTTTTAAAATACGGCTCGATAATGTTGTCTCCGTAAACACCCGTTATAAATGCCCAGAATGCTTGGCCATACCGATACGGGAAATACCTCCCACTACTCAAATCTTTAATACTTGGCACATCGTCATTCAAAACAGCATCTCGCATCCACATCGCTGTATGCGCATCTTTGCGTCCAATAGACATATACTCCGCCAATCCCTCTACCATCCATAGTGGCACGTTTTGAATATTTCTAATACTAGTAGAGTCCCCTTCGGAGAACAGATGGTACTGAAAAGCATGCACCAATTCGTGACCTAATACGTGATTTGTTTGTTGATTAGACATGGCAATAGGCATAATGACCCGTCGCTTAAAACCTTCGGTCACCCCACCTGTTCCAACCCCAACCGCGCCAGAAATAGCGTTCGTTTGCTGAAAATCAGCATGGTTATTATAAAAAATGACTGGATTTTTAGTGGCAAAAGTATCGTGTAGCACTTCTTGGTGCATGTGGTACCACTGCTCACATTGTTGAGTTAGGTCATTTAAATATTCAGGATTTTCTAAGTAATGAAAAATCTCAAAATTGGGTGATTCATACACCTCAAATTCAAATTTTTTATACTTGGCCTTATTCCGACCAAAATATTGTGCTTGAAGTAGGGGCAAACTAAGCCCCAATAAGACAAATGAAAACAAGATTTTCTTCTGAATCATGGCTAAAAACTTTACTGGTTTGTTCATTAATAAAAGATAAAGTCGGTTGCCCCAAATAAATAGGTATTCGACTGCCCCTTAGTTAGTTGTGAAGGCTAATATCTTGTTATTTGAACAAAATGTGGTTAAGGAAGTTGATATATTTTTTTTAATCAACTGAATACAGCAATGATTAACACTTAAGCGGATAAGTGCTTAACTCTTCAGATTTTTAATAATGTTTTAGGTAGAAATAAAGTCTTCTAGGAATAGAATATAGGGTGGAATAGTTATTGATTTTTCAATTTTTACTCCTTTTTTCAGTTTAGTTGCAGTAATATTTTGTTTCAAAAGTGTATGTCAATAATTGATGACTAGAACCACGAAGTGGTTGAATACGAATAGCCCCGAATGAAATTCGGGGAATAGATAATAACCCACGACCCTACAACCACGAAGTGGTTGAATATGAGGAAGTTAAGTTCAACCACTCCGTGGTTGTGGCACATCGTTTATTCAATTCACCCCGAATTTCATTCGGGGCTATTCGTATTAAATTCCTTCGGAATTATTAATCAAAACTTTTGTTGTAAATAATTGATTATGAGTATTTTGCAAAAATAATTAGTAATCAATAATTAATAAACATAGCACTAGGCATCTTATCTCCTAAAAAAGATTGCCGAGTAGCTAGGACAGCTAACTCGGCAGAGAAGAATAATAGATTTATAGAAAAATAAATAACGCCAGTTCATGAATAGAGGGAGCTATTAG
>CALDTJ010000347.1 GCA_937924145.1 uncultured Saprospiraceae bacterium
TACGTTGGATGGATAATGGCATGGAAGCACGATTGTCTAATCTCGCAAGTACTCCAAGTGGAATCACATGGTCACCTGATGGCAAATGGATTGCCTTTACGATGTTCGTAACAGGAAAATCTCCTTCTTTGGTACAATTGCCCAAGAAGCCAAAAGGCGCAAAATGGAATGCACCTCCAAAGTATATTGAAAAAATGAAGTTTAAGGCGGATGGTTCTGCCAGCATTTTACCTGATGGAAATCGTCATGTCTTTTTATTATCAGTGGAAGGTGGCACACCTCGGCAAATTACTACTGGAGATTACAACTATGGAAGCATTTCATGGAGCCCAGATAGCAAAAATATTTTAGTATCTGCTAATTTGCAGAGAAACTGGCAATATCAACCAAACGACAGCGAAGTTCACGAAATAAACATCGCCACAGGTGAATTAAAAACTTTGACTTCTCGAATTGGTCCAGATAATGTAGTGGGTTATTCCCCAAATGGTAAAAAAATCGCTTATACAGGTTTTGATGATAAATATTTAGGCTTTCAAATCGGTCAGATTTATGTGATGGACAGAGATGGGCGCAATAGCAAATCATTGACAGCCGACCTAGATAGAAGTGTCAGCAATGTAATATGGAGTAGCGATGGTAGAGGGCTATATTTCCAATATCACGATAAAGGAAACTCAAAAGTCGCTTATGTTGATTTGAATGGTACGGTTTCTAAATTAGCTGATAATGTAGGTGGTTTATCCCTAGGTAGACCTTATAGTGGCGGTCAATTTAGTGTGTCTAAAAATGATGTATTTGCATTTACGCATAGTACACCAGATCATCCAGCAGATGTAGCAGTAGGCCGTAGAGGTGGCAGTTCTGAGAGAATCACGAAGTTGAATGATGACCTGTTTTCTCACAAAACTTTAGGCGAAGTGGAAGAAATTTGGTACAAATCTTCTTTCGATGGCAAAGATGTACAAGGTTGGATTTGTAAGCCACCAAATTTTGACCCATCAAAAAAATATCCATTGATTTTAGAAATTCATGGTGGTCCTTTTACCAATTATGGTGATCGGTTTTCGGCAGAAGTTCAGTTGTATGCAGCGGCAGGATATGTGGTACTATACACCAACCCAAGAGGAAGTACTAGTTACGGTGCTGAGTTTGGAAATGAAATTCACCACAACTACCCTAGTCAGGATTACGATGATTTGATTTCTGGTGTAGATGCAGTCATTGCCAAAGGATATGTAGATGAGGAAAATTTATTTGTCACTGGAGGTAGTGGCGGTGGCGTTTTGACCAGTTGGATTGTTGGTAAAACGGATCGTTTTAGAGCGGCTGTAGTTGCAAAGCCAGTAATTAACTGGACTAGTTTTGTTTTACACGCAGACAATCCTGCTTTCTTTGGAAAATATTGGTTCGGTGGAATGCCTTGGGAAGAAGGGATGCAAGAAAAGTATTGGGCACGTTCTCCACTTTCTTTAGTTGGCAATGTAGTGACGCCTACAATGTTACTGACAGGTGAGCAAGATTATCGAACGCCGATGTCAGAAACGGTGCAATATTACACTGCGTTGAAATTACGAAAAGTACAGACAGCTTTGGTTCGAATTCAAAATTCTGGTCATGGTATTGCGAATACGCCTAGTAATTTGATTTCGAAAGTGGTTTATGTATTAGGATGGTTTGAGGATTATAAGGCGGAGTAAGTACGGGCGAATTCATTCGCCCTCTAACTTAGGCGAATGAATTCGCCTGTACATAAAAAGAGGGCTACATTCTTGCAATGCAGCCCCTTGAAACTCTCACTAGTTTTAATGAAACTAAAAGTCAACGTATGATTCTTTAGTCTTCAAATGGTGTTAAAATAAGACAAAACTTTGAACTTATATAATACTATAAATATAAAGGTTTATTAGGACAGATGTTTTAAATATTTCTTAAATAAATAAAAAATATTAAAAAACGAGTATATTTTTTTTTAAATTGATTGTAAAGAAAGTTGCCTTGTGAATACTTCTCTGTTGGAGGGGTACTTATTCTACATAAGAAATCGTGCCAAAGTTCCTTTTTTAGAGCAAAATATTTAAAAAAGTATAAATTATTTTTTTAAATATTTAAAGAGGCTTAAAATTTGTCCCAACAAAATAGTGTAGAACTTAATTATTTGCTAAGGTGTTTAAATTCAACGGAGTAATTTGACAAATATTCTACGAAATGCTAATTGTTTTTCAGTAATTTTGCAAACAGAAATTTAGAACTAAAATTAATATTAAGATGAGTGAAACTAAAGATATAGTAGGAATGGCACCTTTAACGCTAACGGATGGTGCAGTCAAAGAATTGAAAAAGATCATGGCAGCCCAAAATATCTCGGACGATCACGGTTTAAGAATCGGTGTGAAAGGTGGAGGTTGTTCTGGATTCTCCTATTCAATGGGCTTTGATGTACAAAAAGAAAAAGATCAAATATATACCATCAACGGAATGAAAGTCTTTATGGAAAAGGCGCACGGCATTTATCTATTAGGCATGGAAATCGACTGGGAAGAAGGATTAAACAATCGAGGTTTTTCCTTCAATAATCCCAATGCGACGGACACCTGTGGCTGTGGCACTTCGTTTTCGGCGTAGTTATATGATGAAGTGATAGGGTCATGAGGCTATGAGGTAATGAGATAAACGTTACTCAAAGTTCGTTCAATCAACATTTCCTTATTACCTCATCACCTTGCTACCTTATCACCTCGTACCAAAAACACCCGACTATGAAATTAAAAGTTACAACGACTGTTACACTTCTGTTTGTACTATCCAGCCTATTCTCACAAGTCAATTTTTCTTCTTCCAACTTACCTATCATAATTATCAATACCAACAATACGGGGATTCCTGATGAGCCCAAAGTATCGGCAACGATGCAGATTATTGACAATGGACCAGGGAATATGAATCATATTGATGATGAACCAAATGATTATAATGGTCAAATAGGTATTGAGTTAAGAGGACAAACTTCGCAGTTCTTTCCTAAAAAGCCGTATGGTTTTGAAACGTGGGATGATTTGGGACAAGACCAAAATGTTAGCTTATTGGGTATGCCAAAAGAAAATGACTGGGTCTTCCACAATCCATTTAGCGACAAATCATTGATTAGAAATGCTATTTCCTATAGCATTGCGGGAAAAATCATGGACTACGCTCCAAGGGTGCGTATGGTAGAAATGGTTTTAAATGATGATTATAGAGGAGTCTATTTATTGACAGAGAAAATCAAACGAGATAAGAATAGGGTAAATATTACTAAATTAACTCCTGAATCCGAAGACGTTTCAGGTGGGTACATTCTCAAATTTGACAAGGGAGATCCTGATGAAGTTGGTTTCACCTCCTTTTATCCTCCAATTTCAGGGCAACCACAAGAAACTCGTTTTCTGTGGCACTACCCTAAAGCGGAAGATGTTACGACGGATCAGTTTAGTTACATCAGCAATTTCATTTATGAATTTGAAGACGTTTTAACGTCGGACAATTTCAAAGATCCTGTCAATGGATATCGAAAATATATTGATGTAGAGAGTTTCATAAATTTTATGTTCATCAATGAAATTACCCGAAATGTGGATGGTTATCGGATCAGTTCCTTTATGTATAAAGATAGCGATGCCATAGATGGAAGACTGAAAATGGGACCAGTTTGGGATTTCAATCTAGCTTTAGGAAACGCAGATTATTGCGAAGGTGGCAACACAAGCGGTTGGGGGTATAATTTTAATAGTTTTTGCCCACAAGATTTTTGGGTCATTCATTTTTGGTGGAAACGCTTATTACAAGACGAAGCATTTTTAGAAGAAGTGCAAGAAAAATGGTTAAGCTATCGAGCAAATGAATTATCAGACGAAAACATCTTCGGCACGATTGATTCTTTAACAAATTTGATGACATCCAATCAAGCAGCAACTCGAAACTATCAACGTTGGCCCGTCTTAGGGCAATATGTGTGGCCTAATAATTTTATTGGTACTACTTACGAAGCAGAAATCGACTATTTGAGAGATTGGACAGAAAAACGATTGGCTTGGCTCGATTTTCAATATAGCAATTTCACTAGCAATACACCCACCGCTAATACAGGCGAAATAAAAGTCTATCCGAATCCTACCAACAAAGGACAAGGGATAACTTTTGAGTATGAACTCGACTCTGGTTTGTATACCACTATTAAGATTTACAATTCAATGGGACAAGCGTTAAATAGAGTTGTAATAGATGAAAATCCTTCTACTAAATTGTATAAACTTCGGCTAGATTATCCATTGCCAGCAGGTGCTTATTATTACAATGTGGTAAGTCGGGAGGCGGTGGAATTTTCGGGAAAGTTTATTATTTTGGATTAAAATGTAAACAAATTCTTTACTAAACAAGAAAATAGACTATCTTTGTGCATAAATTTTAAAAAATAATAAGCAATAAATGAATAGTATTGTCACTCAAAGGTTTGTCAAGTGTTTGAAACAGTTAAAAACGGATGGTGTAGTGCGGTCGATGCGACAGTTTGCCTTAGAAGTTGATTATTTACCACAAAGCTTAAGTGAAATATTAAAAGAGCGTCGAGATGTGACGATTGAGTTGCTTAGAAAAGCAATAGAAAGATATAAAATGAATCCGGTCTATATCTACACAGGCAAAGAGCCTTTGTTTATGACCGATGAAGAAAATAAAAGTCTAAGAGTTTTGACGATTGTTACTAACTCGCAAGAAGATGAGCATATCGTGCATGTACCAGCTCCTGCACATGGTGGCTACGCTAGTCAAATGGCTAATCCTACGTTTATACAAGATTTGCCCACCTTTACTTTACCTGATTACAAATACAAAGTAGGCACACACCGATCTTTCGATGTTTCGGGAGATAGTATGGAACCTACTTTATTTGAGGGCGATAAAGTAGTTTGTAGTTTCCTTGAGCCAACCTTATGGGAAACGGCGATTAAAAATGGCTTTGTGTACGTAATTGTCACGAATGGTGATGTGCTAATAAAGAGAGCTTTTAATTTCTTGAAAGATGAGAAGCAAATTGAACTACAAACGGATAATTCATTCTATCAGCCTTATCGAGTTAATTTAGGAGACATCAAAGAAATTTGGTATGTCAGAGCAAAAATTAGTCCCTTCCTTCCTTCACCACAAAATATATCCAATATATTAAGAGACGAGATGCAAGAATTGCGCAAACAATTGGGCAATCAGAGTCGAATGATCGAAATATTAAATGAGACGATGGAAAAAATCGTTAAGCAAACCGCATCTGACTAATAAAATTATTACATTATTATATCAGCTTATATCAACTGGTAACTCTGGAATAAACCAAATTCTAGTACGTTCGACACCTTGCATGTACAAAACTGTCAAATTTCGCCCTAATACTAGAATTATTATAACAATAGTGGAAAAAGACCCAAATTTAGCCTAAATTGTGATACTGAGTTCAAAACCTCTTCACTATCTTAATCTTAAACATCCTACAATATTTTAATATTAAGAAAACTTTGACTAACTTTTAAAAGTTAATTCAAAAAAAACTGCATAAAAAAACGTTAAAATCTCACAGAAATTTAAAAAAAAGGTGTAAAAATTATTTTTTTTTATTTTTTGTGCTACATTTGCAAACTTTTTTGATTAAAGGGCAGTTAAATATAATAGGAATTGCTCTCAAAATATTTTTTTACTTCCCATGACACATGTGTAACTCATACACACTAGACAAAATTAATATCCTGTCAAGTAACACCTAATTCTAAGCAAACAATACAAAAGAAAGAAAAAGGTATTTTAACAAAATTTTAGTTTGAATAATAAGGTTGTTCGCTTTTCCATTAAATTTGGAATTGACCTCATTTTTCGGAAATTAAATTTTGACACTTCCATCGCAATTAATCATACATTTTGACAACACGAGCAAGGCGTTGAGCTAATTGACGACACAAGTGTATAAGATATAATATAATAAGCAATTAGTATGTTTATACTAGTGACGCTCAAATAAGAATATCGTCTTAGAAATAGCAATTTAATTTAAAACAAAATATAATATAAAAGTATGCGTGCGTTAGTTATTACCAATACAATTACGAGAAGAGATGAAAAATCTCTAGAAAAGTACTTCAACGAAATCTCCAAGTATGAAGTATTGAGCCCCGAGCAAGAGTTGGAATTGTTCCAAAAAATTAAGACTGGCGACAAAGATTCTGTACAAGCTATCGTAAATCACAACTTACGTTTCGTGGTTTCAGTATCTAAGCAGTATCAAAACTTAGGCTTATCTCTAGGAGATTTGATTAACGAAGGAAACTTAGGCTTGATCAAAGCAGCAGAGCGATTTGATGAGACAAAAGGATTTAAGTTTATCTCTTATGCAGTATGGTGGATTCGTCAATCAATCTTACAAGCATTAAATGAGAAGTCAAGAAAAATTAGATTGCCATTAAATCACCAATCAAACGTTTCCAAAATTATCGCTAAGCGTACGGAACTGTTACAAATAATGGAAAGAGAACCGACCTTGGAAGAAATTGCTGAGGAAACTGGTTTTTCTGAAGAAGTTGTAAAGAAAAGCTTAGAGTCTTATAAAAAGTGTCGTTCATTAGATGCACCAATCGACGAAGATGGAGATTCTTCTTTGGGTGGATTGATGGAAGATCACGAAATTGAGCGTCCTGATACAAACTTGGCTTACAGAGAGTCCGTTTCTATTCAAGCATCTCAATTATTGAACTCCCTTCCTCCAAGAGAAGCATCTGTATTGAAGTTGTTTTTTGGTATCGACAGAAAGTATCCAATGAACTTAGGAGATATCAGTGATCAGATGGGTATCAGTAGAGAAAGAGTACGTCAAATTAAAGATAGAGGTTTAGATATGTTGAGAATGGCATCCAAGAAAATGGAAGTTGATTTCAGCTTAAACTAAACTAACGCAACATACAAATAACCAATATTCATTGGTTAAAAGGTTATTGGAAAGCGGCAAATCCTTTTAAACAAAAGCGCCCTTTTCAATAACCTTTATTTTTTCCTTATATTTGTATTTTATCAAAAGCTCTTATTTTGATTTTTAGTAGTCCTTATCTTTCAAAATAAAAGCTCAAACATACTTTTAAATAATCAAAAATAACATTTATGGGTGGTCGTAGCATCAAAGTCAAAGTTATCAAAGAAACTACTAAAAGTGTAACTATAGAGATCGTAAGCCTTAATCGAAAGATGCCTGTTCCAAAGGCAACTTTTGACGAGCGAGTAGAAAATGGAGAGTACACTGTATTAAATCCTGAAGTGCTAAAAGCCAACCAAGAGGATTAAGACCAATATTGTCTTAATCATATATAAGGGACGCCCCGAACGATTTGTTTTGTTCGGGGCGTTTTTTGTATTAAGCAATATAACTTTCTAAGTTGTGCCACATTACTATTCACCCAACTTACAATGTTCTCTCACTTTTTCACTACTTTAGCGATTATTGTATAAACTAAAATTGAAAAAATGAATACTCGCAAAGTATTATTCTGGTCACTAACCGTCTCCCTTGGCGGTTTTCTATTTGGCTTTGACACTGCCGTCATATCTGGTGCAGAGCAATCCATTCAAAAATTATGGGGATTAAGTGCAGGCGAATTAGGCGTCACTGTTGGTTCTGCCATCTTCGGGACTATCTTTGGTGCATTGTTTGGAGGAATTCCAACAGATGCTTTAGGGCGAAAAAAGACGCTATTTTGGATCGGGGTCTTATACTTACTTTCTGCTTTAGGTTCAGCTTTAGCACCTGACAATATTACCTTGATGATTGCTAGAATTATTGGAGGTATTGGTATTGGGGCTTCGTCAGTTGCTGCACCTGTTTATATATCGGAAATCGCCCCCAAAGAAAAGCGAGGGCAACTCACCGCTTTATTCCAGTTCAATCTAGTTTTCGGTATTTTGATAGCTTATGTTTCTAATTATTTTATTAGCAAGTCAGGATTTGGTGGTGAAGAGGCTTGGCGATGGATGTTAGGCTTAGAGGCAGTTCCTGCTTTGGCATTTGTGCTAATGATGGCTAAAGTACCTAGAAGTCCACGATGGTTGGTAGTGAAAGAAGGGAATATAGAAGAGGCTAAATCCGTTTTAGCATTGATCAATCCCAATACCGTAGAGGAATCTTTGGCAGACATTCAAGCATCTGATGTGACTAAAGGGTCTAGCATTAAAGAATTCTTTTCGGGCAAATATAGCTTACCCATTTTATTAGCTTTCCTAATTGCCTTTTTCAATCAAGCATCAGGTATTAATGCAATTATCTATTATGCGCCTCGAATTTTTGAAGCAGCAGGGATGGATGCCAATAGTGGTTTATTACAAACCATCGGGATTGGCGCAGTAAATTTAATTTTCACGATGCTTGGTTTATATTTAATTGACAAAGCAGGTCGAAAAACTTTAATGATTATAGGCTCAATTGGCTATATTATTTCTCTGGGTATGATGTCTTCGTCTTTTTTTCAAGATTCCCTAAGTGGCTTAAGTTTTTGGGTATTTGCCTTTATTGCTTCTCATGCTATTGGACAAGGTGCAGTTATTTGGGTATTTATTTCTGAAATTTTCCCTAACGAAGTGAGAGGTTCAGGTATGGCATTAGGTAGCGGAACTCACTGGGTGTTTGCTTGGTTGATTACTACTATATTTCCGTATTTCCAAAGTACTTATGGTGGAGGTAAAATCTTCGCCTTCTTTGCTTTTATGATGGTGATTCAGTTAATTTGGGTCTGGCGAATGATGCCAGAGACTAAGGGCGTTTCATTGGAGGATTTGCAAAAAAGATTAGCACCAAAAGCATAGATTTTCTGTAATGTTCAGTGCTATACAAATTAGATACACTTTTTTACCATTGAGTTATTTAAGTTCATTTTAGTTGCGCTCTAAATGATCTTCGATGTCTAAATGGTATAATAAATAATTAGTAACTGATGTTACGCAAAAAAGACTACGAAGTAGTCAAACATGAATAGCCCAGTATGAAATGCTGGGTTTGGTAAGTGAGCAATACCCCCTAGAACTACGGAGTAGTTCAACTACTTCGTAGTTAGCCATTACTCCCTATTTCTTCCGTAGATTTACATCTACGGCTATTCATTTTCAAATCTTTCAGATTTACTGCGTAACATTAGTTAGTAAATCTACATGGAGTATAGTTACGATTTTCTTATGTTTGCGGTATAAATTTAGTTTCACACAACGCCACTACGACCCAACGATAAAACACGTAAAGTTTAAACCGTTGCGGCATAGTGGCGTTGTGCGAAATATGAATGCTTATTAATTGTATGAAACTAAAAAAATGAAATTACCCAAAGTAATCCTGTTATTGCTACTCCTTAGCACCCAATCTTTATTTGCGCAAAGCAAAATAGAAAGAGTAGAACCACCCAACTGGTGGGTCGATATGAGAAACCCTGAACTACAATTATTAGTTTATGGTAAAAATATCGGTGATTTAAA
>CALDTJ010000348.1 GCA_937924145.1 uncultured Saprospiraceae bacterium
TGTATTAAATAATTCGCAATATTTCGAATATGATTTTTATACTCTAAAATAGTTGATTCAAAATGCAATAAACGGTTGATTAGAAAATCAGCTACAGCGGTTGGTGTTTTTAGCGAAAGGTGTGCTACTTTATCTAAAATAGTCTCATCGACTTCGTGTCCAATACCAACTAAAACAGGCAATGGAAATTTTGCTATGGCTTTTCCTAAAGCTAGATTGTCAAAAGCTGCTAAATCTAACTTTGACCCGCCACCTCTGATAATAATTACTGCATCATAATTTTCTTTTAAAAGAGCGATTCTTTTTAATTGGCGTAAGACTTCTTTTTCTACATTTTCGCCTTGCATAGCTGCGGCAAATACTTGATTGTTAACTTGATAACCGTAGGCATTGGTTGCCATTTGATTCAAATAATCTTGTAAACCTGCTGCTGTTTCGGATGAAATGACGGCTACTCTTTGAATCACCGTAGGCAATGGAACTTGCCGATTGAGGTCTAAAAGCCCTTGTTTGGTTAAGGTATTTAAAATTTCTTGGCGTTTCAGTTCCATCTGACCCATCGTGTAGCTGGGGTCCACATCTTCAATCAATAACTTAAAACCGTAACGTTCGTCGTAATCTACTTTTACTTGTAATAAGACAGCTGTTCCATTTTGCAAAAGTCCATCCAATAATTTTTTGTGGGTACGTCTTAGTTGGCGGTATTTACTAGCCCAAATTATTGCGGAAGATTGGGCAATGATGGTATCTTTTTCTACAGACTTTTCAATTAGATTTAAATAGTAATGCCCTCGACTAGAATTGATTTGAGCAATTTCACAGCGAATCCAGATTGCCTCCTGAAAATTCAGGGCAAAAATCCGACGAATGAACTCATTTAATTCAAATAAGGAATACGATTGCATAAATGAAAGTGTAGTTTTTTTGACACAGGCGTGTCCTTTTTGACAATCGTAAAGGTAAGGAAAAATAGAGAAAGGGAGGTAATGAGGACTTGCGGCCTTATTACCTTATTACCTTATCACCTTGATCACCTCATCTTTAATACTTCTGGTATGTCGATTGGGAGCACTACGTTTGGTACTATTCTTCCATTGCTTTTCATCACGGTGACGACTACTCGACGATTAAATTGTCGGCCTGTTGGACTATCTTGTCCATTCACATCATTTTTAGCAATTGGGGAAGTTTCTCCAAAAGTACTGGTCATGATCCTATCAGAGTTGATCCCCTGTGCTATTAAATAATCTTTAGCGGAAGTGGCCCTTCGTTGCGAAAGAGTCGTATTATATTCGAGCGAACCACGTGCATCGGTGTGGGCACTTAATTCAACTTTATAATCAGGATTATCTTGCATTAAAGTAGCAAGATCGCCTAAATCACTTCTAGATTTTGTTCGAAGATCGGAACGATCAAAATCGAAGAAAATATTTTGTACATAAAGTGGAGCCTTACAGGACGCAGAACAATTCGCTCGCTCTGCTTTTAAATCAACCACTTTGGCATATTTGTAACCTTTGGTGACCAATTCATTTTTCATGGTTTCCGCCTTACTCATATCACCGAAATCACCAATGTAATATCTATAAAGATCATTTACATCTACCGCTAATTGAACATTTTCTACATTGTAGAAATAATCAAGAGCAACACTTTTTTCAAAAACAGAAATCTCTACACGATAATTATTAGCAGAAACAAATTGATAAGTGCAGGTGAACAGTAAGAACAGGATAGTTTTTCTCATGGGTAAAAGACTTTTTTAGGGTTTTATAAAAAATTGGACTAAACTATATTAGCATTAGCCTTAATGGGTTGAATGATTTGTAGATAGTTATTGTCTGGAATAGTAAGAGAGCGAGGGTTCGTATTGAAAAGAGGATATTAAAATTAATTAATATATTAAAACTAATGTCACACTTTTACAGTACACTAAGTTATAGGATTTTTTACATTTTATCTACATGCGATTTGAAAATATTCAATTGAGGTTTGTATTACTATTTATAAAAATAAATTATTAATGATAAGCAAGTGGTGCAAAAAATTGGTTTTTAGATATTTGAATATTGATAAAAGTATAATTTTATAAAAAATAATGTGAAATTAATTTTTACTGAAAATGTTAATTTTAATCAAAGAATTATATTTGTGACATCAAAAGTTGCTTTAATTAAAAAATATTCGCAAAATTGATGTCATAAAATTCGCCTATCTTCTGAATACTTGAAGTAGGAATGAAATGAAATCTAACCTCTATACACCTAAGATGCGCTCGATAATCGCTTTATGAAGAATTTAATAGAAATAGCCCGTATTGTTACCAAAAAGAAGGTGCGAAAAATAGAAATTTTTGATGACCATTCTTTAAAACATAAGAATAGTAAATTCAACGATTTTTATGATGCCTTACTAGCCAACAAGTTTAAGAACGATAGAGATGCTTCTACCTATCTCTATGCGTGTAGCCCTACCGATGATAAATATCGTCAATTAAAATCACGTTTTCGTAAGCGTTTATTGAATACGCTTTTTTTCTTAGATGTGAATTTGCCAGCTACCTCTAATTACGAGCGTGCTTATTTCTCTTGTAATAAGGATTGGACGTTGGTAAAGATTCTTTTGTCCAATAATGCGAATCATACTGCCTCTTCTTTAGCTAGACAAATTTTAACAACCGCTCTAAAATTTAAGTTTGCGGATGTAATTGTCAACTGTTGCCGTATTTTAAGAAAGTACTCGGCAGATGTAGGAGATGAAAAGCATTTTGAAGAATATGACCAACACATCAAGCAATATGAAAATGTATTAGATGCAGAAATTCGGTCGGAAGAACTGTATCAGCGGGTGATTATGAATTATTATAAACCACCGTCGAAGAATCAAGATTTAAGAGAGCGAATTGATACTTATTGTGATGCTTTGGTTGGTTTATCAGAGATTTACGACTCTCCGATTGTGATCTATAATATGTATCTAGTTTGGGCATTTCGATACGAGATGTTGCATGACTACGCAGCGATGTTGGAGGTTTGCTCTAAAGCGGAAGAATACATTGAAAAAAATCCATTATACTATCAGAGTGAAAAACTGGCAACTTTCCAATTAAAGAAGATGTCTGCGTATTTACACCTGAGAGATTATAAAAATGGGAAAAATAATGCGGAGAAGTGTCTGAAATCTTTCCCAGCAGGAAGTGACACTTGGTTCCTATTCATGGAATATTACCTTTTATTGAGTATTCATACGGATAATTTTATCAATGCTTTAGCTATCTATAATCGAGCTACTAGTAATTCGAAGTTCAAAAAGATAATGGGCAATGATAAAGAAAAGTGGAATATTTATAATATCTACTTGAATTACATTATTGAAAGTCAAGGAGAAAGTAATGCTATTCTACAAGCACAGAAAAAGAAGACATTTAGAGCGTCTCGGTTCTTAAATGACCCACTTCTCTATCCTAAAGATCAACGAATTTTTACAGTCTTATTGGTGATTGCACAAATTTTATTTTTAATAGAAAAGAAGGGATATAATGCTATTCGAGAACGTGTAGAACGGCTGAAGAGTTATGCGAATAGACAATTGAAGAAAGAGGTTTATTTCCGTTTGATTCAATTTATTCGATTATTGCAACAATTGGATAAAGCGGATTATAAAGTAGAGAATTTGTCTAATGTTGATAAATATTATGATAGATTGATTGACCGACCTTTTGCTTATAGAGGACAGATTTCTGAATTAGAAGTGATTCCTTATGAGAAACTTTGGAATTTTATTTTGAAAAGACTTTAAACAATACCATTTTAGATATGCCAAATTTTAGAAAATTTGGCATATCTTTCCCGCCTAAAATAGCTGATTGATTCTACAGCTAAGTAACGAGCAAATAATAAGTTCGGCACCTGCCCGACTGCCGTCAGGCGGGCGGGTTTGGAGCTAGAGCTTTTGTTCCAAGGCTAGGCATTTTTTTGAAGAATAACATCGCTATTGTTCAAAAAAGTAACGACATGAGCAAACGCTGTTTGTGAACCGCTTGCGGATGGGATGCGGGCAAAAGATCAGTTCCTAAATGATGTAGTTATTGTTTACTCGTTACTAAATACACACCTTTTTCAAAATTTTAAATGAACAAAAAGACTTCTACTCCAAAGATTATTATCGCTATAGATGGTTATTCAGCTTGTGGAAAAAGTACTTTAGCTAAAGATTTAGGTAAAAAATTAGGTTACGGCTATATTGACACAGGGGCAATGTATCGAGCCGTAACTCTCTATTTTCTGCGAAATAAAGTTGCTTTTGATGATGCGGAGGCTATTGCTAAAGCACTTTCCGATATTACGATTGAATTTGTTAATGTAAAAGGGAAAAATCGAACGATTCTAAATGGAGAAGATGTAGAAGAGGAGATTCGTAAAATGTATGTTTCTAATCAAGTGAGCCCAGTTGCGACGATCTCGGCAGTTAGACGATCAATGGTCTTGCAGCAGCAAAAAATGGGTGAAAAGAAAGGAGTTATTTTGGATGGTAGAGATATAGGAACAGTTGTTTTTCCTACGGCCGAATTAAAACTATTTTTAACTGCCTCGCCAGAAATTAGAACGAAGCGTAGATACGAAGAATTGAAGATTAAAGGGCAAGATTCAACTTTTGAGGAAATACAAACCAACCTTCTAGAACGAGACCATATTGATTCCAACCGAGCGGATAGTCCATTAAGACAAGCCGAAGATGCCGTTGTTATTGACAATAGTAACCTTTCTAAAAAAGAGCAGCTAGCCATGGTGAGCGCTTTGGTTAAGCAGCGAATAAAAGGATTGAAATAGGCTTTTTATGACTTTGGAAAGCAAAAAAAAGGGAATGTCGATGCTAGTAGATCAGTTGAGAGCGCTTAAGGTAAAAAGCGAGATCTATTAGCGGTACGAACATCCCCATAAAACGGCATTAGTACGTTTTTTTGCTCTTTATTAGTTGAATATCTTCTATTTTCTAATAATTATCTTAACGTTGACTACTTTTGCTATTGTGCTAAATTATGAATTTAATTTTAAAAAAGAAATTACAAATATAACTTTTGAATACTTCTGCGCCTACAAAAAGTTACCAAAAGCAAATTCTTCTACTTAGGCAGTAAAAACTAACTTACGAACAGGTTATTTAGATTTACTTTAAATAGCTAGTAAAATAAAAAAGCGGAAATACGATCATCGTATTTCCGCTTTTTTAAAAAATGGAAGTTTCGGGCAAAATGCCCGAAAAACTTCCCCTATACAGAATTTGGAGAACTCAATTTAGATGGAACCATTCCCCACATGCCATTTACTACAATTGCTAGAATAGTTCCTGCAAGTAGAATCGCCAGAACGGTCGATGCTTCGGTGTTAGACCCTACTTCTTGGGCGGCTTGCAAACTAGCTATTTCTACTTCGTTAGAAACAAGTGAAGCTGCATTTGTCCATTCTCGCCAACTGATGATTAAACCAGCAATGACTAGAAAAAATAATTGTATTACTTTAGCTTTCATATATGCAAACACGTATTTTTGATTCCACACAAATATATCTGTGAATGGACCACAATTCCTTTAATTATTAGTCATTTGGGGTAATTGGGCTTATTTTTGGGATGATTTGGACACTCTTTTTTCAATAAATAGGAAAATGATTAATTATGAATACGATAAACATTAATAAGAAATTTGGAAGGTTTAGCGAACATTGGACACCTAAAGTAATTGGAGAACTAAATGGGCAACATATAAAATTAGCCAAAGTACAAGGTGATTTTGTATGGCACGATCATAAGGACGAAGATGAATTATTCATTGTTTTTAAAGGCACATTGTATATAGATTTTCGAGATGGTCGGACCGAGGTTATTCAACCAGGAGAGTTATTGGTTGTTCCAAAAAGAGTAGAGCATAGACCTTGGACCAAGGACGGGGAAGAAGTCCAATTAATGTTGATAGAACCTGCGGAGACTAAACATACGGGAGATGTGATGGACGAAAAAACACAGACGGAGTTGGAGTGGATTTGATGATGTAAGATTGTTAAGATTGAATGATTTTGTCGCTGCGCTGATTGTATGTCTGGTATAACAATCATACAATTAGCGCAGCGATACAATCAACGAAGTGACTCAATCAGCGTAGCGACACAATCACACAATCCTAAACCTCCTCTAAATAAAGTGGTAAATCATCTTTAGGTTGTTTTAATGGGACATCCCTGATCTCACATTCATAACCCGTAGGAACAGATATTTTATAACGTTTTAAGAATTCCATCATTCCCAATTTGACCATGATTTCGGCAAATTGATAGCCGATGCAATGGTGCTTACCTGCTCCAAATGGTGCATATCCAAATGGGCATTTAGACTGCTCATTTCTTACTTTATTAAATCGTTCTGGATCGAATTTAGATGGATTGGTCCAAGACCGTTCATCATGATGCGTCATTTGAAAAACCACACTGACAAATGTGTTTTTTGGTAATCGAATATTATCTACTTCTAATTCCCGCTTTAATTTTCGGCTAACCGTAATTAAAGGTGGGTGAATTCGTAACGTTTCTTTCATTACTAATCCAGCCTTTTCTAATACTCTTAAATCATTGATTTTCGTTTCAGGGGTAATTTCAAAGTCACTAACTTCTGCCCTTAATTGATCTTGCCATTCAGGGTGTTTGGCTAAGAAATAACTCATTAAAGTTAAGGTGATTGCAGTTGTATCATGGGCCGCCATCAAGACAAAAATGAGGTGATCTATAATCTCTTGATCCGTAAATTGGTTGCCTTCTTCATCGGTAGCTACACAAAATCTACTAAATAAATCCTTACCTGGGTTCGTACGACGCTCTGGTAATATTTTTTTGAAATAATTGACCAAAAATTTTCTTCCATTAATCCCTTTTTGATAGGCCGTGAAAGGTAACTTTATCTGTAAAGCACTAGATGCATTTACAATATCTGTGATCGCTTTATTAATCGCTGTTAAGTCTTGATTTGGGTCAATTCCAAAAAATACACTGACTGCTACTCGAAGGGTCAGATTTTTAAAAAATGGAAATGCCAATACTTTTTTCTTTCCTTTTAATTGATCGACTCCATTGGCTAAAATTTGAGGCATGATATCTAGATACCCTTGCATCGGTCCTTTTTTGAACGCCTCTTGCATAATGCCCCGATGATATTTATGCTGCTCGCCATCCATGAGCATTAGTCCATTTGGGAAAAGCTCTCCCAAAGAATTTTCCCAAGCCTCTTTATTAGAAGTGAATTTACCTTCTTCCACTAAAATTAATTTATTGGCGGTTGGCCCCGAAAGTACCACTGCCATTCCTAGTGGTGTTTTTATTTTAAAAATATCGCCATATTTCTCTTTTTGATTTGCATAGAACTTAGTTGCGTTTGAAACGAAGTCGAAAAAATGGCCAAACAGCGGAAGTCCCCAATCTCCTGGGACGTGTTCTAAATCTTTTTTAGTAATGGTAGGCATAAGGTTAGGATATTTTAAAATTAGTATAAGAAACCTAAATTTAAGGTAAATACAACTTAATTGTTGAATAAAAGCACTTCTTTTGAGAAACTATTTACCATTGTTAATGGTTGCATCTGTTTTAAAATATTCTAAGCCAACTTTGTAATGAGTAATTCTAAAGATAATTCTCTATTGTTAATTATTCTGTCTTTTGCGGCGGTCTATATTATATGGGGGTCTACCTATTTATTTATTGCTTATACGGTCGAATCGGTACCTCCGTTTTTACTATCAACTATTCGATTTTGCTTGGCGTCTACCTTACTTTTTGGATTGGCAGGCATTTTGAGAAAATATCAAACCATTTCTAAAAAACAGATTTTAAACGCTGCTTTTGCTGGCTTTTTATTCCTTGGCTGTGGTACAGGAGGGGTTGCGTGGGCATTACAATTTGTAGATTCTGGTTTTACTGCTTTAGTAATTTCTGGTCAACCCTTATTAGTCGTTTTGATGATGTGGGCAATTGATAATAAAAAACCTGCGACGCAGTCTTTTGGAGGTATTTTTTTAGGAATGATAGGAATGTACTTATTGGTTAGCCAAAAAGAATTAGTGGCTAAACCAGATCAATGGAAAGGGATTATTACCATTTTTTGCTGTATGGTTGCTTGGGGATTCGGCTCTATTTTCGTTACGAAAGCAGATTTACCTAAGCCACAAATGGCTAATAATGCTGTACAAATGATGGCCGGGGGAATTTCCTTATTTGTCTTTAGCTTATTTTTAGAAAACCCTCTGACGTTTGATTTTCAAGCGGTTCCAAATTATACTTGGTTGGCTTTAAGTTATTTAATTGTCTTCGGAGCGGTGGTAGCATTTTCTGCTTTCAATTACCTTTTGACGAAAGTCTCACCAGAAAAAGTAGCGACAAGTACCTACGTTAACCCAATTATAGCTTTAACTTTAGGTTGGTATTTTAGAGATGAGTTGGTTACTTCTCAATCTATTTTAGCCGTTGCGGTTATGTTTACGGGCGTTTTCTTTATTAACTCTACTCCACAGCAATCCAAAAATTTATTGCGAAAATTAAAGCTGATAGGCAGAAGAAGCGTCTAGTTAGCTGATATAAAAATATACTTGTGCTGAAAATTCCTAAACCTTCTATTTTTTCCTTTCAAGAATGTCTTTGGTTTCTTAATCGAAATTATGATGATTGTCTCTATGAGATAACTGAAGATTCTGCGATTAAATTGGTTCGTATAGCCGAGGAAATTACTTTATTTGAGGTCAAAGAAGAAGGCAAATTTTTAGTGATAAATATTTTAAATGGTGCTAATCCAGATAAAAAACAATTGACGGATTATGTAAAAGAGTGGTTCGATACTGCACCTAACTTAGCCCCATTCTATGAATTATTAAAGCGAGAAAAAGATCTAGCTTATATGACCGAAGATTATTACGGTCTGCGGCTAATTGGTATTCCAGACTTATTCGAATCCTTGTGTTGGAGTATCTTAGGACAGCAAATAAATTTAGCTTTTGCCTATAAGACTAAAAGAGCTTTGGTAGAAAAATATAGCTATAAGGAAATCTATAACGGAAAAACGTATTATCTCTTTCCTGAGCCTGAAGTTTTGGCGGAGTTAACTCCCGAAATATTAAGAGAACTTCAATTTTCTAGGCAAAAGTCAGAATACATCATTGGAATCGCCAAACTCTTTGCGAATAAGGAAATTTCTAAAACAGCCATCTTGACGTTAAAAGAAGAAAAATTGATGGCTAAAGAACTAATAAAGATTAGAGGAGTGGGAGAGTGGACAGCGAATTACGCCATGATGAAATGTTTGAAGTGTCCGAATGCCTTGACCTACGGAGATGTTGGATTGTATAATGCATTGCATGCTATAAAAGGTTTTCCAAAACGACCTAGTAGAGAGCTATTAGAGGAGTTTTTTGACCCTTTTGAAGGTTGGAAAGCTTATTTGAATTTGTACCTTTGGCGATCTTTGGCTGCACCAAGTTATGCACCAAAGATTACTTAGATTGCTTACTTTTCCAAAGCTTATACTTTGCTCGCATACAATGCCCACAGGGTCGATATCCTAAAAGAATGGCGGCCTCTTCATTTTTAAAAAACACCCGATTTTTAGTTTTCAAACGCCTTCCCGATTTACAAGAAAGCGTACCGTAAATTTTCAAATTCGAATTGCCACCCAATTGAATTTCACCACTATCAATTCTAATCTTTAACTGCCGTAATTGAGCAAATGAATGATTCCCTAAATTTAAGTGCTTGACCATAATAACCTAAATAACTTCTAATAACTTGAATAACCTCCAATAACTAATAACTCGCACTTTTCGCCATTTCCCAGCCGATAATAGCTTTCTTACGCCCACTTCCCCAGCGATAATGTCCTAGTTTTCCCTCTTTTCGAATCACCCGATGACAAGGTATCAAGAAACCAATTGGGTTTTTACCGATAGCTGTACCGACTGCTCGAACTGCCTTTGGTTTGTCAATACTTTCGGCAATGTGCTGATAAGTTGTGACTGCACCTTGTGGTATATTTAACAGTGCCTCCCATACCTTGATTTGAAAAGGCGTGCCTTGGACTAGAACGGTTAGTTTTTCCGTACTTTTTCTTTTTGGATTAAAAATTTGATCGATATAAGGCTGAGTGAAAGTAGCGTTTTCTATCAATGTGGCGAAGTCCCACTTTCTAGTGAAAAGAATGAATTCTTCTGCTTTATTTTCTCCTTGTAGAAAAGTAATGCCGCAAAGCCCTTTACCTGTTGCGGCTATAAAACATTCGCCAAAAGGCGTATCATGATACCCGTAATGAATCGTCAATCCAGCCCCTTTATTTTTAAAAGTAGCAGGAGTGACGCCTTCAATATTGACAAATAAGTCATAAACTCTGGAAGGGCTAGAAAGGCCTACCATATCAGCCATTTGTGCAATGTTTTGACTACTTTGAATGCGGTTTTTTAAATAGTCTACTGTCAAAAACTGTAAGAACTTTTTAGGACTAACGCCTGCCCATTCTGTAAATAGCCGCTGAAAATGGTGTGGACTTAGATGAACTTGAGCGGCAACTTCTTTTAACTCAGGCTGTGCTTTGAAATTTTCCACTAAGTATTCTATAGCTTGTTGAATGCGTTGATAATCTAGTTGTTGTTGGGTAGATTCCATGATCGAGTTTTTTTTACAAAGATAGATGGATAGTAAGGAGGAGAAAACCCGATTCTTGCGGAATAATTTATAAAAAAGCTAAGACTTGTTCCAACATATCCGCTGGCGCCTCTTCCGCAATAAAATGCCCAGAATCAATTGCCTGACCTTTTACATCTAAAGCCTTCTCGCCCCAAATTTTTAAAACATCCTTTTGTTGATAAGCAGGGTTCTGTCCGCCCCAAAGTACCAATAATGGACATTGAATCCGAGCAGAA
>CALDTJ010000349.1 GCA_937924145.1 uncultured Saprospiraceae bacterium
TAATTACGATAGGGCAAATGGATATTTTCACACCACCGCCCTTTTCTGATATTTTACACGAAAAAATAACAGGTGCTCATTTGATTAATTTTCCAACAGGTGGACATGTGCATCATTGGGAAGATTTAGAACGATTTAATCAGGTGACGCTGGAGTTTTTGTTGGATATTTGAGTTTTAAGGATTCAGCATTTCAAGGAAATGATTTTTACATCTTTGTTCTGATTTTTTTTTGTTAAAACAATAAAATTATAAAATATGATAGCAACTACGGCAATGGAGGAAATAGTAAATTTTATTGCTAACCAAAATCCAGCACAAGTTCTTGAATTTAAGGCCTCAGCATCTACTAAAAAAAGAGTCTTTAAATTGATAAATAAGTCGAAGACTAAACAGTTACCAAAAAAGGAACAAGCAGAATTAGACAGTTATTTAGTTTTAGAGCATTTGATGCGTTTAGCTAAGATTAGGGCTTACCAAATATTAACCTTAAAACTAAAAAAAATAGAATAAAAGTTCCAAATATCCTTTTGTAGACATTTAGTATAGATGGTAATGCTAAAATTGAATATATAATGACAAAGAATGAATACTGCTTAGAAAACGACCTATATTGAATGTACAGTAAGTACGACCTATTAAAAATCCTGTCATCCTGTAAAATTATGAGCAAAATAAAACTAGCCTGCGAAACCTATACCTGGCAAATGCCAGGCGAACAATACAAAGGCAAATTAGAACACATCATGGAGGTCTGTGCCAAAGCGGGTTTTACGGGCATCGAGCCAGAAACAAGTTTTCTAAGACATTTAGAAGATCCTTTGCGAATGAAAGATGCCTTAGCTAAATGGGGCTTGGATTTGGCAGTTTTATGTGTAGTGGAAGATTGGTTGCATCCAAAAGAAACAACGGAAGAACGAAGACGAGCAGATCAATGGATTGAATTTTTAAGTCACTTTCCAGATACGATTTTATTACCCGTACAAATGCCGCAAAGTGATCGTTCCAACTTGAAAGAACGACAGCAAAATTTATTATCCTGTGTCAACGCTTTTGCGAAAAGAGCATACGATAAAGGCATTACTTGTTCCTACCATCCCAACTCTCCGATGGGGTCTGTTTATCGGACAGAAGAAGACTATAAAATTTTATTGAATGGCTTAGATGATAAAGTAATTGGTTATTGTCCCGATGTAGGACATATCGCCAAAGGAGGAATGAATCCAAATGAAATTATGCGGCAATATCGACCATTGATTAACTTGGTGCATTACAAAGATATGTACGCTGATGGTCGCTGGGCAGAAACGGGCAAAGGAGACCTAGATTTTGTAGGCATTACCCAAGATTTAATTGATTCTGACTATGAAGGTTGGATTATTATGGAGGATGAATGTGAGGAATGTATCACGAATCCTGATGGAGTGACTATGCGTGATGGGGTGTTTATTAATGAGGTATTGCGGCCGATGTTGGGGTAAAGTTACACCGTCTCCTCCAACACCTCCCGATCAATAATGCCCAGATGCTTTTCGATTTCTTGCTCCACATAAAGCGCTTTTGATTTACCCGAGATATTGGGAATAAGTAAAATATGTTTTTGCCCCTCTAGACCATTTACTATCATATAAACCCCATAGCGACTCATTCCCGGTACCATCTTAACATATAATTGATCAATATCTGTTCGATCAAAACTTTGGTCTTTCTTTCCTTTTTTTGGACGCCATTGGATATTTATAAAACGTTCATCAATATTAACATGCACTTTATTTTTTTTGTGTTGAAACCATGTGTAAATAGCATAGGCCAACATTATCCATAGGATAACCGTCGGGATGATCCAATTGCCACCGACTTTGGCATAAATTAGAGTAGACAGCGGAGCAAAAAGAACACTTAAAAAACTAAGAAGGCCATCCCCACCAGAATAAGATTGCTGAAACGTAAAATCTAATTCGTTTTGAAAACGAAACATATCGATTCCCTCTGGACGAATAATTTCCTGCTTAATTCTTTGAGAACTAGTTAATTGACTGATCTCTTTTTCAAAAGAAAAGACAACGCCACAGGCATCACATTTGGCGATTTTGTCATTGATATTGATGCCATCGCCAAGGATGCTTGTACTACATTTTGGACAATTAACATCGTGGTAGCCTAAATTGACTACTTCCTTTAATTTCTTAAGTTTGAGTTGGTAAGGTTCTTTATATTCGTGGTCCATTAGTCATTTTTGAGCTAGTCATTGCTTAGGATTTTAGCCTTAGCATGCTAGAGTCGTAAATATAATAAAGCAAATTATAGATGTTCAGGCTGAAAGCCTAAGCTACGGTTATTACGCTCGTTCATACCAACCATGCAATTCTCGCACTTCGATCATTTTACCAAGAATATCATTCCAAGTCTGCTGCTGCATCAATTTTTCGTTTGGAAACATACAGCCATCCCAACAAATATGGCGAAAAGCCTTGGTTAATTTACCATCTTTTCGACGGAGCCAATGACCTGCATCGACGGGAATGTCTAATTTTCCATTTGGATCGTTGGCAGGGCAATGTCTACCTGTTTTATCATGTGAGCCAGAACCATGCACCGTCCCATCATTTTGGGCGACATGAAAGTCAATAGTCCACGGTCTTAAAGCGTTGGTTAATTCCGCTAAGCCTTCTGTCAAAGTAGTACGATCAGACCACTGGAAATCAGCGGGTAAAATCCGATCTTCTGGTTTGTTATAGCCTAGTAAATAGAGTAGCGTATGTGCCATGTCTGCTTGAAAACCAATGTTTCTTCGGCCTACAGATTCTAGTGTATCAACCATTGCTTTCCAACCGTGCATGCCTCCCCAACAGATTTCACCCTCAGCGGCAAGACTTTCTCCATAATCAGCTGCCACATCACATGCCTCCCGAAAGGTTTGAGCTATTTTTTTAGTATTTCTTTTGGGAGATTTTGCCCACGCGTCAGGCGAACAAGCAGAGTCAATTCTGACAATACCATTCGGACGGATACCCATTTCTCGAAGTTTCATGGCAATATTACAAGCCTTTCGGACTTGGTTGACAAATCGTTTTCTTTCCGCCTTTGTACCCATTGCGGAACCACCTTCGGTATCTACCCAAACGGGGGCGACCACACTACCAATTTCTAAGCCTCTTTTTGCAGCTTTTTCTGCTAAGACTTTGATTCCATCATCATTGGAATTAATGTCTATATGTGGATCAAACAGAAAGAGATCAAAACCGTCAAATTTTACGCCATTTACTTCTGCATTAGCGGTTAAATCTAGCATGGTATCTAAATCTATCGGTGGTTCTGCTCCTTCGCCTTTACCTACTACGCCAGGCCATGCGGCATTATGTAATTTGGGATAATTATTTTGACTCATCTTTATTTGCTTCGTTGATTGAGTCGTAATGATAGGGATTTTTTTTAAATAATAGAAACTAAGGAAACGATGAACTATAAATGATGAACGATGAACCTGTTACTAAATTTAATAAATATGCATTTTCGCATCTTAATACAATCTACTAATCATAATTTTTTTGGTTACAGGAGCACTATTTTCGACCCTCATTTTTAAATAATACCAGCCATTCGAAAAGGTCGAAACAGGAATCTTTACCAAATCATTTGTTAATAATAACTGGTCTAAATTTGTCATAACCTGTCCGTATTGGTTGATAAGTTGTAGGTCTGCTGATTTGCCAGCGTACTTACTTAAGTCTAGATTAAGCTCCTCTTGTGCTGGATTAGGGAATACAGTAGCTTGTAAAATTTGGCTATTTCTATTGGTAGCAGATTGCTCCATTTCTATTGGAAAAAATTGTTGACAAATTTGACCCTGCCAAGTACCTTGATACATCGTCACCTCTACATTATAATTACCGTCAGGCATGATAAATAAGGCATTTTCTTCACATTCAGTTCCTGCGCAACTTGCTGCGATTCCCCAACCATTGTCTACATCAAATACCTTAACGGTACAAAAAGGGGCAGTCAAACCAGCTACCGATAATTCCCCATTATTATTGGCGACAATAATGTCCTCACAAGCAGGATTATCCGTACTGCCAGTGGAAACATCTTCACTTCTCGAACAGATTAAATTTCGCCAAGTATCTTGATAAGCATTAATTTGAATATGGTAGTCTCCATTGGGTAAGTTAAAATTTGTGATGGCATCGCAATCTCCACCATTACAACTAGCAACTACTGCCCAACCTGCGTTTTTATCAAAAATCTTGACTGTTGAAAATGGGGCAGTTAGACCATTGATTTGTAGTCCATCAGTTGTAGCTTGAAGGTCAATATTATCACAGCTAAAAGTTGTTGAACCTGCTACAGAAATGTTCACTTCTTTTCTACAAATAAGGTCACTCCAGATGTTTTCGTATAAAGAAATTTGTACAAAATAATCTCCAGTTGGCAAATCAAAAATTTGGGTTGAACCACATTCGTTTCCAGTACAATTCGCTACAATGGACCAGCCTGCATTTTTATCAAATACTTTGACCGTTGAGAAGGTTGCTGTTAAATTGGTGATTTCAATTTGCCCATCTAATGCATTGATTTCGATAGCATCACAATTGGCTAAAACAGGTGTGCAAGGGGTAGAAAAAAAGACATCCTGAGCCAAATCATTCAAATTAGTATTTCTTTTGATAATATCACTCAAACTAGTATTTCGAATAGTTTGTATTTCGCTAAAGGTGAAGGAAGGGTCATTTTCAAAATAGTAAAAATCAGCATCACGTAACCTTTCAAATTGTTCTTTTAGCATTTCGTGCATGGTTGCACCTACATTGCTATTCGGCAAATGTTCTTCTGCTAATAAGCCAACCCAAAGATCTACGGAGTTTATGTCATTATTAAAAACAGTCGCTAATTGTTGAGCAATGACTGAATCGCTGTTAATTTGACTAAAATCAGTAATATTTTGATTTAAAAAATATTGGCGAGCAGTTTTATAATCAGGTAAACCATGATCTCTTCCTCGTTGGATATTGATAGCTGCTAAGTCCATTCCAAAAGTCCCCGGTAATTGGGGAATAGCGAAGAGGAAATTTCGTAAACCATCAATGACTTTTGCATCAATTTCTTCTTGTTGTTGAGTTGCCAATCCTTTCATAATTGGATCAATATCGTATTGTTCTATCCAATTAGAATTGAAAAATGCTTGTTCTAAACTAAGCGGACTACGTGCCTCACTACAATCGTCATTCAGCAACAATAATTCACTGGTCACCATGGTGTGTCCAAGTCGATAGGCGGCAGTCGCAAAAAGATTCATGATCTCTGGCGATTGTTGATTATCATAGCCTTGATAATTGGTTAGTTCGATGCCCAGAGCTGGCAAAAACTGCTCGTAAGTAATCGCTTGTAATAATGCGCCTACTTGCTTGCGAGCAGTTTGATAAATCAGTTCATCCTCTAGAAAACCATTGGCAATTAATTCGTCACAAATTCGATTATGTTCTCTAACAAAAACGGTATGTAAAGTCGTTAATCCAGGCTGTTCACTTGCTCTGACATCTCCCGCTACGAAGTGCGGCACTTGGCCCATATCAAGGTTGTCCATTTCTGGTGCATTAGGATCATTTACCCCATTTTTCTCTCCATTAAGTGTATTGAAAGGCAGTAAATTTCCTGTAGAGGTTTTTAATTTACCATTTACAAAAGTTCTTAGCCAATCCGCTCTATGTTGGTCCGAACCATAGATTTGGGACCCATCTACCCAAGCAGTTAATAGATTATCTTGATTTCTTGGATTAAAGATGCCTGTACCAGCTGAAATAGCCGACCTGTGAAAGTCAATAGGCAAGGTAAAAGCAGGTTCATTCGAAGGCAATCCAATCGGAGCCGACTCTAATCTAGATGCATTTGTTTGAGTGATATCATGATCTAAAAATTGTGCCCAAGTGAAGACCATACTACTCAAATTAGCGGCATTACCTGTATCCTCTCTTTGGTTAAAAATGGCATTGGAGATAGCCCTAGGATTAGGTCGATTTGGATAAGCTATTCCATTAAAAATATCTTCTGAGCTGTAACTAGCGGGTATCTCCCGTAAAAAAGGCTGGTTTGCTTGACCAAAGGTTTGCTGATTGGCCTCAATGTTATTACAAGAGCCGTTAATCGTTCTAAAAATTTCCCGATTACAATTTTGACTATTTACAGAAAATGGTAAGCTTAAAAAGGAGAGAAGGGTAAAGATAACTAACTGGTTCGCCCACCCCGATAGTGTGCAAAAGTGTCTTTCGCAATTCATAGTTTTTGTTTTTTTCAATCGTCTTTATTAAAAAAATGGGGGGAGCATCGTTATAATTTGGGGGGAACATTACTTTATTAAAAAAGGGAGGTCGTAATGAGTATTAAGAGGGGAGAGCAGACGAATTGTCCGCTTAACTACAAATATAAGAGAATTCTCATTATTAATCTTTTTTTCTACTAGATAAAGAGATTTTGATAAATTTTAGATGTTGACGGCTTTCTTTTGAAAGTTGATTTTGCTTTGCTGGATGTTGACTTTTACCCACGAATTTTAAAGATTATACCAATTGTTAAATATATTGCTGCACATAAGCAACTATCAAAAAAATACGTTGTCTATACAACTAAATGGATAACACAACCATCCTTTAGTAGGGAATTTGCAAATCCCTTTATTCAGTCGGAAAAAACTTTCAGAAAATTTTATTGGATTAGTTTGAATAAGATTTAGCACAACACCATCACCCGTGTTGTATTGGCTATTAATAAATCACTATATTCAAAAACAGAGATTGTTTGCGTATACAACCTTCGTATGCATGGTAGAGGTATGTCAGAATTACCCCTTAGGATTGTAGGTTGTACATCGCAGACTGTTTCAAAAAATCATTTTCACTGTTATGAAGACACCTAGAAATTTCCCACTGTTATCAACCCTAATTTTAATTACCTTTTTACAAATTTCTGCTATTGCCCAAAAGGCAGATGTGTTATTGACCAATAGCCACACCTTTGAGGTCGATCAATACAAAGACATTGACGGCAGTCCGTATCTTTTTGAAAGTTGGCAAATGGGTAAAGTCATTAGCAAAGAAAAAGGCGAAGTAGTCGAAGTCGAATACTTATTGAATTTCAATGGCTACACAAAGAGTTTTGAAGTTCGGAAGGATCAGCAATTTATTACTTTAGATGAAAAGTATTATAGCGAAATTAGAGTTCCAACAAAGGGAGCAGATGGAGCTAAAGAGTTGATTTTCAAGACGAATGCACATCCAATCTACAAGAATAGGTTTATGCAAGTTGTTTTTGAAGGAACTGATTTTGTAGTCTTACACGACTTCCAACAACGCTTGGCAAAACGAGAAATTCAGGGATATGCAGCTAATGAAAAAGTCGAAGAATTCCAAAATAATTCTACTTATCACGTAGTAAAAGGCGGAAAGGCAAAAGCGTTTAAAACAAAAAAGAAGTCTCTACTAAGCGCTTTCAAAGACCAAGAGGCTGCCCTTAAAAACTACATCAAGAAGAATAAGTTAAAGATTGAAACTGATGCCCAATTGATTGCGCTTTTGCGGTATTATGAGGGGCTAAATCACCCAGATTCGCCGATGGCTTTGAATGGAAATTAGGCGTGTTGCGTGTTGCGGGTTGCGAGTTGCGAGTTGCGTGTTGCCGCTCGCAACCCGCAACCCGTAACCCGCAACCCGTAACTAATTAACCAAAATTTCATGATGAGGTAAAGCATATCTATGATCCACTGTTAACAACATAATAGCGTCTCCTTTTTTGCAATCCACCAATATATCTTCCACTGCAATTTCTTGATAGTTTTGATCAGAAAATAGCCAAAGTGTTTGTGTCGCAGCATCTTTAATGGCTACTTTAAACCTAATTTTTTGCTTAGGAGTAATGTTGGATTCGCCTATGCTAACGGTATAAACGGCTAGATTCCCTTTGGCATCGGACTGAATTTCCGCTTTTGCCCTTGGAGAGTATTCTTTGATAATAGCCACTTCGTCAATACAAGCCGCTACGCAGTCATTAAAGCGTTGAGCAAAAATGTTATTTGAGATAGCGAATAAGACTAAACAGAAGAGTAATTTTTTCATGATACAAATTTATAGATTGCCAAGTTCCTAAACAACTAAGTCTTGTTCCAAATGCTGTCCAGCCTTCCAATAAAAATACATACAAACCATGTAAATATTACTGACAATAAAAAGTGACCACCGAAGGGATTCCTTACCATAAATCGGCAATAAATAGTCACTTAAAGCACCTACGAAAAGAGGGCCAAGTCCCAAACCAATAAAATTGATAACTAGATAATAAACAGCACTTGACATAGCCCGCATTCGGACACTCACGATGCTTTGGTTGACGGTCAAAAGTGCGCCCATATTCAAAGAGAAAAGGACATTAGGAATAAAGTAGCAGATCACTGATGCCATTTTATTTTCTGTAAATAAAGTAAACATAGAAAATGGAATGGTCAAAATAATGGAGACTATCCCAATCCACATATACCATCGTACATCTCTTTTGATGAGTTTTTTAACCATAAAACCACCCGAAAAAGCTCCAATACCTCCACCAATACCAACCGAAATCGCTAACCAAATCCCTACATCCATGATACTCATTTCGTGTACTCTGATAAAAAAAGAAGGAATCCAATTGGCAAAACTATAGCCTACAAAGGAATGTAAACCACTAGCAAAGAGGATATAAATGTAGGTTTTTCTAGCAAATAAGTAGCGCATTGCGGGCCAAAATGCCAACGTTTCTTCCTCGGTTATCTTTACTGTTTCTGAATACCCTCTTGGAGGTTCTTTGACCGTCCAGAGCAGAAAAATAGCCACCAAAATACCAGGAAAGCCTAAGTAAATAAAAGCATTTCGCCAACCGAGCGAACTTTCTAAAAGACCACCCATAGAAAATCCTAAAAACAGACCAATGTAAATACTAGTTGCCCAAATCGCAAAAGCTACAGGGCGTTCATTTTCAGAAAAATAATCAGATAAAATTGCTTGAGAGGCAGGCGCGCTACCAGCCTCACCGACCCCGACCCCAATTCTAACTAATAACATTTGGAAAAAGCTATTGACAAAACCCGTAATAGCGGTCATAAAACTCCACACAGCTACAGAAATACCGACTACATTTTTCCGATTGTTTCTATCGGAGTATCGAGCAATTGGGATCCCTACGGAACAATAAAAAATAGCAAAGGCTAGCCCTGTCATCAAGCCCAATTGGGTATCGGACAAACCGAGTTCAGCCTTAATGGGTTCTTGCAAAATGACAATGAGTTGGCGGTCAAAATAGTTGAGCGCGCTCACGATGGTGAGTACAAATAGGACGTACCATTTATAGTTTTTAGAAAATAGTGGTTCGGCTGAATTCGAGTTCGGCATTTCGTTCGTTTTAGACATCGGTCTAAAGGTAAAAAAAGAGGTGGAACTTTTTGGAATTAATTACGCTTTATGAAAAGTATTTTTGATAATTGTAGGAATGGAATACGGATTGTTAATCCGTCATATTGAATAAATACGGATTAACAATCCGCGTTACTTATTAGGAATGGAAAAAAACGCAACGAGAGGTTTTATATACATTATCTCTGCCACCATCTTGTGGAGTATGGCAGCACCCTTAGCCAAATATTTATTTAATGCAGGCATCAGTCCAACAGATTTGGTACAGGCGAGAGTCAGTTATTCTTTTATGGTCTTGGCGGTTGTATTTGGTGTTTTTAGGCGATCAGCGCTGCGAATCGATGCCAAAGATATTCCCTATTTTGCCTTATTAGGTATTTTTGGATTTGCCTTGGTGCAATACACGTATTTTATTGCCATAAGTAAAATTGATGTAGGAGTTGCCTTGTCCTTGCAGTATACCGCCCCAACAATGATTGTGATTTATAGTGCTTTATTTTTGAAGAAAAAGATCACAAACACTACTGTTTTATCTGTAAGTCTAGCTTTAATTGGTTGTTATTTAGTGATCGGAGCTTATAATGTAGCTTTCGAGGCATTGAATTGGGACGGTATTTTATGGTCACTAAGTTCGGCCGTCGTCTTTGCCTTCTACACCCTTTACGGAGAAAAAGGCTTGAAGAAATATGAACCTTGGACAGTTTTCTTCTACGTTGTTTTATTTGCCACTATTTTTTGGAATATTGCTCATCCACCATTGGTGCTAGTAGGGCAGGGATGGTCTTGGAATATTTGGGCGGGTATACTGGCAGTGGCGATGCTAGGTACTTTAATTCCTTTCGCCCTCTTCTTTATGGCTTTGAAAGAATTAGACCCAATCCGATTGACCGTGACGTCTACTTTGGAACCTATTTTTGCTACCATTATGGCATTTTTGACCTTGGGTGAGGCATTGGATTTGGTTCAAATAATCGGCGGAATTTTTATTGTTGTATCGGTTATTTTGATGGCTAGAAAAGGGTAGGGGGAGCAATTTTCAATTTATAATTTTCAAAAACACATAGGAAAAACTGGTTATAGCAGCGTCTACGCTTAAATCTGTGTGGAAATAAAAACCAGCACGACTGCGCATGCGGGCGGGTTTGTGGGTAAAAAGTCAACGACTAATTTACTGTAGCCTCAACGTATCAGACAATTTAGAATTCTATCGACACCCCATAAGTTCCAAATATGAATTCCGAAGAGAATTCAATACGAATAGCGGGGTTGTGTAAAAAGTCGATTTTATCAATAAATTATTATTTTTAATAAAATGTTTATCGTTGATTATTTTGGTTTTAAACATATAAAATATTCTAATGTTTTACATATTTTGACTTTCTACACAACCCCTAAGGAAGTGCTTAAAATATCACTTCCCCCAATTTTATTGGGGGCTATTCATCTTCAATCCTTTCAGGATTTGATGATTAAAAGATATGGGGTGTCGATAGAATTCGAAATTGTCAGATACGAACAAGCCATGTCAACGCGTAAACCAGCCCGACTGCGTCATGCGGGCGGGTTCGTGGGTAAAATAATTCGTGGGTAAAAGTTAATGCTTAGATTAGTTTGAAAAAGTCAACATCTAAGTCCATAAAGACCTAATCCGCAACCAAATGAGCCAAAGCAGGATATTTAACCTTAAAAGCCTCGAGCAACTCCGTACAACCCTCCACTACTTCTAAACAACCAATCCGTTCAGCAACTTTTTGTAATTCCACGATCAACAACCATTCTTCCGAGTAAGAAGACTTTATCTTTTCAAATAAAGAAATCAAATCAGTGTGATCGAGACTATCAAAATTATTAACCCTATCATAAACCCTATTCAGCGCTTTTTCTGCTGCTGATAGATCAATAACTACTTCTTTTTTAGACAATTCATGATTGATCAAGTCAAAAGAATGATTATCAGCAGGGCCAGAATAGGCTGCTACTACTTTTTTACCAACGGCTAGATGATAAATACCCCAATCTGGTTGGAAAAGCACTTCCTTCTTATAAGTGACCAAACAATTTCTAAAGGCAATTAAAATAATTTTTCCACGAAGATTTCTAGTTCCAGTGATGACTTCCCCTTCTAGATTAATACCACCTTCGAATTCTAATTTTACCTGTCGTCCTTCATAAATATTATAAGCCTCTAAATCCCTTGGAGACATATCTTCTATGGCTAAATTAATCCCTTTTAGTTTGCCTAAAGGCGTACCGAATCCATTCGGATGTGCAGCAGTACTGTGACCAATTAACTCTTTTTCATGATAAGAAAGTGCGGTAGGGCCTGTCGCTTGAATAAAAGCCACCCCTCCTTCTGGATTGGGAATAACCCTACTAAATACCCCTGAAATTTGTAATCGAGTACTCAATTCAATCGTCCCAAGCTGTTTGGAATTAACTAATTTTTGAACCCCTTTTAAACCGCCTTTGCGCAAAGCCATTGTATTAGCAAATTCTTCAAGAACAAAGCTGAGATGGGCAAAATCTGGAGTGACAAAAAGCTGAGGTTGAGGTTTAGTAATATCAAACGATTGCTCCACAGCAGCTAAGGAATAAGGGATTTTTTTAACTACAGGTTTAAGGCAATTGGCACTCTCTCCAATAGACGAAAGTAGACCAGCACCATATATTTTTGGGTCCTCTAGAGTCCCTATTAACCCATATTCCACCGTCCACCAATGGAGGTTTCTAATTTTTGCCATTTCAGATGGCTCGGTATGATTTTGTTGTAATAAGTCAATTTGTCGTTCGGCTTTTTCTACTGCTTCCTTAAATGGATTTTTTTGCTCTTTGAGTATTGATAATAACCGAATCGCCTCATACATTTCATAATCAGCCGCAGAGGAGATGGCTTTGCTACCGATTTGTCCAAAACGTCTTAAATATTCTGCATATTCTGGATTGGCAATAATTGGAGCATGACCTGCTGATTCGTGAATAATATCAGGTGCAGGCGTATATTCGATATGGTTGACTGAACGAATATCGGAGGCAATTACTAAGACATTATAGGCTTGAAATTCCATGAAAGCAGCAGGAGGAATAAAACCATCTACGGCAACGGCTGCCCAACCTATATCTTCTAGAATTCGATTCATCCCATACATACTTGGAATGCGGTCTAATGAAATACCTGTTTTTTTTAAACCTTCGAGATAGGAGCTATGGGCTACTTTGCTTAAGAAGGCAACATTTTTGCGCATGACGTATCGCCAAGTTGCTTGGTTGATAGGTGTATAATGCTCGTAATTTTGTGGTTGAATATACTGGTGAAGATGAAGTGGAAGCTTATCTAAAACTGGATTAGAGATGACCGTTTTTTTCATAAGCAGTAGGGTTTTTTAATCTGGTTAACTCTAAAAAATATTTCTCCAACTTATTATTAAAGGCATTTATGCAATAATAAATATATACCAATAACATTCGCTCAAATCCGAATGGAAGAGCCGAATAATATTGAATAAAGTGGAAAATTATTTTTAGTAGAGAATCTGGAATAATCGGAAAGACTTATTGCTAAGCCTTTTTCCGATTTTCCTTATATTATTTGGTTAGGTACTTATGCTACAAAGTTAGGATAATTGGATCATATTTTCCATCTATTCTTAAATTTTGGAAAATAATTGATTTAATACGTTAATTTTTAGAATAATTTTCTAAATTTGATTTTATAATTTACTGTTAGTAGAAATATATTCTATCTATAAACTCAGGGATTTATGCAATTAAAATTGGATGCGATTGATCAGAAGTTACTAATGTTATTACAGAAGGATTGTCGCATGAAAATTAAAGACCTTGCGGTCGAATTAAACCTATCAACAACACCCACTTTTGAACGGATTAAAAAGTTAGAAAGAGCTGGTATTATTGATAGCTACGTGGCTGTCTTAAATCCAGAAAAGGTTGGTAAAAAATTAAATGCCTTTGTCCATGTATTTTTAAAAGAACACTCCAAAGAAATTGTCAACCAATTTACCAGAATGGCAGTTGATTTTCCAGAAGTTTTGGAATGTCATTACGTGACAGGTGGAGCTGATTTTGTGCTAAAAGTATTGGTCAATAACATTGAAGAATATAATTATTTCTTACTCGAAAAGTTGGTGACCATTCCTAATATAGGTCGAACAGAGTCTTTTCTGTCGCTTTCTGTAAAGAAGAAGACTACTATGATTGATTTGGCGAGGGGATAAGCCAACGAGGTAATAAGGGGATAAGGAGATGAGGTAATGAGTAGATAAGGTAATGTGGTAAGAGCTTTCTCAAAAGCCCGTACTCCGTTCTGTCTCATCTCCTTATAACCTCATAACCTTATCTCCTTGTAACCTCGTACCCTCGCTACCTCATTACCCCAAAACATCCTATCTTTGCGAAAAATTTAAAATATTGAAAACTAAGACAACAAGATCTGATAAGGTCAACGTGATTACGCTAGGATGTTCGAAGAATTTAGTGGATTCTGAGAACCTGATTACTCAATTGAAGGGAAACGATTTTGAGGTAACTCATGAAAGTGAGGAGGAGGATGCCAATGTGGTTATCGTCAACACCTGCGGATTTATTGACTTAGCAAAAGAAGAATCTGTGAATACTATTTTGCAGTACGCTGATGTCAAGAAAAAAGGGGGTATTGAAAAATTGTATGTAACAGGCTGTTTATCAGAAAGATATAAAAGTAATTTGGAAGAACAAATTCCAGAAGTAGACGCCTACTTTGGTACTTTGGAATTGCCTGGATTATTGCAAAAATTGAATGCGGATTATAAGCATGAGCTAATCGGAGAGCGTTGGACGACAACACCGATGCACTTTGCTTATCTAAAAATATCTGAAGGCTGTAATAGAACTTGTTCTTTCTGCGCGATTCCATTGATGCGTGGAAAACACATTTCTCGTACTATTGAATCATTGGTACAAGAGGCTAAAAACTTAGCTAAAAGAGGGGTGAAAGAGTTGATTTTGATTGCCCAAGAGTTGACTTACTACGGTTTAGATATTTATAAAAAACGAGAATTACCAAAATTATTAGAAGCACTTTCTGAGGTAGAAGGTATTGAGTGGATTCGTTTGCATTATGCATATCCTAGTAAATTCCCAATGGAAATTTTCGATATTATGGCGAAATTGCCAAAGGTGAATAATTATTTGGATATTCCACTACAGCACGCAAGTGATACAGTATTGGAGCGAATGAGACGCCAAATAACTCGAAAAGAAACAACAGAGTTAATCCGAATCGCTAGAGAAAAAGTACCAAATATTACCATCCGAACGACCTTTTTGGTTGGTTATCCAGGCGAAACAGAAGAGGAGTTTGAAGAATTGGTCGATTTTGTAGAAGAAATGCAGTTTGATAGAGTAGGGGTTTTCCAATATTCTCATGAAGAAAATACGATTGCTTTTGAAGTAGAAGATGATATTTCACCAGAAGAAAAAGCCGAACGATCTAATCGTTTGATGGCAGTACAACAGAATATTTCATTAGCCAAAAATGAGGCTAAAGTAGGTCAAACTTTCAAAGTTTTATTCGATAGAAAAGAAGGAGAATACTTCGTTGGTCGAACTGCCGCAGATTCGCCTGAAGTAGACAATGAGGTCTTAGTACCTGCTGCTGATAATTACCTTAGAATCGGAGATTTTGCTGATATCACCATCACCGATGCCAATGATTATGATTTATTTGGAACAATTGCTAAATCTTAATGTTACGCTTTGCATAGGCTTATTGGTTAATGTGTGATGGATGCAAAGGATGCAAGTGATTTAATGCCTTCAATCCCTAATAGTTCAAGAAATTAAATCTTGAACCGTTACCTCCTTTCAAACACAATCTTAGAGATCTAATCTTTCAATCTATGCAAATTGATATTTTCAAATCAGCAACTCCACCCGTTCAAGCAGGTATTTCTATCGGACTTGGACTATTTTTCATGCTAACCTGTCTGATGTTCGAAAGTACCTTGGAGGTCCGACCTGAAAGACCTTGGGTTTTTGCATCTACTTTCCTTTTATTTTATTCCATATTCAATGTCGTTTTTAGTTTTAATGTAGAAAATGCTGAAAAGTATTGGACTCAAGCTGTTATTGGATTTGTGGTCTGCGTAGGAGTACTTGGCGCTTTGGCTTACCTAGTTTCTGGCCTAGGAATGAACGATGCTGGAGCTTTTAAGTGGATTTTTATAGTGATTACTATTAGCTATTTAGTCTTTATGAGTATTGCAAGAGCTATGAAAGGCATTGTTGATTTTGCACAAAAAGAGGAGTGGAATTC
>CALDTJ010000350.1 GCA_937924145.1 uncultured Saprospiraceae bacterium
TCCGCCATTTGGACGGTTTCTTTTGCCCTCATTTTCTACCAAAAATTATTTCCGTAGCCCAGCTATGAAAAGAATTTTTGGCAAAAACTGAGAACAAAATAACCTCGCCCAACTTGACGGATTTATTATTTCGTCGTTACTTAAAATGAAAAAGCCCTAACAGATTTTCAAAATCTATCAGGGCTTTTTCATATAGAAAAATAAAATGATTTACTAGAAGAAATAAGAAAAAACAGCAGATCGCTTTAATAGCTGTTTCATATTAACCCAGCCTAACTTCACTCTATTGGAGAATTTATTAGCAGGAAATTGCTTTAATTGTTTGCGGAAATGATTCTCTATCGTTTCCTTATAGTCAGCCAATTCATGTAGATTGGTGAAAAAAGTATCGTATTTGGTATTAAAGTAATCTAATAAGCCTTCTTGTAAGAAAATATGTAAATCTTCAAATTGTCTAATAATTTGGGGACTTAGCCCTTCCTCATTCAAGAAACTATTCAGAATACTGAACTCTAATAAATGTTCTAGCTTTGGAATGTAGACTCCATCCCATAATTGCCTATTATTGTAAACTTCTTTTGGATTTAAATAAGTTAGCCTATCTGAATGAAAATAGTGATAAACCTCAAGTGTGAGTAATTGTGCTGTACCTAATTCTACTGTCAAAATCGTGGTATCGAGTTTACTTTGAATAACTTGAAAATCAGTACTTTCTGCAAAAGCATGAAGGAAAGTTTCTCTTTCTTTTGAAGGAATAGAAAATTTAATAATTGGAAACTCCTGACTAGTAATGCTTGGTGTAAGCAAAGTGTAATCGAAGTTTTTTAGCGTTGTGATTAACGCATTTGCAAGTTGTAAATATTTCGGTCGTAACATGTGTTTGTGAAAATCAATTTTATTGTCCCAATATACAAATTTAACAAGATATAGTCAAATTAAATAAAAGCTATATGTCTGAATATCAAGGTATTTAGGCTTAAAAACGGATTTTTAGGACTCATATTGCTCGTAATTGTTATGTATTAGGCTAGATTTAAGTTAAAATTGATGAAAAATTGCCGTCTAGTTTACAATTTTCAAAATTTGTGTAAATTGCATTTTCTATCAACAGATTTATCCTTTTCAACTACTAGGTCAGTTGGTCAATATAATTTTTAAACTATGCAAAAACAATTACTTTCCTACATTATCCTATTTGCTTTAACGTTTTGCTCAATTAACACTTATGCACAGATCCAACTTGGTGGGGGGCTAACCTACGCTACAGGTATCTCTAAATTAGGTTTTAATTTAAAGGGCACTTATGAAATTGATGAAAAATTTATCGCTGCACCAGGCGTAAATTTCTTTTTTAAAGATAAAGCCTTGAGTGATGTTTCAGTCAGTTATTTCTCTGTTGATTTAGATGCTCAGTATAGATTAATTGCCATCGGTGATGATGTACAAATTTATCCAGTAGGTGGTCTGAATATTTTTAATGTAAATATAGATGGCCCAACTAGCGGAATTCGTATTAGACCAGATGGACTCAAAGTAGGTTTAAACTTAGGGCTTGGTGTTCAAATAGCCACTTTGTCTAATTGGAGTTATTTTGGTGAATTCAAAGTAACAATTGGCGGAATTGATCAATCTACAATTACTGCGGGAGTTTTGTATGGATTTTAATATCTTTGCACTCTTTTTTAAATGAGCAGAAGGCAATGGGCTTTGGGCGATTGAAATAGGATAAGTACATCTTACTCATTCAAACTATTGAATCATCGCCTAATAACTTTTGCTTGATTGTTTTTTAATTTAAATTCTATTTAAAATTATGGCAAATACTTCTGATATTAAAAACGGTCTGTGTATTGATTTTAATAATGATGTAGTCTCGATTGTTTCTTTTCAGCATGTTAAACCTGGGAAAGGAAATGCTTTTGTGAGAACCAAATTAAAAAGTTTTGCAACTGGTAAAATCGTAGATCATACTTTTCCTGCTGGACATAAAATTTCCGTAGTTAGAGTAGAGCGTCGAACATTTCAATATCTTTACAAAGATGACTTCGGTTTTCATTTCATGGACAATGAGACTTACGAGCAAGTTTTTTTAGAAGAAAAAATGATTGACCAACCTAAATTTATTAAAGAAGGGGCTGATATTGAGATCTTATTCGATGCGGCTAGAGAAACTCCTTTAACGATTGATTTACCACAATACGTTAATTTAAAAGTTACTTATACTGAACCTGGTGTGCAAGGAAATACTGCTACCAATGCCACTAAGCCTGCTACTACTGAAACAGGAGCGGAAGTTAGAGTTCCACTATTCATCAACGAAGGTGATGTGATAAAAGTGGAGACGAAGACGGGCAATTACATGGAAAGAGCTAAGTCTTAAAGGTAATTAAGTTGTTGTGTTGCGATTGCTTTTTAGTAATATAGTAGCCTGGTAACTTAGTATAGCTTATCTCAATTTCAAACATTCAACTTTTTTCTATAAATATCCGACCTCAATACTTATATTGCGGCTTTTTATTTGCGGACTCAAAGAATCACCTGTTATCTACACCAAAACGTGAAAAATGAATTTTAAAGAAATACAAGACCTCATTAAACTTATTAACAAGACCAATCTTTCTGAATTCAAAATGAAAGATGGCGAATTTGAATTAACTATTCGTACGGACGAATATCATAAAATGCGGGCTACTCCGCCTGCACAGCAAGTTATTTCTGTTCCAGCGACTATGCCCCCTGCGTATGCGCCAGCAGCAGCTCCCGTCGCTGATGCGGCACCAGCTAGTGTACCCGCAGCTACGCCTGTAGAGGCTGAACCAGCTCCAGCAGCTAAAGAAAATGAAAATTATATACCTGTTAAATCTCCGATTGTTGGTACTTTTTATCGGTCCCCATCTCCTGAAAAGCCTAATTATGTAAAGGTTGGAGATACCATTGCGGTGGGAGATGTGGTTTGTATTGTCGAGGCTATGAAGTTATTCAACGAAATTGAATCAGAAGTGAGTGGTAAAATCGTACAAATATTATTAGAGGATTCCTCTCCAGTAGAATATGATCAACCTTTATTTTTAGTAGACCCTAATGGCTAGATTAGTTACGAATTATGATTTAAGAGTGTTATTCAACATTCAAGATTTATTATTCTAAATTAATTTAAGAGAACGCTTATAAACAAAAATATATGTTCAAAAAAATTCTCATTGCCAATAGAGGAGAAATAGCCCTTCGGATTATCCGAACCTGTAAAGAGATGGGCGTAAAGACCGTTGCAGTATATTCTACGGCTGACCGAGAAAGTTTGCACGTTCGATTTGCGGATGAGGCAGTTTGTATCGGACCTCCAGCCTCCAAAGATTCCTATTTAAGTGTATCAAAAATAATGGCAGCGGTAGAAATTACCAATGCGGATGCTATTCATCCAGGTTATGGATTTTTATCAGAAAATGCTGATTTTGCAGAAGTTTGTGCAGAATATGGCATTAAATTTATCGGTCCATCACCCACGATGATTCGTAAAATGGGGGATAAGATTACCGCTAAAGAAACCATGATAAAAGCGGGCGTTCCTGTAGTGCCAGGGTCGGGTGGCTTATTGAAAGATGTAGAGCATGGTCTTAAACAGGCGGAAGAAATTGGTTATCCCGTTATCCTTAAAGCAACTGCTGGTGGTGGTGGTAAAGGAATGCGAATTGTTTGGAAAGCCGAAGAATTTGAGTCAGCATGGAATATGGCTAGAAATGAAGCCAAAGCCTCGTTCTCTAACGATGGCATTTACATGGAGAAGTTTATTGAAGAGCCTCGACATATTGAGATACAAGTAATTGGAGATCAGCACGGAAATGTAGCTCACCTTTCAGAAAGAGATTGCTCGATTCAAAGACGACACCAAAAATTGGTGGAAGAAAGTCCTTCTCCTTTCATGACCGATGAGTTAAGAGAGAAAATGGGGCAATCTGCTATTCAAGCTGCCAAGTCTATTAAATACGAAGGTGTAGGAACGGTTGAATTTTTGGTAGATAAACACCGTAATTATTATTTCATGGAAATGAATACTCGGATTCAGGTAGAACATCCTGTAACAGAAGAGGTAATCGACCATGATTTGATTAAAGAGCAGATAAAAATGGCTGCTGGAGACAAACTTTCTGGTGAAAATTATTACCCTACCATGCATGCCATTGAGTGTAGAATCAACGCAGAAGATCCTTTTAATAATTTCCGACCAAGCCCAGGGAAAATTACTTCTTTCCATAGTTCAAAAGGGCACGGAGTTCGAGTAGATACGCATGTTTATGCAGGCTATTCTATTCCGCCTTATTATGATTCAATGATTGCTAAATTGATTTGTAAGGCACAGACGAGAGAGGAATGTATCAAAAAAATGGCTAGGGCGTTAGATGAATTTATTGTCGAAGGTGTAAAAACGACTGTACCTTTTCACCAACGCTTGATGAAAGACGAAAACTTCAAAGCAGGGAATTTCCACACTGGCTTTTTGAATGATTTTGATTTAGAAGAATAAGACTATCTGTTGTCGGTTATCAGTTGTCGATTTGCGAACTGATAACTGACAACAGACAACTGTTTATTCTCCAAACACCCATTCCTTTTTCCTTTCCTTAATCTCAACTACATATTCATCTCCCACTTCTTCGTCATTTAAATAAAAGACATAACTTTCGTGTCGAAAATCTTCATGATCGGAAGGATCTATTCTATAAGGTATTTGCTGCCCGTCAGGTGTATAAACATGCATGAATTTAATGTTGTATGCTTCTGGTTCTTCAGATTTAGAAACGCCGCCAGCCACCCAAAATCCATCCTCAAAAGTAGCAATAGCCATAACAATTGGATCACTAGGTAATACATCTGAAGATAAATCAGTGGCGTTTCCTTCCATAATTTTTGTCCATTTTTCCATACCATCTTTTGGTAGGAGTAGAGTCGTTGTTTTTCTCATAATTATTGGGGTGTATTATTAATATTGTCTTTATACGAAACAAACACAATCAATTCGAGCTAAATTATTACTCAAACAAGTCCATCCATCTCCCTGATTATCAGATAAATAAACATTGCCAGTAGTAGTGCCAAATACTAAAGTATCGCCTTGAATGGCTAGGGCATGTCGAAAAACAATATCAAAGCAATTTTCTTGAGGCAAACCATTTGTTAGGGATTGCCAAGTTTGACCACCGTCTACTGTTCGACAAACGGTTAATGCTTGCTTGGGAGCAATTCTCAACTCATCACTTACTGCTGGAATAACCCATGCTCGCTCTGGATTTTGGTGGTCAATAGCCAATGCGAAACCATAGTTGGCGATACCATTTTTATCACTTACTGATTGCCAATTTTTAGCTCCGTCGATACTTCTAAAAATGCCACAATGATTTTGTTGCCAAAGAATTTCGGGATTGACAGTGCAAGCAAATAATCTATGGGGGTCATGCCCAATTTCTACATGAGGATTAGGTAAATAAGCGGCAATTAAGCCTTTATTGCAAGGCTGCCACTTTTTGCCACCGTCCTTAGTCTCAAAAATGCCTGCACAACTGACTGCTATGTAAATATGATTGTGATCAGTTGGATCAACTACAATTGAATGGATAAATGGCTCACTACGACCAGTACCAAACCATTGCTGTTGATTCATGCGACTTGGATGATTCCAAAGTGATTCGACTAGCTGAAAGGTTTGTCCGTTATTTTCACTGAGAAATAAACCACCAGGTTCTGTGCCTACCCACAATCTATTGGGATAGGCTGCCCCTCCATGTTGAATAATCCAGATTTTTTTTAAGGTAGCAGGTTTTCCTGAGCCCATTTGAGCATCTAGCGGATAGGCAGGTGGATTGACCTCTTGCCATGTTTGCCCCTCATCTGTTGAAAAATGAAGTTTTTGCCCCCAATGATGATGTGAAATGCCTGCCCACCAGGTATTTGTCAACTCATTGACGTAAATGACAGAGACGGGTAAGCCTAAAAAATGAGTGGTTTTTATTTGCCAATCTTGGCCTGTTTTTTCGAAAACAACTAAGCCTTTTGTTGTTCCTATGAGTAGTTTTTTTTGCATAGTTTTTTTGTAGCAAAGGCTTATTGGGGTTTAAAAAACAATGTTTACTTTCGTTATTGAAATGTTTGTAGGGGCAACCCTTGTGGTTGCCCGATTGGCATCTATAAAGACTGTTGGGAGCCCCTACAAAAACTTGTTCAAAACAGTATATTGTTTAAACTATTTCAACTATCCCCCTGATAATGCTTGGAAGATCAATATCTCATCATCTTTCCCCAATCTATCTTTTAGGGTTTTTCGATCTTCGATTAATTCTCCTTTTACGAAAATATTCATGTGCCTTCTGACGGCACCTCTTTCATCTAATAAATAATTACAAATACCAGGATATTTACTTTCTGCTTTTTTAATAACTTCTCCAACGGTGGTACCACTGACATTTAGTTCTTCTAAATCGGGAAAGAATCTTTTGAGAGCTGCGGTGAATTTAATTTTAGCCATTTTTTGAATTACTTTTCAAGCGCTTTATTCCGTATTAAAATTAGTACTAGACTTATTGTACTTTAAAAGTATACCTACGAAAAATTTAATTTTTAATGAGTATCATTGAAAGGATAATAAGCCTATTTTTAACGCTTTTGTTTACTTAAATAGGTTCGTTTGAATAATTGGAGGGTTTCTAGTTAAACAATGTATCCCTATTTTTGCTTAAAAGTAAAATAAATTCTAAAAAAAATTACGAATGAAAGAATTATTAGCCACTATCAACGACTGGACGACCGAAAACAAGCCTTTTGCTATTGCCACTGTCATCAAAACTTGGGGAGCTTCTCCTAGACCAGTTGGTTCTGCACTTTTAGTTTCGGAAGAAATGGAAATGGCGGGTTCTGTCAGTGGTGGTTGTGTGGAAGGGGCTGTTGTTAAGGCATCATTACCGTTAATTACTTCAGGTGAAGGCCAACAGTTAGATTTTGGAATTACAGACGATGAGGCGTGGGGGGTAGGACTAAGTTGTGGTGGAAAAGTACAGGTTTATGCCGAACGATTTTTAGCGTTTGACAAACGTCCAGCAGAGCAAATGGTCTGGCAAAGATTACAAGAAAACCTAAATAGTAATCAACCTTGTGTATTATTAACTCGGCTAGTAGAGGGAGAAAGTCAGCACCTATTAATTATGCCTGATCGGACAGCTTTGGGGCAACAAATCCCTAATAACTTAATCTCCGAAGGCATCAGGGTTTATAGGGAAAGGAAAAATCAGATTATTGAAAATGAGGGCGTACGCTATTTTGCACAAGTTTTTCCTCGTCGAAGTCAGCTGCTGATTATTGGGGCAGCACATATTACCGTTGATTTAGTAACCTTGGGTAAAATGTATGGTTTTGAGACAATCGTCATTGACCCAAGAGGAATTTTTACCAATAAAACTCAATTTGAAACAGCCCCTGACGAATTACACGAAAAATATCCAGAAGAGGTATTATCTAACTATACTCTAGATGCTTATACCTACGCAGTTGTGCTCTCACACGATCCAAAGATTGATGACAATGCACTACACATTCTTTTAAAGTCAGATGTAGGATATATTGGTGCTTTAGGAAGTCGAAAAACGCAGGCGAAAAGAGTTGCTAGATTGACCGAGGCAGGATTTTCGGAAGAAGAAATTGGACGAATACATTCCCCTGTTGGCGTAGATATTAAGGCAAAAACACCGAAAGAAATTGCGCTAAGTATTATGGGAGAATTGATTTTGACCCAAAATGCTTATAAGTGAAAGTAGGAGAAGGCGGTGCTTTAATAGCACCTCCTTCTTTTCAATAGAAAAATTTTCCACTTTAAAGAAAGAGGTGCTATTAAAGCACCGCTTTCTACAACTTACGGCGCAGGATTCGAATACATTTGGTGTACTGCCTTAATTTCTTTTAAAATCTCATCAGACAATTCTACATTAATACTATCAATATTCTCTTTTAATTGTTCCATTGAGGTAGCACCAATAATATTAGCTGTCAAAAACGGTTGGATATTGACAAAAGCTAAAGCCATTTGAGCTAGAGATAAACCGTGTTTTTCTGCTATTTCCAAATATTTTTTGGTTGCTTTTACGGATAATTCTCCGCTATATCGATTATAAACTTCTCCAAAAATGTTTAGTCTAGCTTTAGGTCTAGCAGTTCCTTTGATATACTTTCCAGAAAGTACGCCAAAGCCTAATGGAGAATAAGCCAATAAACCAGCATTTTCTCGGATAGACATTTCTGCCATGCCTATTTCATACGTTCTATTCAATAAACTGTATGGATTTTGTACACTGGAAACTCTAGGTAAATTATGTTGTTCTGATAATTTTAAGAAGTTGTGAAAACCCCAAGGTGTTTCGTTGGAGATACCAAAATATCGGATTTTCCCTTGTTTTACTAAGTCTTGCATTGCACCTAATAACTCTAGAAAGTTATCTTGCCACTGGTCTTTTTTAGAATGCTTATACTCTTTTTGACCAAAAAAATTAGTTTTTCTAGTCGGCCAGTGTAATTGGTATAAATCAATATAATCTGTTTGCAAACGTTTCAAACTATTGTCAGCGGCTTGCATAATAGCTCTATAGCTAAAGTCTTCTGCTCCTCTAATCCAAGTTAAATTAGGAGAGGCACCGCCAATTTTACTAGCTAAAACAACTTTATCTCGATTGCCATTTTTCTTAAACCAAGTACCGATCACTTTCTCTGTGGAGCCGTAAGTTTCTGCTTTGCCAGGCACAGAATATAACTCAGCAGTATCCCAAAAGTTAACCCCTTGATCTAATGCGTAAGTCATTTGCTCATGACCTTCTGCCTCTGTATTTTGTTCGCCCCAAGTCATCGTACCGAGACAAATTTTACTTACTTTTAAATTCGTTCTTCCTAACGTAGAATACTTCATAAAATTTATAACTTAATTTAAATAATTTTTGACTGTTTTTTGAAAAAGACAAATATAGTAATAATTGAATAAGTACCTTTTTAAAAGGAAAAGAACGTTCTTTGTGTTTTTTAGTTTAAAAGAATAAAAATGAATATCGTCATAACTGGAGGTACAAAGGGAATTGGGAAAGCAATCGGTGAAAAATTTGCTAAAAAAGGCTTTAATGTAGCGATTTGCGCAAGAACGAAAGCAGATTTAAAAACAGTAAAAAAAGAATTAAAAACGCTCAATAAGACCATTGCTGTTTTGACGATGCAAGTGGATATGCAATCCAAAAAGCAAGTAGAGAAATTTGCTGATAAAATACTTGGAAAGTGGGGGAGTGTGGATATTATTGTCAATAATGCCGCTGCTTTTCTCCAAGGTAGTTTATTAGAAGAACCTGATGGCCTTTTGGAAAGTATGATGGCTACGAATGTCTACGGTTCTTATTATTTGACAAGGAAATTATTACCCAATTTAATAAAGCAGCAGAAAGGGCATATCTTTAATATCTGTAGTGTTGCTAGTCAAAAAGTATATCCTGATTGCAGTAGTTATGTGATTTCGAAGTTTGCTTTATTAGGGTTTTCGAAAGTCCTGCGACATGAATTGATGGATAAAAATATTAAAGTTACTTCGGTCATTCCTGGAGCAACTTTGACGAATTCTTGGGCTGGTGTAGAATTACCAAAAGGTCGGATTATGCCACCCGAAGATGTAGCCAATGCCGTTTGGTCTGCGTATAATATGAGTGCTAGTTCTACGGTCGAAGAAATTGTGATGCGACCGCAATTAGGCGACCTTTAAGAAATTTAAAATGTAAAATTCTAAACCCGCCAGCCTGGCATTTAGTCGGGCAGGTTTAAAATATAAAAGTGATGACAAGTGAAAAACCGCACGTTCTAAATCGTTGGTACGAATACATGAAAGACCACGATTATACGATCTTAGATGAACTACTAGCAGAAGACGTTGTTTTTCATTCACCAGTGGTACATACGCCACAAAGAGGTAAGAAAATTACTAAGATCTATTTGATGGCGGCTGACAAAGTGTTAGGAACTGGCGATTTTACTTACACCAAAGAAATTACGAGTAATCAGCAGATTATGCTAGAGTTTACAACGGTTATAGACGGTGTGACGATCAACGGTGTAGATATTGTAACCTATAATGACAATAACCAAATTACAGAATTTAAAGTGATGGTTCGACCATTACAAGGCATGCAAAAACTACATCAGAAGATGATGGAAATGTTAGCCAATTTTAAGAAGTAGACTGGTTGCTAGTTTCGAGCGCAACCAGCAACTAGCAACCAGCAACTAATCAACCAGAAATATGAAACTAAGATGTGTCCACAATAGTATCCGAATTCGCATTAAGAAATCGGAACTACAAAAATTAGATACTGAAGGGATTATTACAGAGACCGTCTCTTTTGGGGGGGCTACTATGTTTGCTTATACCTTAGCTGTTGATGCTTTACGAGATGAAGTGAATGCAGAATATATGGATAATTTATTAGCAGTGCATATTCCTTTGGTACAGGCACAACACTGGATAACGACCAATGAAGTTGGTATTGAGGTCAACAAATCTTTAGACAATGGAGAAAACTTACATATTCTAATAGAAAAAGACTTCCCATGTGTAGATAGAGTAGAGGAAGATAAATGGGATACTTTCACAGAATTGGCAACTAAAAAGCCCGATGTTTGTTAGGTACGCTCCACGTTTCTGATAATTTTAAATTATCTGGTACGTTTTACCATAACAAATTGACTTTATGAGAGATACCGCACTTACAGCACTTCGCCCTTTAATTCCTACCATTATTGATAAAAATGCAGTAAACCCTGCCGAATTATTTCAAAATAGAACCCTTCGACCTATTTTAAAATTACAGAATGATTTATTAGATGGTATTTTTAGACAATATATCATCAAACGAAAAGGAGCTTTTCACAAGTTGGATCAATCCAAACAAGTCGCTTATATTGAAAATAGTATTAGAAAGGATTTAAGATTTAAAAATCTTTTGGTAGGCGTGATAACAGGGCATTTTACCCTTGAGGAATGGGCATTGTTTATTGCAGATGAGGGAGAGTTGACTAAACGAATGACAAATTTATTGGTACAGCGATTGACTAGTCAGGTGGTTGCATTCAGAGTATAATAACCGTAGCTTAGGCTTTTAGCCTGAGCTTGTATAATTTGCAAAAAGCGGTATGCTCAGGCTGAAAGCCTAAGCTACGGTTACGATATATTTTTACAAGTCCTTCAAAATCTCCTGTTGACGCTGTCCAAAGTTAAAAGCCTCCATCAAAGTCATAGACATTACATCTTCTAGATTTCCATAAGCCTTTTGATAATCTAACTGACTTCTTCGAATAACTTCTTGGGCCTCTGCTCGACCGTAAGTGTGGGTAATTTCACATTTAGGTTTATCGCCTGGCAATTGCTTATAAGTTAAGAAGTAGTGCTGCAATCTGTTGATAATAGAAGGAGGTAATTCAGATACATCATTCCACTTTCCATAGACTTCATCATTTTCAAGAACAGCGATAATTTTATCATCCGCTTCGCCACCATCTAACATTCGGAAACCTCCGATTGGCTTAGCTTTGACGATGATGTTACCATGTGTTACTTCTCGCTCCGTCAATACACAAATATCTAGTGGATCATCATCACCGATGATACCTGTTCTGCCTGTTTGCTCCATACAGTAGGCTGCTACTTCATCTTTACAGTAAGTTTGCGGCACAAAACCGTAAAGTGCAGGAACAATATTAGAGAATTTCTGAGGACGGTCAATTTTTAAATAGCCCGTTTTTTTATCTACTTCATATTTTACCGTATCAGAAGGGATTACTTCTATGAAAGAAGTAACAATTTTCGGTGTTCGACTACCAATTTCGATGCCGTGCCAAGGATGTGATTTATATCGAAGGCCAATTAATTTCCACAATTTATCGTATGCCTCTTGTCCCATTTTTTAAGTCGTTTGGTGATTATTAAATTATTGATAACTAATTATACATTTAGACTACAAAATTATAGCAATTATTGCATTGATGCCATAATAATAGCTCGTATTTAGAATTATGTTTTGTAACGATATTTTTACGGGAAAGTTTTACAAATTTTATTTGGATTTATTACTAAAATGCATAATCCAAAATGGCTTTCACGTGTATAGCTGTTGTATCAAAAACAGGTAAGTCCGTATCTGCCTGTTTGATAAGTAATGGAATTTCGGTACAACCTAAAATAGCACCTTCTATTTGTGCGTCTTTTTGCATTCTGTCAATGACTTCTAGGTAAGTAGCCTTGCTTTTTTTTGTAAAAATAGCTTTAGATAATTGGGTCATGATAATTTCATGAGTGATTTCCATTTCTTCGTTATTGGGAATAACTGTTTTGATTCGGTGTTTGGCCAAAGCCCTACGGTAAACGTCATCTTTCATGGTAAAAGCAACACCTAATAGTCCCACTTTCTGCAAACCTCTCGCTGCGATAGCTTTAGAAGTAGCTTCATAAATATCTACATAAGGTAGATTAGTATTTTGAGCAACTTGATGGCCTACCTTAGAAATTGTATTGGAACCAATGGCAAAAAAGTCTGCTCCTGCTTTTTTTAGTTCTAATACTTTTGCTGTTATATAATTGGCTAATCCATCCCAATCTCCTATTGGTAAAAAAGGATAGATTTCTCCCATATCTACTGAGTTAATCAACATATTAGCCGAATGAAATCCACCTAAACGATCATTTACAGCTTGATTAATTTGTCGATAATATTCTTGAGTAGAAACCCAAGTAACACCACCGATGAGTCCTATTTTTTTCATATTATGTTTAACTGTAAGATTCATATAAAAATTCCCCAAAATCTTGCACTGCCATAAAATGCTCCATGCAAATGTCTACGAGATTGTCTTTTAAAATAATATCCGCAGGAAAAATATGGTTGACATAGAATGATTTTTTAATCAATAATGGCTGTTCTTTATATTCTTCTGCAAATTCTTTAGGAATACGCTTGTGTTCCTCTCCTTTCACTTCGCCGAATTTTTCTTTAAAATTTTTATCAGCTAGAATATTTTGAAAACCCTTCATATCCGATACTATTGCTTCTCGAATTAGCTTCACCTGTTTTGGCTGTGGCCGAAAAGCACCCGCGTAAATAGCAAATTCATCGAAACCAGAATGAATGTAAATCCCATTTGGTTTCATGCCCTTGCGTCCGCCTTCGCCTACGATGGCAGCCATATTGGTTTTGTAAGGTGTTTTATCTTTCGAAAAACGCACATCTTTATAGATTCGAAACATCGCCTCTTTTGGTGTAATCGAAATTCGGGTGTCTGCGGCACTTGCCACCTCAATCAAATCTTGTAAAAATGCTTTGAACGGTGCCTCTACACTGTCTTTGAATCGCTTTTTGTGATCGTTGAACCAATCTCGATTATTATTTCCTGATAGTTCCGTAAGGAAATTGAGGTAGTCTTGAGTGAAGTAGGACATTTAAAATAAATTGTGTAGAATTAAAGAATGAGTATATTTGATGCTAATTTACAATACTCTATCTAGAAAGTTTAAAACCTATAAATAAAATAATGCAAAGACAATCCTACCAACTCAAAGCAGGCAGCATCGCCAATCTAAAATTAGTTACTTCCGAATTACTTGATCCTGTTGGCGACGAAGTAACCATTGCTGTCAAAGCAATCGGCTTAAATTTCGCAGATATTTTTGCCATGTTTGGCTTGTATAGTGCTACTCCTAAAGGGACTTTTATTCCTGGTTTAGAGTATTCGGGCGAAGTGATTAAAGTCGGACCTGATGCTAAAATTTATAAGGTTGGAGATAAAATAATGGGTGTCACTCGTTTTGGCGGCTATACTTCGCACTTGAATATGGATGAAGGGCACATTATGCCTTTGCCTGACGGATGGACTTTTGAAGAAGGTGCGGCTTATTTAGTACAAGTTTTAACAGCTTTTTATGGCTTGAAAAACTTAGGAGCCATTAGAGAAAACTATTCAATTTTGATTCACAGTGCAGCAGGTGGTGTAGGTATTTTAGCGAATCGGATCGCCAAAAAATATGGTGCTTATACCATTGGAACCGTTGGAAGTGTTAAAAAGGTAGACTTTGTTAAGCAAGAAGGTTATAATGAAGTTATCGTACGAAATAAATCGACTTTTAAAAACGATTTAACTAAAGCCTTAGATGGCAGAGAATTGAATTTGGTGATGGAATGTATTGGTGGCTCTTTTTTCAAAAATGCTTACGACATCATGGCGCCTGAAGGTAGAGTGATTTTTTATGGTGCAGCTAGATATGCCTCTCCTGGTAGCCGCCCCAATTACTTTAAAGTGCTTTGGGAACATTTGACGAGACCAATGATTGATCCACAATCCATGAGTGAAATTAATAAAGGTATTCTGGGTTTCAACTTGATCTACTTATACGAAAGAACCCCTTTGATGCATAGTTTGATCGATGAGTTAAAGGATTTAGATATTGGAAAACCCCATGTTGGGCATGTTTTTGATTTTCCAAATTTGATTGATGCGATTAAGTTATTTCAAACGGGACAAACGATTGGGAAAGTGGTGGTGAAAGTGTAACTCAGATGATGGGGTCACTTCAAGTGCCCCCGTCATTTTGAACAATAAAAAATAAAATAATAAAAATTAGCGGGGCACTAAAAGTGACCCGCTAATCTGAGAAAAGCAACCCTCTCAAAAATACCTTGTCTATATAAACAGAACGATCAATTTGCCAACAAAAAAAATCAAAAAATAATGAAGAAATCTAACTTATTTTTTAGTGTCTTATTTTTAAGTTTAGCCATGTCTTTCTCTGCAAGTGCGCAGTGGAATTCGTGGGGGAAAAGTATAAAAGGAGAAGGTTCTAGAGTTACAAAAACTTTGGATCTAGATGAGTTTACAGGTGTCAATGTATCTATCGGAGCAGAGGTACATTTGCGTCAAGGTAAAAAGCAGAAAGTAGAAATAAAGGCGCAAAAAAATATTATTGACCTCATTAACAGAGATGTTAGAGGTGACAATTGGAGTATTCGATTAGAAAAAGGCGTGAATTTGAGAAGACATGATGGTATTGATATTTATATCACGATGCCTATGATCGAAGAACTTGGAGTCTCAGGGGCAGGAAGTATCGAAGGGGAAACTGATTTTGAAGGACTAGGAGATTTAGAAGTTTCTATTTCTGGTTCTGGCGATATTACTTTGAGTGGGTCTGGTGAAGATTTGGAAGTGAGTGTAGCGGGGTCTGGTGATATTGATATGGCTGACTTCAAAGTGGATGATTGTTCAGTAAGTATCGCTGGTAGCGGGGACTGTGAGGTACACGTTTCTAAAAATTTAAAAGTAAGTATTGCTGGTAGTGGCGATGTGAAATATAAAGGAGATCCTGATAAAGTGAAGTCGAGTATCGCTGGTAGTGGCGATGTGAGAAGTTTTTAAAAAAGAAGAGAGAAGAGAGATTGCTTCGCTGACAGAAGAGAGATTACGGTTGATGGTCAACCATAATTTCCAATTTTTTACATCGTAGCAGTCTCACTTCTCACAGTCCATGAAATGGACGATCTCACTTCTCACAACGAAGTGGTCTCATTACGCCTCCACACCCACCAACATACTCATAATCTTAGCATATAAATCGGTTGGTTTAAACGGTTTTCCGAGATAATCATTGATGCCTACCGAAATACACCTATCTGCCTCTTGTTTAGAAGCATTTGCCGTCAAGGCGATAATTGGTACGCTACTAAATGTTCGTATTTTTTTAGCGGAATCAATACCATTCATTACGGGCATTTGGATATCCATTAAGACTATATCGTAGTTATTTTCTTTCTGCTTTTGAGCACCAATTAATCCATTCTCTGCAATATCTACTTTTACTAAATCAGACCAAGTTGTTAGGACTTTCTTAGTAGCAATTTGATTTAAGAAGTGATCTTCTACCAATAAAATCTTAATTGGAACATCTGGTGCATCTCCATGACTGATTTTGGATGTTTGCCCTATTTTTACAGGAATTTCTACTCTGTAAGTTGTGCCATCCTCATCATTGCTATTAATTGTAAAACTACCTTTTAGGATTTTGGTTAATTTAGAAACCATGGCGATACTCAAGAATTCTTGTTGATTTTCATCATCAAACTCTTCAGAATACACTTCTAATAACCTCTCAGATTCTTCGTATTTAGTAATTTTTTCTGGGGATAATAGCGTAGCTATATCAGTAACGTGAAAAACAAACGAAGAACCATACTGATCGTCTTTATTAATGATGGCATTGATGGTTAATCGTTCTTTTTCTTTGATGTTTCTAATGGCAGTATCCATCAAATTGTAAAGAATTTGCGTGATTTTGATGGAGTCACTAAAAATAGTACTTGGTAAGCCTTTTGCGATATTAAAATCTAATTTTAAGTTTGCATTATCCGTTTTAATCTGCACCACCTTATTGACACTCTGCAAGAATTCTTTAATCTTAAATTCTTCTTCCGCTATTTCAATTTGATCGGTCACCAACATGGAGAAATTCAAGAGATTGTTGACCATCATTGATAAATCATCTACGGAAGTTTTCAAACCATCGAGGTATTCTTTCTGCTGTGTATTTAAACGAGACTTTTCTAATAAATAGACTAAGTTCACCACCGATGCTAAAGGCGTTCGGATGTGAAAACTCATATTCATTAATGCTTCTTCTTTGACTTTTGAAGCTTTGGTATTAATATTTTTTTCTATGATTAATTGCTCAGAGATTTTTCGCTCCGTGATGTCTTGAAGGCCACCAACAAGTAACACTTTTTCGGCAATCTCATCATAGAATAATTTAGCACTTAGTGCCACATATTTGATCGTATGATCATCTTGTACAATTCGGTGCTCAATACTTCCTTGTTGCCCGCTTTTGGCGATTTCATCAAAGAAATCTTCGACTATCTGTTTATCTTCAAAATGGGCAAACCTTAAATAATCCGTAAGGGTTGGCTTAACACTATTGAGGTGTAAACCAAATATTTTGAAAATTTCCTCCGTCCAATGCATTTCATTATTGACAATATCCATTTCGAAATTACCAAAATGTGCCAAAGATTGAGCTTGGATATATCTTTTTTCACTCACCGAAAGATTGCGAGCGGTTGTTTCCAATTTTTGTTGAGTACTATGTCGCTGAATCGCATAGCGGATAGACCTACCTAGTAGTTTTCCATCGAACTGGCCCTTGACCAAAAAGTCTTGTGCGCCTGCTTTAACAGATTGATTTCCAATGATTTCATTGTTCGTTCCTGTAATAACAATGATTGGAATAAATGGGCCTTGTTCTAAAAAATTCGTCAAGGTTTTAAAACCACTACTATCTGACAAATTAAGATCTAATAAGACCACTTCTATTTTTTGCTGGTAAGCAATTTCTACTCCTTGTCTTAAACTCGGCGTACTGGTATAGTCATATCTAATGGAAGAATCATTTAGTAATTTCTTCATTAGACTGACGTCTGCTTTATTATCTTCTAAATGTAAGATTGGTATCTTGTTTTTGCCATTCATAAACTTCCGTTTCTCAGAGTGCAATGTGTCTTGGTTATTAAAATAGAAAATAGCTTTTGCTTTGATCTCTCTCGCAAAGGCTAGATCATTTTTTGTATTTTCAAAATCGGAGAATGGGATGGTGTTACTTTATAAAAAGGGAGGTTTCCAGTAAAAAATTAGTAACACCCGTTGAGTACAGTTCTCTATTAAACTCGTTGAACGATTCTCAGTAAAATTTTAAAATTAAATCGAACTTGGAATTTGTTAGAGTACGATAAACATTTGCTAGTTTTATGCCTTTATAAGTAGCTATCTAATCTTTGAGTAAGACCAATTATCTAATTTTACCCAATTTTGTGATCAATTCAGATTAGTTTTGTGGAAAATACTCACAAATAGCACTTATTTTTCATTATATTTCAAATATGATGCCCAAATAGTTGATGTAAGAAATTGTGACAGGAAATTTGGGCCTAAACTACAAATTTATCTTATGTATTCAGTTGCGGATTTGAAAACAGTTTACTTGGATTATATGCGAGCGAATCCATTTACCAAAGAACCTAAAGGGCTTTTTGAACCCGTTGATTATATTATGCAACTAGGGGGCAAAAGACTACGCCCCATATTGGTTTTAATGGCTTACAATCTATTTGAAGAAGAGGTAAGTCCTGCTTTACCTATTGCTCAGGCTATAGAAATTTTTCACAATTTTTCTTTGGTGCATGATGACATTATGGACGAAGCCCCTCTCCGAAGAGGACAACCAACGGTGCATCACAAGTATGACAATAATACGGGCATCTTATCAGGAGATGTAATGTTGATCTATGCTTATCAGTATTTGTTGAAAATAAAGGAAAAGGACCTGTTGCCTGATATTATTCAAGAGTTTACAGATGTGGCAGAGGCGGTTTGTGTTGGTCAACAATACGATATGAATTTTGAAACCGACGAAATGGTCACGATTCCTGCCTACTTAAGTATGATTGAGCATAAAACTGCCTTGTTACTCGTAGGTGCTTTAAAAATGGGGGCTATTTTGGCGAAAACTAGCCCAGAAAATATTCACCATTTAGGAGAATTTGGACGTAATGTCGGGATTGCTTTTCAATTGCAAGATGATATTTTAGATACTTTTGGAGATCCCGAAAAATTTGGTAAACGAGTTGGTGGTGATATTGTCCAAAATAAGAAAACCTTCTTAGTCCTGAAAACACAAGAAGTAGCGGATGATATTGATAAAAAGCGATTGAAAGATTTGATGGCTAGTTATCCTGCTGATGAAGAACAAAAAATTTCAGAGGTTAGGACATTATTTCAAAAAAATAACATTCAAAAATTAGCAGATAGCGTGAAAGAAACTTACCAAAATAAAGCAATGTGGCACTTGGATAAAGTGGCGGTTGATCCTCAAAGAAAAAATGAGTTAAAGACCTTAGCAGCAGTTTTGTTGAAGAGAAATACTTAATGATTTAACAAAAAAAAGGAGCAACCACTAAAGCGGTTACCCCTCACACTATGAAACACTATATTTTTAAAAAGTATTTTTTATTATTTTTTGTCTTGCAATTATAGGACAATTTTCTTTTTTTTCAAAGAAAATGGTGTCATAAAATGACTTATGTGTTTAATTTTGAACATTTTATCCCCTTTAAGTTTTGTTTAGACCTTTTTCAAAAAAAAAATCTTTAATTTAACGAATTTCATAATTCAGATATTTTATTCAAGTATTAATAAACCTATTAAATGGGAATATTTTTTATTTAAATAAATTTTTATACGTAAGTGATTAGTATATTTTTTGTTATAAAGATATAAAATACAGATATTTTAAATTTTGTTTTTGTTTAACCTTTTTTTCTTTTCAACATTAGCTCCGATACGCATTATTTTTGCGCTTTATTTTGCCGATTTCAACAAAAGATACAATTTATTTTTTTTACCTATTTTTTTTTAAAAATAACCCTTGAAACACCTGTTTTTTGTTGCCGAAAATAGGGCTCAATTCTCATAAATATTGTAAATTTGCCTAGTTTTTGAAAATTACACTTTGTACGATTGAAAAACGCATATTATAGTAGATTTTAACTACATTTTTCTTTCCACATTTAAAGCCTTTCAATGTCTAATAGTAGTCAGCGAATTATTCCAATTAAGATTGATGACCACATGAAATCTGCTTACATAGATTATTCTATGTCAGTGATTGTGTCTAGAGCTTTACCCGATGTACGAGATGGTTTAAAGCCTGTACACCGTAGAGTACTCTTCGGTATGTCAGAATTAGGATTAGTTTATAACAAAGCCCACAAAAAGTCTGCAAGAATTGTAGGAGAGGTTTTGGGTAAATACCACCCACACGGTGATACTTCTGTATATGACTCGATGGTGCGGATGGCACAAGACTGGTCTTTGCGCTACCCATTAGTAGATGGACAAGGAAACTTCGGATCTATGGATGGAGATAGCCCTGCGGCTATGAGGTATACAGAGGCGCGTTTGAGAAAGATTAGTAACGAGATTTTGGCGGATTTAGGAAAAGATACTGTTGACTTTTCTTTAAATTTTGATGATACGTTAAAAGAGCCAACGGTCTTACCTACGAAAGTACCTAATCTGTTAGTGAATGGTGCATCTGGTATTGCTGTAGGTATGGCGACTAACATGATGCCACACAACCTAACGGAAGTGATTGACGGCGTGGTAGCAACTATTGATAATCCTGAGATTGATCTAGAAGGATTGATGGAACACATCAAAGCTCCTGATTTTCCTACGGGTGGTATTATCTATGGAATGTCTGGTGTGAAAGAGGCTTTTGCGACGGGTAGAGGTAGAGTGGTACTGAGAGCTAAAGCTGAAATTCAAACAGATAATGCTGGTAGAGAAAAGATTGTGGTTAACGAAATTCCATACCAAGTCAACAAAGCAAACTTAATTGTTAAGATTGCGGAATTGGTCAATACCGAGAAAATAACAGGAATTAGTGGAGTAAGGGATGAATCAGATAGAAACGGTTTAAGAATTGTCGTGGATGTTAAGCGAGACGCAATGGCGAATGTCATTTTGAGTCAGCTTTTCAAGTATACTCCACTTCAGAGTTCTTACGGTGTGAATAATGTTTGTTTAGTAAACGGACGACCAAGAATACTTAACCTAAAGCAACAAATAGAAGAGTTTATTAAGTTTCGTATTGAGGTCATTGTCAGAAGAACACAATACGAACTTAGGAAAGCGGAAGAAAGAGCACATATCTTAGAAGGTTTATTGATTGCTTTGGATAATCTAGATGCGGTTATTGCATTGATTAGAGCATCAAGGACCGTAGAAGATGCGCGGAATGGCTTGATGGAGAAATTCGGTCTGTCCGAGATTCAAGCTAGAGCTATTCTAGAAATGCGACTTCAGAAGTTGACAGGTCTAGAAATTGATAAGGTGCAAGCGGAATACGATGAGTTAATGAAGACGATCAATCACTTAAAAGCTATTTTAGCAAGTGATGAGATGCAAAAAGACATTGCTAAAGAGGAATTGACAGAAGTGCGAGAAACTTTTGGTGATGAGCGTCGATCAGAAATCAGCTACTCTGACGGAGAGATTAGTATTGAGGATTTGATTAAGAATGAAGAGGTAGTGATTACTATTTCTAATTTGGGCTATATCAAGCGAACACCCGTTACTGAGTATCGTAAGCAGGCAAGAGGCGGTAGAGGTTCGAAAGGGGTGAAAACGAGAGATACCGATTTTGTAGAACACTTATTTTCTGCCAAGACTCACAATTATCTATTACTTTTCTCTGAAAAAGGACGTTGTCATTGGTTGAGAGTTTATGAAATTCCTGAAGCAGGTAAAGGTTCTGCTGGTAGAGTACTACAAAATATTGTGGCATTACCAAAAGATGATAAGGTGAAAGCCTATATCAAAATTGAGGACCTGAAAGACGAAGAATACATCAAAAATAATTATATCATCTTCTGTACTAAGAAAGGGGTGATTAAGAAGACTTCTGTAGAGGCGTTCTCTCGTCCAAGAGCAAATGGTATTAATGCCATTACTATTCGAGAGGAAGATACGCTATTAGAAGCAAAGTTAACCAACGGGCAGAATGAAATTCTAATGGGTGTCCGAAGTGGTCGTGCTATTCGATTCCCTGAGGCTAAGGTTCGACCAATGGGTAGAAGTGCTGCAGGTGTAAGAGGTATTGCGCTAAATGGTGATGACGATGAAGTGGTAGGAATGATTAGTGTCGATCCTTCTGATGATACTCGAACAGTTTTAGTCGTTTCGGAAAAAGGCTATGGTAAGCGATCTCAACTGGACGAATACCGAATGACCAATAGAGGTGGAAAAGGAGTTAAAACACTTCAAGTTACGCCGAAAACAGGTTATCTAGCGACTATTAAATCGGTCGATGATTCAGAAGATTTGATGATTACCAACAAATCAGGTATTACCATTCGAATTTCTGTTACAGATATGAGAGTTATGGGTAGAGCGACGCAAGGTGTAAAAGTGATTAGAATTGATGATGGGGATGCAATTGCTGATATTGCTGTACTTTCTGATTCAGAAGAAGAAAAGGAGATCTTGTTGGATGAAGATGGTAATCCAATTGAAGCACCAACTGCAGAAGGAGAAGAGGGAACAACTAGCGAGGATGGAGCTGAAAATGGCGAAAAGAATGAGCCAACGGAAGATGCCGATACTGACTCAACAGAAGAGTAGATTTAATTCTATTTTAAAATAAAATGTTAAAGTGAATAGTGCGAAAGTGCTATTCACTTTTTTTTGACTGTGATTTTAAAGTCATTTTTTTGTAGAAGGAAATCCCTACTTTTTTATCTAGGTAGAACTAAAAAGTGATATTCTTAACCAATTTTAACAAATCAAAACTCGTCTTTAACGTCTTTACAACACCAAAACGCAATTTCCCAACGTCTTAATAGCAAACCTTTATAAAAAAAACTACGAAAGTTGTAGTTTTGTACCTGCAAGTGAAAACAGGTTAAATTTTATAAACTTTTTAAAATCTTTTGATTAAAACTTTCAAACTAAAAATTAATAAAATGAAGAAATTAGTGCTCGGATTATTGTCATTATTCTTGATCGCTGGAACTTTAACTGCACAAGAGGGCAAAAAGGCTTTAAAGAAAGCAACTAACGCATACCGAACCTACAACACTTCTCCAGCAGACAATGGAGATAAATTACAAGAAGCTATTGCATCAATTGAGACTGCTACAAACGCAGAAGATACTAAGGGATCCGCAAGAGCTTGGATCGTAAAAGGAGATATTTATAATAGTATTTGTTCTAATTTTCAGACAATGAGTGCTATTAACCCAGAATATAAGAAAGAAGTAGATAATGCTGCTGTGTTAGCTTTTGAATCTTATATGAAGGCGGTTCCAATGGCTGAAAAAAGAGATGTGAAAGCTGTTCAGAAAGGAATTGGTGAAGTCCAAGGATTTTTGGTTGGCGAAGGTGCATCTTATTACGAAAAGCAAGAATATGCTGATGCTTATACAGCTTTTCAATATTCTTTAGATGCTCACAACTACTTAATTGAAAATGGTAAGAAGTCTATCTTCGCAGATGATGCAGCTCACCAAGATCAAATGTACTACACTGGGTTAGCAGCGTTGAATGCTAAGAACTTAGAGGCTGCAAAGCCAATGTTTATGGCATTGAAAGATGCAGGATATGATAAGCCAGCAGTTTACGAAGCTTTATACAAGCTAGAAGTAGAAAATGATAGAGATGCTGGTTTAGCAATCTTAGAAGCAGGTAGAGCTAAATTCCCTGATGATGTTTCTTTATTATTCAATGAAATCAACCACTATTTAGCGGATGGTAAATTGAATGCTCTAGTTGGTAAATTAAAAACTGCTATTGAAAAAGAACCAGACAATATTTCTTTATACACGACTTTAGGAAGTATCTACGATAACTTGTACCAAAAGGCGTTAGAAGAGAAGAACACAGATGCTGCTAAAGAAAACTTTGATGCTGCTTTCAAAGCGTATAATAGTGCTTTAGAAAAAGATCCTAAGTTCTTTGATGCAATCTACAGTATCGGTGCATTGTACTACAACCGTGCAGCTGCTACCACTAAAGACATGAATGCTTTAGCTGATGATTACACTAAGGCTGGATTGAAGAAGTACGATGAGTTGAGAAAATTAGTTTTAGTTCAATTTGATGAAGCATTGCCTTACTTCAAGCAAGCGGAGACTTTAAATGCGAATGATAGAAATACTTTAATTGCCTTAAAGGAAATCTTTGCTAGAAAAGATGATTTAGCTACTTCTACTGAATTCAAGAACAGATTAGAAACTGTTGAAGGTGGTGGAACAAATGAATCTTCTTACTTCAATAAGTAATTTATCAGAAAGCGAGAGAGTGAGATGGTGAGAAAGTGAGATAGAGCTCGTCAAAAAAGGGTTGAATCTAAGTAGAAGATTCAACCCTTTTTTTTGCTTTTTTTAGATTTTCGCAAGCGATTCTTTGAAAGTATTTCTTGCTTTTGAGGAGAAGAGTTTTCTACCATTATCTTTTAGCATATTTGGGTGAATGATTTATTAATTTATCAAAAGTAATTTCATCAATAAATGCTAAATCAAAGCTTTGGTCTCTTCTATTTATACTAGTAGTATATACAATTTTTAACTTCTTTTTTATTCTACTCCAAGTTAGTCTAGCATTTATTTGATCTATAAATTCAAAGTTTATCCAATCTGTTTTTGATTCTACTATTTCTATTTCATTGAGCTTACCATTAATTTTGAAGTTAAATTCCCAGTAACCATCATCAATATTCCCTCTAATATCCGAGATTAGAACTTCTGGTTTAATCATTTCCCCAATTTCTTTCATTAAATTTATGTAAGGAGTTATTCCATAGAACCCTTCAGCATCATGGCTTATATATTTTTCTAAATTTGTAAGACTTTGGAATTCTTTCAAATACTGAATATTCTGACTCACAAAGTCATCTTCTTTTTGAGATGTATTTTTCCACTCCTGAATTTGTTTCCTAATTTCTACCATTGAGAATTATTTTTGACTCTGAGAATTTAGCTAATTGACATTAAAAGATGCAGTAAATAAAATACTGATCAAGCGTTACTTCTGTGAAAAAATAGGGTGTCAATTAAGTGTGTATGAACCTGCATACCTTATCAATTATGGCACTAGAAAAGTATAGGGTATTGTTTTTTTGGGCGTAAAGAAGGAGGTGCTTACAAAGCCCCGCCTTCTATATCACTTTCTAGTCCAATTGTTTCTCCCGATAATTTCGATACATTCGAGCTGCCAGCACTAATAAAAACGCAAAAACTAGAATCCCGACAAAAGCGTATAAAAAATTTAAAGTATTTCTATAAACGGCTAACAAAGCGATACTTAATAAAAATAGGGTAGGTAACTCATTCCATAACCTAAATTGAAAAGAAGTAAAATACCCTTCTCCTCGCTCCAACTTTTGAATCACTTTTTTAGCATGTAAATGATAAGCTAGCAAAGCAAATAACAGCACCAACTTCACATGCATCCAAGTATTGACCTTCAGCCATTCCAATCCATGCAAATAAAGCATTGCTAAGCCACAAACCCAAGTAATCATCATGCCTGGATTACAAATGATTTTATAGACTCGCCACTGCATGGCATTAAATTCTTTGATGAGAATACTCCGAGCTGGTTCTGGTCTTTTCATTGCCTCCGTATGGTAAACAAAAATGCGAACAAGGTAAAATAATCCTGCAAACCAAGAGACAAATCCGAAAACGTGCAATGCTTTAAAAAAAAGGATGGATGGCATTTATTTAATTATTTGAGTGCGTAAATTAGGAACAACTTAAACATGTTTTAAGACTTTGATATGACTTTTTTCTAAACCACAAAGCAACAAAGAACACAAAGGAAATTCACAAAGTGAATTTTACCTTTGTGAAAACTCTTTTGGGTCCTTTTGTTTCTTTGTGGTTTAAAATTAAGTGTAATAGGCTATTATATCATATAACTCTTTACTTCTAATTGGTTTCAACTCTAAAATTAAACGCAAGGTATTTTAAAAAGAAAAAAATAATGAAATATTTGGGTAATATTTCAAATAAAAAAGGCGATGAAACCAGAGTTCCATCGCCTTTTAGAAGCTATATTTTGTATTAACTTGCGTTTAATTCAGAGAGAATCGAATAGTTAAACCTCCTTGAACATTCGTATTATTAAACGATTGCGAAGTATAAGGAACCGTCCGATTATAATCAACGAATAAACGTACATTTAACTGACTATTGATCGTATAGTCAATAGATGGAGAGATTCTTAAGGTCTTTTCTCCTCTTGTAGGTTCACTTTCCCTAAAGTCGTCTAGAACGTGCTTGTACGTAATATCATCTCTGAAAGAGAAATCAAATTTGATATTTAAGTCATTCGCTTGCGCTTGTCCTTGTCCTTGACGACCGCCACCCGGTAGGGCAGAAGGTGGTTCTTGTTGATCCTTATCTCCCTTTTTCTTCTTCTTTTTCTTTGGAGCGCCAAATTGTAAGAATGGAATATTGACATCTTTTAGTCTGTGCCCAAACCCGATTACATATTCGGTTGTATTCTTTTCATCTAATTCACTATTTAATAAAGAGAATGCAAGTCTTCTTGCTTTCTTGAAATCTAAACGAAGATTCATCCCACTTTTCATCCGCATATCTAATCCTAGTAACGGTTGGAATTGTTCATCTATCACTAAGGCAGGAATTTCAAAACGAGCATAATAGTTGTTTGTCTGCGGGTTGATATTATTCAAACCTCTTGGGGCAGCCTCATCAAACTGAAAGTTGGTATTAAAGGAGTTGATGGTCAAGGTCGATTTATACCCATGAGTAATGCTAACATTTTGGAAAATGTCACTTAATTTACCCACTTTCGCTAAGCCGTTATAAGTCAATCGCCAGTTAGGTTTAGGAATAATATTCTGGAATTTTCGAGCATCGTCATACAATTCAATAGTGTTCGGGTTTTGCCCTGTATAGGCTGCCAAAAACGCAGGAATTAAGACTTCTTGTTGCGCCTGACCATAACCAAACTTAAAGCCATCATTGTCTGTGGAATGTGGAAGTCCTGTGTCATCCAATCGCTCAGAGAGGATTTCTCTATACCTTTCCATTGTTTGGAATAAGCCTTCTAAATCTTTTTCGAAAAGTGTATTTAAGGCAAAATAGGAAACACTCATAGAACCAATAACTCGTTCGTTGACATGTTCAATATTTTCTTCATAATTAGGCAGCCCTCTATCTGCGAATGAGGTGGTATCTTTAAAAAATTGAGTTTCGTTTTCTTGATAATTTCGGCTTGCCTCTAACTCAATTCTAAAATCTTTGACTGGTTCTAAAGTTACTTTCGCATCAATGGTCTGTGAATAATCTTTGATTACCTGTTGATTTAAAAATATATTATTGGTAATCCAAGCCCCTTGATTACCTGTTCTACCTGCTGCTCGTTCAAACCATGCATCATTCGGAGAAACTCCAAGTACATAGTCCCAACCAGGAGCTGAGAAGTCATTTTGACCAAATAATTCAGCTTGTGGCTTGAACCCAGGAACGACCGAACCATAATTCTCAGAGTAGTTAAATCGAGCCTTTTTCAGCAGTAAGAATGGTCGGAGTATGGCTTTTTCAGCCTTAGAGATTTCTCTCTCTTTCTTCTCTTTTTTATCCTTCTTGTCGTCTTTACCGTCCTTGTCGTCTTTTTTCTTTTTCTTAGGAGTCGTACGACGAGTACTTCGCTTACGACCACCTTTACCATTGATCTCTTTTAAGTATTTAGACTTGTTGTATAACTTGTCAAAGTTAATGTCTAAATTGACCTGTCGAGTAGAACCATTTTGTATAACATTACCTAACGAATCGACGTTAACGGCGGATCTACTCCAATCATAAGTCGCACTATATTGCCCTTTTAAGGTAATGAAATCTAAGATTGGGAAATTTTTCAATGGTACATTTATACTGGCATTGAGCGTGTGGTAATAGTTTTTATTACGACCAAAATTCCTCAAGTTTTCATTGATGTAGTCTCGAGCAGTGCCATCGAATCGATTTCCAAACACATCATTTCCTTCTAAATCTAATTCATCAATTACCCCTTCATTCTCTGCTCTGAAATTCACTTTTAAGGCTTTCATAATGTCCCATTTGACATCATAATTTCTATTCCACAAGAATTTACGGATAAAGTAGGTATCAAAGGCATCTTCTACAAAGCGATACTTAGTTTCCTGTAAATGCCGGTCCAATAATGTATTGAAAGTGAAAGAGTTCGGTAATGGATTAAAGTTGATTTCTTTGATGAACTTTAGATTCTTATTCTTTACTTTCTTAAATGGTTGAATATATTTCGGTCGCCAAGAAAAACTATAATCTATGCCACCTCGATAAATATCTGTCTGATCGTTTTCAATTAAAGCGTTTCTTCTCACCGTCTTCGTATGATTATAAGAGAAACTAAAGTTGGAAATATCCCAAGGCATTGGCTTAGTATCGTTCGTCTTTTCTTTTCGAACATTACTAAAGTTAATCGTACTGATAGATTGAAATTCTTGTGCTTGTTTTTTGATAGAGTCTCGCTGCGATGCAGGGGCTATATCTAATTTATCCTTTAACGGAATATCTAAATCATAAGGATCAAATTCAGGTGTAAAAGTAGTTACCGATTTCTGCGCGTAGAACGGTATTTTGATACCTGACTTTTCTGGTAAAAACTTTCCTAATTCTAAGTTAGTCGATGCATCGTATTGAATATAATTTTCTCTCGAACGCTCGTTTACTTTCTCTTCCAGTTGTCCCCAACCTGCGGTACTAAAGTTACCTGCTAAAGTAGCATTACCTAAATCGGCTAATTGGACATCAACTCTTGCTAGACCAGCAGAACCGCCTCTTTCATCAAACCCACTTAACCTTAATTCGTTGACCCAAACTTCTGTACAGATTGGCGCACCATTGTCTCGCTTATTTCTAATTCCAATCATTACCCCTTTGACCTGACCTAAGTTTGGATTTCCCAAGACCGTAATATTAGCACCTTCTTGTTCTTCGAAAGGAACTGTAAATGGTACATTTAAACTAAAATTAGGATCAGCGTTCCGACGTTTTTTAATCGAAATAAGGGAGTCTAATGGTAGGTCAACTTCATTTTGTTCTTGCCATACCTCTGCCACGTATTCTGCATTTAGTTGATTGGATTGTTGCATTTGACTTACCGTCACATTACTAATATCCGACATCGTAAGTGGCACCTGATACTCGTAATAATTCTCTTCATAATCACTACCAATTCGCATGAATAACTCGACTTCTCCTCGTTCGTATTCCGCAAGACCGTCCTCATCTTCTGCGTGGACAAACATCCTCAGTCGATCGTAGACCCGCATATCGAAATTGGTCGGTTTGAATACGGCACGGGCATCCCCATCGGCGAGGTCACAGACACTTATGGACAGCGATTGCTCGTTTTGTAGGGCATTTGGAAATGCGCCTAGAGAGTTTTCCCGAACGATTCTTGGAGGAAGTACATAACCGAAAGGTGCTCTATCTCCATTTTCATTAATATTTACAGAGTTGACATCAAAACTGGCATCTAACGGTGGATTGGTTGGAATACCGAATAATGTTCCTAATTCTCTAGTATACCTTCTCCATTGGTTTCTCACCAATTCTAGTCTTGCAAAACGGAAAGTTCTAGGATTTTGGAAACCTGTCATATACATCCGTATAAATCGAATGGCTCTAAAATCACTAATACCTCCTACTGTACCCGTAGGTTGATTCAATGGAATTTTGAATCGATACCATCTTTCTTCATCTGCTGTACCTTCTCCTCTAGTTATTTCTACATCTGTTACAAAATCATTTAGTTCAATTCCTCCTGTACCATCTGTCTGGACAGGGATACGATATTCGTAATAAGCTTCCGTCTCATTCAAACTATTATTTCGATCCAAGTCTTCATCGTCTGGATATTGTCTAGCACTTCTAGAGTTAATACCATTTCCTAAGTTTTGATTGTTTGGCTGATTTGGATTTTGTGGAATATTATTAAAGTTACCGTTGTTGTTATTATTATTGTTCGGCGAATTACCTTCTGGGCCATTGAACTTATCGTATCGGATTCTAACTGGCGTATCACTCGTATAATCTAAGAAGTGAACGAAGTTGTCATTAGATGGATCGCTTAGAATACTGTCTTTAAATGCTTGGTTAATATTAGGATCTGCAAGTATAGTAGCAATCCAATCGGCATATAAAGCCTGTTCGCCTGCATCATTAAGCCCATCGAATCCAACATCTTGTGCAGTTCTAGCCGCCTCATTAGTATTGTCAAAATTAGGCACTCGATTAACTGTTCTTGGTACTCTACTCCAATTGGTCAAACGAACTAGCTGATCTTCAATATTTTTACAAGTATCCCTAGGATCGTTTGGGTCTATTGTATTATTGCTATTATCTCTTAATGAGTCAGGAATAGGTAAACCATTTTCGAAGAATCGAGCACCATCCCGTAGAATATCCTCTGAGACATTACCCAAGTTGAAAACGATTTCACCACCACCACTTTGATTTTGAATAAAAGGACTTAACATCCAGAATTCTATGAACTCTACATTGGCCGCTTGAAAATCAGTTGTTCTAAGGTCTCTCGTTATCCCTGCCCATCTACTACCTGGATCTCTCAGACTTCCATTATTATTTAGACCCGCAGAAAACGGTGTTCCATCAGGCACATCAAAGTTATAAGGCCCTCTAGCGGTTGGATTATAATGAACATCAAATAATCGCTCGATTCCAGTATTAAATCCATTCGCAGTTTGAGATTGATCGTTGGGGAATATCTCTCTGGTCTGAACTTGTCTAGTATACGGATCATCACCTGCACCAGCAGTCAATGTTTGGTCAATAGAGTACCAGTCTAAATCGGCACGGTTGACCCCTCCTCTAATGTCATCAATCAATTCTGATTCTGGAAAATCTCTACCTCCATTTCTACCCGCCTTTTGTGGAACAGAAGAAATCGCCCATTCACTTACTGGAATACCCAATGAAGTTGGACTGGCAGCACCTTCAAAGTCATCAATGTAAACGGCACCACCGTCATCTGCTTGATTAATGGCTCTTGCGTGCCCAGGTTTTAGTGTCGCAAATTCTGCACTAACAGAAATAGAAGACTCTGCTTTGGTACTATAAAAAGGCAACGCATCCAATGCTTTGGTCAACCAAGGTGCTTCTTTCTGAAAAGAGAAATCTAGACCATATACTTTATTATTAATTGGGTCATCCCCAAAGTTTACTTTTTGGGTAAAAGGTCTTTCAAACAATTGCATAAAAGTACCACCGATAGTCGCATTCTTGCCTAATTCATAATCGGCACGAACGCCTAGCATTGTTCTGGCTTGGAAACCAAAGAGCGAATTGTCCTCAAAGGAGACATTTATCGGTACCCCTGAATTTAAAATCGCATCATTGATGATTTGAACTCGACCAATGTTATAATCAATGGTATAATCTACATCCCTTACCAATACTTGCCCACCTGCGGTAATCCGCTCTGAATCTGGAGGTAAATTGAAAGAACCCAGCGAAATCTCAGATGAAACAGAAGATTTGTATTCTCCTGTGATAACATACCGATTCAATTCAGGGTATTCCTTTGCTCGGAATAGCGTGGAGTCGTATAGTTGAGGAAAGGTGTATTGTTGGATCAACCGATCTGCCTCCGAACTATTACTTGCTCGTTCTCTGATCTCGTCTGCTAAAGATTCGCCGAAAGGCTCCAAAACAGGGAACATCACCCGACCATTCTGCGGATTAATCGTCAATCCTGGCACATAATCAAAAACACCATCTGGCTGAGGATCTCTTAAAATATTTAGATTATCTAAATTCAATAAACGGATAAGTGGGAATTGAGATAAGCTAGGGTGTGGAATAAAACGCTTGTCTCCGCCCCCTGGATCTTGGTATAAAACCTCTAACCTAAATTCTTCTTCGTCCACTTGATAGGCACCAACGTTATAAACGTTTTTCATCATCAAGTCCCACATCGGTAAATCTACCCGATTGGCAGAACTCTTCAACATTTTTACAAATAACACATTCGGATCATCTTGTGTACACTCATCTCCGTCTGAGTTTTTATCAGCTACATCATTGGCGAATTCACCGACTCTATAGACTCTACCGTTATAAGTATATTCATAAGCAACCCCCAATACTTGGTTTGGCTGTACATTTACATTAATAGAAACAAATCCCAAATCTGGATTATAGGTAAATTCGGAAGGCGTTAACATTCTCGCTCTTACCTTTTCATAGTCAGTGATTTGTTGGAAGTTGAAAGGCTCGTTTTCTAATAAATTAACAATTTTCGTAATATCATGCGCATCTCTATCATCTAGCAATTCTCGTTCTAATGAGTTAGAACTATTTGCTGGTAAACCTCTGTTGAAAATGTCTCGCACAGGAGGTGTCGGAGGCGCTGCAACGGCAACCGTTCTTTCCGATTCCCCTAAATCTGCTATGGCTACGATTTCTCTAGGTGCATCTAAGGCATCTACTGTATTTCTATCGTTGGTTAACCAGACTTGAATTTTTGTGATTTTGAAAAGGCTATTAATCTGTGGAAGATTTCGCAATGCCTCTTCGAAAGTTTGTTGATTATAGTGAGATAAGAAGAAGTGGCGGTTTTCGTCGTATTCGTCTGCAAAAACCTCAAATTCTTGTACTTGTGCTCCTCCTTCTAATTGAATATTTTCTCTCTGTGATTTTTGTTGAGCTGCTAATAAACTTAATTTCAAATATCCAAACTGTAAATCGGTTCGGAGACCAAATAGATTCTGGCTACCTTGGATAAGCGTTCCATTTAAGGGTAAACTTACGTTACCTGCCTCAATATTTTTGATGATGTCATCTTCACTAAAAGCATCACTGGCATATCCTAAATTCAATTGATTTTCAAAGTCGAAAGTCGCTTGGGTATTATAGTTAGTGGATAAATTCAGCTTGTCTCCAATCTTACCTTCCACGTTCATTTGAATGTCCATGTCGAAGTCAAAACCACCTCTTCTTTGTTGGCGTTGATCCAAACTTGGGTTTTCATTATTTTGGTAAAAACCACCAAAAGTAATGTCAATATTCCCTTGTGGTTGGATAGAAACGTCCGTTCCTCCAAATAAACGATTGACTAGATTGCCTTCTATTTCCGATTTTAGTTTAGAAATAGGATCAATTCGGCCACTAATATTATCGTCGTCATTATCGACGCCTGCCAAACTATTGAAGTAGGTTTTTTCCTGTTCTTTAGCTCGATAATCCATGTACTCTTGGAACGACATATAAGTTGGTGCCCGAAAATAATCATCTCCTAATTTTTCGGAAATAATGTATTGTCCTGTTTCAACGTCATATTCCACGCTCTTTTCAATAACCGCAGGATCTTTTAAATCGAAAGGATTGTTATTCGGTGTGGAGATAAAATCGCCCGATCTATCTTCTATCGGTGGAAGGGTATCAGTGACAACCGTGATGATTGGTTCTTCAATTGGCGGAAAACCATAGTCAATCTCTAAACTTGGCCCTGTTGCCAATAAAGAGAGACTAGATACAATGGAAATACAAAAAAGTAAAAATGATTTGCTCATGGTAAACAAGTGCGAAAATCCTAAGATTGAAAGGTTATGAATTACTAAGGGACCACAAAAACAATATTGACATATTTTTGTTTCCTTGTTAAGGATTTGAAATTGGATAGTTTTAAAAATTGATTATAAAGGATTTATGTATAATACTTATTCAAAATCTGTTCCATTTCCTTTGCCCATCAATCGGTTTTAAGTAAAGATGTCTAAAAACGTGCTGAACGCATGCAAGTTTCAACTTGCAATCAGCGAAATAAACACTAAAAAAAGTTGGATTTAGGAAATTGAGATAGTAGAAATGCTAATGTATTTTGTTGTTTTCTAATATTTCTAGTCACTAATTCTAATTCTGACTTTACAAATAGTGTCGTCTATCAAACGAAATAGGGTGATTTAATTGCCTATCAAAGCTAATTTTAACAATATAACTTTGTTGACAACTGTAGAAGGCTTGATTTCAATAAATTACGCTTTAAAAATAAGGCTATTCCTTCTACGTAACAGACGGGGAAAGGTTTATCGAGTTGCGAGTTGCGTGGTACTAGTTCGCTAAGCGATCACTATTTAGTAATGCAACTCGCAACCCGTCTAGTTAAACTGCCGCAAGGACAATCGTATCAACTCTTCCACCGTCTTAACTTGTGGTTGCTCCTTCAAAATCTTACTCAATACTTTTTGTGATTGAATTTTGTTAAACCCTAAAGAAACTAGAGCAGATAACGCCTCTTTTCGCAATGTATTGTCTACACCTGTCACAACTAACGGCGTATCGCCACCTTCTTTTAATAATTTATCTTTTAAGTCCAATATTAGTCTTTTAGCGGTCTTTGGACCGACTCCTTTTACTGCCTTAAATGCGGCTACATTTTCTCCAATAATGGCGGATCGAATTTCATCTGGACTGATTGAGGAAAGCATCGTCTGAGCAGTACTTGGGCCGATGCCTGAGACAGAAATTAGGTGTCGAAATAATTTACGCTCTGCATCATCAGCAAAACCATATAAAGTGTGGCTATCCTCTTTGACTTGTAGGTGAGTGAGGATTTTGATCGTTTCTGCCTTTTCTATTTTGGTATAAGTGTGTAAACTGATATTTATTTTATAGCCAATTCCGCCCGTTTCAACGACTATAAATGTAGGATTTTTGAAGGAAATGGCGCCTTTTATGTAGGAAATCATAGTATTTGGGTTGTAGCTCAAACATTCTTGTCTGAGAAAACTATGGCTTTCTTAAAAGACAAAAATGATAAAAAGCACAAAAATACGCTAAAATGGAGAATTTCTAGAGGTAAGGGTACTTACTTTAAAGCTGCAAGTACGTTTGTCAACAGTGTATTTATTTCTTTTTGTTCTTTTGCTTTTCTCGAGTGAATATTGAAGGAGAATTTTTCTTGTATAAAAGTTGCTATTTTGTCGTTGTCTTTACTGTTTAATACAGCAATGAAACGTTTAACTAAAACTTCTTCTATCCCCGAAATTGCTGCTAATTCCTCAGTAGATAATTTAGGGAATTTCGCTAAAATTCGAAGGAGCGTTTTTAGCTTTTCCATAGCTGCTCCTTCTGCTAATCCTTCTGCTCTTCCTTCCATCAACCCTTCTTTTTTAGCAGTATTGATAACATTATTCAAATCCCATAAATATTTCAAACTCGATTGATAAGCTGCTCGTTCGTTGTCGTCGAACTTAGCGACTTCGGTGATTTGGAACAATTTAATAAAAATATCTTCTCTTAAATCGACTGGAATTTCTTCTAGTTCTGGTAAGTTTTTGAAAATCCATAACCATTTGTCGTATCTAGACTTACATTCTTGTAGCGATTTAGTAAATTTAGGCAACTCCAGATATATAAAATGCAATTTATCATAAAAGACTTGACAATCTTGGTCTTTCAACTGAACATGATGACGAATTTTGTTTTTTTCGGCTTGATGCTCTTTAAATGTAAAATTGAGTATGCCTACCGTAAAAACTGGCTGTAACTCAAAATTCCATTCCTTTCCTCTTTGTGCCATTTCCTGAATAGGAAATGAGGCGTAATAAACACTACGGTCTTTGAAGAAATCTTGCCTAGCCTTTTGTAATTCTACAATAAAACGTTCGCCAGTTTTTGAGATACAATATAAATCAAAAATTGCTTTTCGATTTTCTTCTCCTGCTCCTAAATGGTCATTTTTTGAGAAATTCAAATCCTCAATGATATGATTTTTTGGTAAAACTTGGTTCAGAAAATCTATTAATATATCCTTATTAGCCTCTTCTCCAAACACGCGTTTGAATCCAAAATCAGTAAATAAGTTAATATATTTTTCTTTTATTTTCATAAATCAATTTTAACAAAAATAACATAGTTCTAACAATTTTCCAATCGAACGGTACAAAATTGGCTAGTACGTGCGCTATGCCAATAAATCCTTCACCACCTTCCCATGCACATCTGTCAATCTAAACCGACGACCTTGAAATTTATGCGTAAATCGCTCATGATCGATACCCATTAGATGCAGCAAAGTAGCTTGGAAATCATGGACATGAACAGGATCACTGATTATATTGTAGCCAAAATCATCGGTTTGTCCAATGGTAATTCCTTTTTTGATCCCTGCGCCTGCCATCCAAATAGTAAAACACCTTGGATGGTGATCTCTACCATATACTTCTTTGGTCAACTTGCCTTGCGAATAACAACCTCTACCAAATTCACCACCCCAAATAACGAGCGTATCTTCTAACATGCCTCGTTGCTCTAAATCTTCGATTAAAGCAGCGGAAGGTTGGTCTACCGTTTTGGCAATTTTTCTAATAGAATTGGGTAAATCGCCATGAAAATCCCAGCCCATTTGATATAACTGGACAAAACGCACTCCATTTTCTGCTAATTTTCTGGCTAGAATACAATTATAAGCGAAACTACCTGGTGTTTTTGAATCTGGCCCATACTGATCGTAGATGTAATCAGGTTCTTTGGAGATGTCTAATGTTTCTGGTACAGACATTTGCATTCGAAATGCCATTTCATATTGAGCTATTTTAGATTGAATGCTTTCATCTTGCGTTTTATCGTATTGATGCTGATGTAATTTTTCCAAATAATTCAACATTCTTCTTCGACTATCTCGCCCAATGCCTTTTGGATCATTCAAATACAAAACTGGATCATCGCCTGATCTAAACATCACCCCTTGATGCTGAGAAGGCAAAAAGCCATTGCCCCAAAGTTTAGCATATAATGGCTGCCCTCCTTGATATCCTCTTGATAATAAAACTACAAAATCTGGCAAATTTTTATTTTCACTACCCAGTCCATAACTCAGCCAAGAACCTATACTTGGTCGGCCTGCCTGTTGCGACCCAGTTTGTACAAAAGTGACCGCTGGATCATGATTGATAGCCTCGGTATACATCGTTTTGATAAAAGCGATTTTATCCACAATCTTTTGATGATATGGTAAAATATCACTCAACCAAGCCCCACTTTCGCCATACTGTTTAAAACTAAAATCCCCCATTGCTAATGGAAAAGACCGTTGATTGGAAGTCATGCCTGTTACTCGTTGACCGCCACGAATAGAGGCTGGCAACTCTTGCCCAAACATCTCTTTTAACTTCGGCTTATAATCGAATAATTCTAGTTGAGAAGGCGCGCCACTTTGAAAGAGGTAAATCACTCGTTTGACTTTTGGAGAGAAGTGTGGCAAATCACTCGACCCATTCATCAAACTTTCTATGCTATTACCTCCTAATAAAGAAGTCAAAGCTGCCGAACCGACACTAAAGAGACTATTTTTTAGAAAGACTCGGCGATTTCTACTGGCTACTATTTGGTCAAATTTATTATGCATAATTCTTATTTGAATTCTTTTTATCTGAAATCAGTGGTGATGAATTTTCCATAAATTTCAATAAATTGCTATAATTGTTAAAATATTAGAAATGAAAACTACACTCAATTTCAATTTAGCTGAATTAAAGTTAATAGTTCCTGAAATTTCAGCTACTCAATGTGATTATTTTGTAGAGGCTTGTATTATCGCTCTTGAAAAACAAGGGCATCATAAACAAGCGGAATTAACAATAATTGGTAATTTTAATAGTCAAATTATTTTAAGGTGGAAAAAAGCCCTTCTGCAAAAGGCTGGCGTGAGCCACGAGAAATTGCAGAAAATGGTAGCATTGCTATAGCTTTTTTGTTAACTTTGGAATTAACGGAGTATGAAATCATTGAACAAGCAATCATAGGAACTGGTTTTGATTATTGGCTAGGTTTCAAAGAAGATAGCCCAAAGTACGATCCTGATAATTTTTTAAATGCAAGGTTAGAAATTTCAGGAATGAATAAAGGGACAAACGCTGATATTTCGAGAAAAATTAGACAAAAAATTAAACAAATAAGAGTTTCTAATCATTTGGAAATTCCAGGGATTGTAATTGTTACAGAATTTAGTCATCCTACTTCAAAAATAATAATACAATGAGTCAAGCAAAAACTTTACATAAGCAGGCAATGGCTAAAGCAAATGAGGCTTTTGTTGCTCAAAAAGCGGGTAATTTTCCACTTTATTTAAAATTAACCAAAGCAGCATTTCTTAAAGAAAAAGAGGCTGCATGGAAGTTATTTGAAAAATTTGATGCGGAACCAACTCGTTCTGTACTTTTTAGAAGTGCTGCTCAACTTGCTTTTAATTGTGGTAAAATGAGAGAATCTGAGCAACTTATTTCTGCCGCACTTGTTGGTAATCCTCCATCAGAAATTCTTCATGAATTACGGCTTTTATACAAGGAAATTCTTACTTCTTTTGAGTCTGTAGCTTAAAAATTATCTCTTCATCACAAACTCATCAAAATTCATCACCGTAGAGGCAATCATCGTATAAGCTGCTAATTCTGTTTTATTCAATGTGCGATTCACTTTAGTCTCTCCTATATTTAATAATTCCCTCACACTTTTTTGATCTTTTTGAAAATCAGTTAAACTCATTTCCTGTAATTCTTGTAAGGAGGCTAGTTCTGTCTTATCAGCATTTCGACCAACTAAAGATTTAAAAATAAAATTGATTTTATCACTGACGGATGCACCACTAGTTTGCATCGTTTTTTCTGCTAATATTCTTGCCGCCTCTACATATTGTGGATCATTCATCAAAACTAGAGATTGTAAAGGCGTAGCGGTTTTTTGCCTACTAACAGTACAATAATAGCGGTCAGGCGCATCAAAATTCATCATGGAAGGCGGTGGGGAACTCCTTTTCCAAATCGTGTACATACTTCGTCGGTATAAATCTTCCCCTTTACCTTGTTGATATTCAGTCGCATTTCTAGTCGCCAATGCCTTCCAAATACCTTTTGGTTGATATGGATAAACACTTGGTCCACCGATACTGTCTACTAATAAGCCACTGGATGCCAAGGCATTATCTCGAATAGTTTCTGCGGAAAGCCGATAAGCAGGGTAGTGGGAATACCAATCATTAGTTGGGTCATTATCCTTTGCTATTTTATTGGCAATAGAACTTTGTTGATAAGTAGCGGATAGCATAATTTTTTTAATAAAAGCCTTCATATCCCAACCATTTTCCATAAAATCTACTGCCAAATAATCTAATAATTCTGGATGACTAGGCAAATTTCCTTGATTGCCAAAGTCTTCTTGCGTGGCGACCAACCCTTTGCCAAAAAGCATCATCCAAAGTCGATTGACTTGTACTCTTGCGGTCAACGGATTTTGTTCATTAATTAACCATTTGGCTAAACCTAAACGATTCTTTGGTTGATCTGCTGACAAGGTAGAAATAATGGAAGGCGTATTGGCTTGAACAACTTCTCCCTGTGCATCATACATTCCTCGATCTAAAACAAAAGTCGGACGAACAACTGCTTTATCCTTCATCACCATCACTTCTAGAAAATCTGTAGTTAGCAAATTTTCTTCTTTTCTTAGTTTAGTTAAGTCTTTTAAATTTTTATTAAAAACTCGATTTTTGCCACTTACCAAATAATGTTCTAATAATTGAGCCTCTGATGGTTTTGGAGATTGTTCTTTATCATAGAGTTGTTGAACCTCAATTTTTGATAATTGACGATCATAAACTAGGAATTCGTCCATGACAATATTTTCAATAGAACTAGAATTTTCTTTGCCCAAAGTCAATGGATAGCCCGTCCAATTTTTACCTTTTGCACCATGTAGTACACTTTTTTGTAGATTGTCTGCGGCTAATTCAGCATCGGGTGTTTTACCGTTAATAGTGAAAGTTAAACCTTCCGCTTTACTACTACCATCGTACACCATTGTGATATGCGTCCACTCATTCAGAGCGATTTTTTCTTTGGTTTTATAGATAATGGCATTATCAGGCCAAACATGAATCAGCTGAAAATTCAAAGTACCATCTTCGTTTAACAAAGCACCCCAGCCTCGATAACCTTCAAAATCACCATTAGCATTGAGGAAAATAGGCCCTTTTTCCCCTTCTTTTAAGACTTTTATCCAAATAGAAACAGAAAATGGTTGATGTCGATCAAAATCCATATCTCGATTAAAGCGGATACCACAATCACCTACAAAAGACAAACCTTTGCCGTTTTTGCCTTCAACCAATATTGGGCGACTATCATAGTTGCCGAATACTGCTGCATCAGGTCTGTTTTTAGCTTTATTAATATAGCTAACGGTTTTCCCTTTTTTCCCAATGCCGCCCCAGCCTTTTTTCTTACCGTCTAAATTCAAGTATTTTTTAGCTATTTCTACTTCTTTATCAAAATCAAAAGCAGCTATCAAACCTTCCTGCAAACTAATTTTAGGAGTAGCCTGCCTTTCCAACCAATTCTTAAAATCTGCTTGATAATTTTCACTAACTAAAGCCACTTCTAAGGGCTGCATTTTTGCTCGAATGTCGGCTAGTTTTTGTTCTTCTTCAGGGGTTGGTAGTAATACGGTTGGGGTAGCCTCCCCAACATAAGGTACGATACCTGAATCGTTATTATTATTGAAAAAAGCAGACAGCGCATAATATTCTTTTTGAGAAACTGGATCGTATTTATGATCGTGACAGCGGGCACATTCCATCGTCAAACCCATTAAGGCTTTGCTCACAGTATTCGTGCGATCTGCTACATATTCTACCCGATATTCTTCTGCGACTACACCTCCTTCCTGCGTTTGTGGATGATTCCGATTAAAGCAAGTCGCTAGTAATTGCTCTCTAGTTGGATTGGGTAATAAATCGCCTGCTAATTGCTCTAATAAAAACTGGTCATACCGCATATTTTTATTAAAACTTTTAATCACCCAATCTCGCCAAGGCCAAGTGGTGCGCATCCCATCGTCTTGGTATCCATGCGAATCAGCATACCTAGCTACATCCAACCATTCGACTGCCATCCGTTCGCCATATTGAGGTGTTGCTATGAGTCGATCAATTGCCTTTTCATAAGCATTGTCGGAATTATCAGCTAAAAAAGCATCTATTTCATCAGGTGTAGGAGGTAAACCAGTCAAATCGAGCGTAATTCGTCTTAATAAGGTGGTTTTATTAGCTATTGAAGAGACTGGTAAATTATGACCTTCTATTTTTTCTAAAATGAAGTTATCAAGTGGTTGTTTCGCCCAATCTTTATTTTTGACGGTTGGTAGTTTTTCTTTTTTCGGTGAGACAAAAGACCAATGTGGTTTATATTCCGCACCTTGTTCTATCCACTTGGCAATTAGTGCTTTTTCTGTTGTTGTTAAATTCAAATTAGCCTCAGGTGGCGGCATCATATATTCTGCATCCTCAGAAATAATTCGATGAAACACCTCACTTTTTCTCAGACTGCCTGCCGTTAAATTAGTCGATGCTTGGCTATTTTCGCCTTTTGTTTTTTCAAATGCAGTTTCGGGCATATCTAACCTGTAATCTGCTTGCCGCTGATTGGCATCAGGACCATGACATTTATAGCATCGGTCGGATAAAATAGGTTTGATATGATAATTGAAATCTACTTTTTCTGGTAAGTTGACCGCTACTTCTTGTAGTTCTTTTGGCATAGGATTGCTACAAGCTATTAGCATAGTTAGGCATACGAAAATATAGGAATAATCAATTTTATAGGTCATATTTGTCAAAGCTAAACAAGTAAATTGGAGGTGCTAAATTTACAAAAAACAATGCCTTTATTCAAAATATCAGGTGCTTTTCCCTATTTTGGCAACCTATTCTGCCTTTTCAATTTCACATCAAAAACAAAATATGAATACCTCTAGAAGAAAAGCAATCAAAAATATGAGCAAAGGCTTTGCTGCCCTAAGTTTAATGGGAATGGGCGCAAGTACTATTTCCTGTGGCGGAAGTGCTGCCAAAGAAACCGCAAAAAAAGCGGTGGAAGAAATCGTAAAAAAAGCACCCTTTTTCAAAATCTCTTTAGCCCAATGGTCATTACATCGTTCTTTTTTTGGCCCTTCCAGAGAGGGTGGCTACGAAGGTTTTTTTAAAGCATTGATGACAGATTCTGATTCGATTCTGCAAGGTGATTTGAATGTCATGGATTTTCCAAAAATAGCCAAACAGCAATTTGGAATAGATGCGATTGAGTTTGTCAATACCTTCTATTTTAGCAAGGCAAAAAAGATGGATGTGTGGAAAGATATGAAAGATAGATGTGATAGTGAAGGTGTCAAACCGCTATTAATCATGTGTGATGCTTTAGGAGATTTAGGAGATTTGGATGCAACGAAACGACAAAAGGCGATTGAAAATCATTACCCTTGGGTTGATGTAGCTAAATTTTTAGGTTGTCATTCAATCAGAGTAAATGCGGCTGGAAAAGGAACGGCAGAGGAAGTGAAAGCAGCAGCGATTGAAGGTTTGGGTGGTTTGACAGAATATGGCAAAGCCAACAATATCAATATCATCGTTGAAAATCATGGTAGTCATTCTTCTAATGGCGCTTGGTTAGCCTCCGTTATGAAAGGGGTGAACAGTCCATTTTGTGGTACTTTACCTGATTTTGGTAACTTTTGTATTAAAAGAGATGCGGCAGATTATACCAAATGCTTGGAAGACTATGATCGGTATGAAGGGACTAAAGAATTGATGCCTTTTGCCAAAGGAGTTAGTGGTAAAACACATGAATTTGATGCAGATGGAAATGAAGTGCATACGGATTATCGAAAGATTCTTCAAATTGTAAAAGATTCAGGCTATACTGGATATATTGATATTGAGTATGAAGGGGAGCAATTGAGTGAAGTAGAGGGTATTATTGCTACTAAAAAATTATTAGAGAGAGTAGGAGCAGAGTTGGCTTAAGCGTTGATTTTTATAATAAATTTGGACACAAAGACCTCAGAGAAGACACAGAGAACACAAAGGACTTTTTATTATCAGACTATCTCTGTGTACTTTGTGTGTTCTTCGTGTTCTCTGTGTCCTAAATAAATATTCTGAAATACAATACTTCTATGGTTTAAATACTATCTACTTCTTCCAAATAGCCCCCAAACCAGCATCCCACAATTGCTGATTATAAGCAGGAATATCGGTTTCTAATAGGCTATTAATTTCTTGTTTCAAAGCCATCCATTTTGGGGTCAATTCACTTAATTGATCCAAAGTTGGCTGGGTAATTCTAGGCAAAGCACTTTCTGCATGATTTAGCACAAACATATAATTGGCGGTAAATTTATTCGGGAAGTTCTCCACATCATCATAAGCCTGTGACTTTCGCTGTACCATTCTTTCATCCCAATCTTTTAGTTTTTTCACCAAATCATTGCCTGTTTTTATTAGTGTATTATTTTTTTCAGCATTAGGGATATGTGCAACTACTTCTTTTATTTGCTTTTGTAAACCCATTGCTTTGTTGACTAAATTATGCATTTCGGTGAAAGCAATTTCCATTTCCGTCATCTTTTCATGATAGGTTTGGTAAGTAGCCTGATCTATGTCATATAGTGGATTATTCAAGATTTCTACTTCACTAGTAGCCGTCGAATTCCCTCTTTTTAAGGTCAAGGAATAAGTGCCAGGAATGACTTTATGTCCTCTATAACTCCCCTCAATATAAGCAGTTGGAATACCCGGCATATTGGCGTGTCTTAGATCCCAAACAAAACGATTAAGGCCTGTTTCAGTTGATAACTTTGGTGCTGGGGGAGGGCCACCTGCATAACTTTTATATAGAGAATCTCTTTTAGAGCTAATCGTTCTCACCAAATTTCCTGCACTATCTTTTATTTCTAAAGTCAATACTTCTTTGGTGTCTGACTTAGGCAAATTATAATAAAGGACTGCTCCAGTGGCAGGATTTACCCCAATAAAAGGGTGCGTACCTTTGAATTTTTTATTAGTACCATTTAAAGGACTGCCTCCATTTGTTAAAATTGTTGGTTCTGGATTGTATAATTGAAAGTTTTTATTAGCTGAATTATATTGTCGAACCATCGCCAAATCATCCAATATCCAAAAAGAACGACCAGAAGTCGCCACAATTAAATCATCATGCTTGACGATCAAATCGGTAATTGGCGTAACTGGTAAGTTATGCTGAAAGGATTGCCAACTTTGCCCATCATTTCTAGAAATAAACATGCCTAATTCCGTTCCAGCATATAGTAAACCTTTTTGCTGCGTATCTTCTCTGACGACTCTCGTAAATGCATTATTCGGTAGCCCATTATTAATAGCCGTCCAAGATTTACCATAATTGGTCGTTTTATATAAACCTGGTCGATGATCGTTAAATTTGTAGCGGGTAGTCGCAATGTAAATCGTCGCAGGATCATGTGGAGAAACTTCAATTGCATTAACCAAACATTCTTGTAGTCCTTTGGGCGTTACATTTGTCCAATTCTTGCCACCATCTTTAGTTAAATGCACGAGTCCATCATCACTTCCGACCCAAATATGTCCTTTTTC
>CALDTJ010000351.1 GCA_937924145.1 uncultured Saprospiraceae bacterium
TAACGCTTGTGTAGAGGCTTGTCCAGTAATGATTAATCCATTAGAACCTATTTTGAAGATGCGTCGCTACGAGATTCTAACTGAATCTGCTGGCCCAACTGAATGGGTACCGATGTTTACGAGTATTGAGAATACTGGTGCGGTTTGGCAAATTCCTGATGATCGAGATAAGTGGGCTAAGGATGCTATGGCGGAAAGTAGTGGGCAGTAGGCAGTTTTTCAGTAAGCAGTGGGCAGCTTAACCGTCAACAGTAACACAACTTTTTAAGTTGTGCCTTGGACAATCATAGTTTACAATTTAGTAACAAATCATTTACTGTGGATAAAGTATTTCGATTGTGGAAACCAGTAGCATTTACAGATGCTTGGCGGAAGTGCGATACTTCAGTATTAGATGATATTGCTCCTTCATGGCTGAGTAGAAGAAAAGAATTACAAGAAGATTCAAAAGAGTATAAGGAATTTTTAGAAAGACTTAAAAGAGAACACGCAGTCGAGACAGGAGTAATTGAGCAAATTTATGATTTAAAAAAAGGTATAACAGAAACACTCATTAAAGAAGGGTTTGTTAAATCTTATTTATCACATGGAGATACCAATGTTTCCAAAGATGATTTAATGAATCATTTAGGAGATCATTTGGATGCAGTAGATTTTGTTTTTGATATGATTAAGCAAAATCGACCATTGTCAGTCGGTTTTATTAAAGAATTACATCAATTAACAACAAGACACCAAAAAAGTGCAGAAGGAAGAGATCAGTTTGGAAATAGGTTAAAAATACCTCTACTAAAAGGAGAATTTAAAGAAAGAGAGAACAATCCAACAGCTACTGATGGAACTAAAATACTGTATTGTCCACCTGTTCATGTAGATGCAGAAATGGACAATTTAGTAAAAATTTATGCTGATTTAGTTGAGGCTAAAATTAATCCATTAATCATAGCAGCTTGGTTTCATCATGCTTTTGTAACTATTCATCCGTTTCAAGATGGTAATGGTAGGGTTGCTCGGTTATTAGCGAGTTTGATTTTTATAAAATTTGGATTTTTTCCTTTTACTGTTTTGCGAGAAGATGCTAAAGTAAAGTACATCAATTCACTTGAACAAGCAGATAATGGGTTAGTCCAACCATTAGTTAGTTATTTTGGAGAGGTACAGAGGAAAAATATTGAGGTTGCATTGAATATTAAAGAAGTAGAAGAAACGTCTTTGGATAAAGTTGTATCAATCTTAAATAAAAAACTTAGTGAGCAATCCTTAAACAAAGAAAGTTATTTCAAGATCTCTTCATTTATTTATGATGTTTATGGAATTTGTGAAGAAGAAATCATAAAAATTTCAAAAGTCTTAACTAAAAAGAACCATAAGCAAGTAAAAATAAATCACTTTCGAACAACATCAGTTGTTAAAGGGCGACCAATATTTCCTTTTTACGAGCAAGTTCTGAGTTATTCAAAACTAAATAATTATCATTTTGACAATACAATGCCTAAGATGTTTACGGGCATTTCAATAACTCTGATAAATTCAAAATTAGCTTATAGAATAATTTTACCTATCCATGGTTACGGTTTTAGCAAAAATGTGATAGGAATTGGGACTCTTCTAGAATCACAAGATTTAAACATAGAAGATCAAAATTGGAATCCAATTCCTCCAAATATTCCACCTCATATCATTTCAATAGAAGGAGAATTGGAAAATAAATCAAAAAATATTAAAAAATACATAGAAGAATCATTTACGCTCGCATTAGCACAAATCGTAAATGAAATTTAATCAAAAATAACATGTCAAAAGAACTATTAATACCAACAATGGCACAATACTCTGCCGAAGGCAAAGAGCCAGAAATTTTATTCTGGGTAGGTTGTGCGGGAAGTTTTGATTCAAGAGCACAAAAAGTAACCGTTGCTTTTTGTAAAATCATGAATGAAGTCGGCATTGACTTCGCCATTTTGGGAAATGAAGAAAGTTGTACAGGAGATCCTGCAAGACGAGCTGGAAATGAATTTGTTTTCCAAATGACTGCTTTACAAAATATTGAGACATTGAAAATGTACAATGTCAAAAAGATCGTGACGGCTTGTCCTCACTGTTTTAATACTTTGAAAAATGATTACCCTGCTTTAGGTGGGAATTATGATGTAATTCACCATACCCAATTATTACAGCAACTAATCAATGATGGTCGAATTAAGATGAAGGAAGGTGGTGCTTTCAAAGGCAAAAAAATCACTTACCACGATTCTTGTTACATCGGTCGGGTGAATGGTGTTTATGAAGCTCCAAGAGCAGTTTTAGAGGCTTTAGATGGTGATTTGGTAGAGATGAAACGTTGTAAGACCAATGGTCTTTGCTGTGGTGCTGGTGGTGCGCAAATGTGGAAAGAAGATGAACCTGGTGACAAGCGAATCAATATTGAGCGTACGGATGAGGCTTTGGCGACTGGCGCAGATATTATTGCAGCCAACTGTCCATTTTGTATTACGATGATGTCGGATGGTGTGAAAGCTGCCGAAAAGCAGGATTCTGTAATGGTTTATGATTTGGCAGAGTTGATTGTTAATAATAATGGGTTGTAAGAAAGGTATAGAGGTATAGAAAAATCGAACTTTTTTGATTAAAAAGCCTTATTTTTATAGAAAAATCATTTTCTATGACTATCAAAACTGATTTTGTAGACATAATTCCAACACAAGATATATATGAAATGGATGAGGGAAAACCCATTTTATATAAGGGCTACAGATATGGTTTTACCAACTTTTATGAAAACGAGAAAACAATGCCAGATAGTGACTATCAATCTTGGTTGAAAATAGAAATATGTTTTTTTCTTAGGCTTATTTTTAAAAATAAAAAATATGTTGTCACAGGAGGCGAACATGGCTTACAAATCAAAAAATATTTGTGGAGAGCAGTAGACGCAGCTATTTTTAGGAAAGAAAATTTTAAGTTAACCAATAAGTACGCTCAGACAGCCCCAGAAGTAATATTTGAAATTGATTTAAAAGGAGATTTCGATACTCCTACGAAGGCTAAAAAAGACCAAGACAGAAAAATCAAACAACTTTTTGATTTTGGTGTAAAAAAGATTATTTGGATTCATACTGATAACAAAGAAATTAGAGTAATTACTCCAGAAAAAGAAGAAACCTTCGATTGGAAGACCAACATACCTGTTATTGCAGGCGCAAATATCAATATTCAGAAAATTGTAGACGACTATTACAAAAGCTTTGATGTAGAATAATATGACCACATACAACACTCTCCCCGATACCACAAGAGTTTGGATATACCAAGCTCAAACAACCTTACCGCAAAATAAAATAGCAGAAATTCGCCAACACATCTCCAATTTCACCACCAGTTGGGTTAGTCATAATAATCAACTAAGAGCCTTTGGAGATATTTATCACAATCAATTTATTGTCTTGATGGTAGATGAAAGTTTGGCAGGGGCAAGCGGTTGTTCTATTGATAAATCAGTACATTTCATCAAACAAATAGAACAACATTACCAGTTAGATTTATTTGATCGAATGACTTTTACCTACAAAGATGGAGAAACAGTAAAATCTGCTCCACGAATGGAATTTGCCAAATTATACGCTGAGGGAAAAATAAATGACGCTACTTTAGTTTTTGATAATTTAGTCAAAAATAAGGCAGAATTTGAAAAGCAATGGGTTAAACCTTTAGGCGAAAGTTGGCACAAGCGAATGGTTTAGTTTTTTAATAAAGATTTTCCCTCTAAGCTTAAAGCCCCCGTGAAATAGCTTTCACTGGGATGAGGAATACCCACTAACTCTAAAATGGTAGGTACAATATCATTCACCGTCCTCAACTCTTTATCTCTACTACCCTTTTGATTTTTTAATAAAGGCGAACTAATAATCAAAGGTGCTTTAATTCCATTGTCAAAGGAAACAGCACCTGTACCTCCTTTATTCCCTAATTTAATACTCGCCCAATTATCTCCTAAGTGGACCATAGAATTTGCCTTTCCAAGATTTGCTAGATCATTATTAATAAAAGTAGTAGATACCGCCGTTTCAGGCACAGAAATACCTCCATCTGCTAGAAAAATAATAACCGTATCATCATATTTTTTAGACACTTTTAAAAAGTTGATGACGCTCCCGATTTGCTTATCCATATCATAGATCATAGCAGCGTATATCTCCATCTTTCGCGCCTCTAAGGTTTGTCCTTCAGCAGTTAAATCATCCCAACTCGGCAAAGCTAAATTATCTACTCCTGAGTGAATGCCTTTTGCCAATTGATTAGATAATCGCTCTTGATAAATAGCCGCATATCCCTCATCATATTGACTGCTAAAATTTTGAATAGCACTTTCTGGTGCTTGCAATGGATAATGTGGCGCTGTAAAAGATAGGTAGGCAAAAAACGGAGCTTTCTTTTTTTTCTTTCTCCCTTTCGATAAAAAGGAAAGTAATTTTCGAGCAAAATACTGCGTAGAGTAAAAATCTTCAGATATATCTTTGACGCCATTATTCTCTTGATAAGTTGCTGGCATATAGCGAGTGTTTCCTAAATGATTCGCCATTTCCTGCATCAACGCAAAGGATTGATCAAACCCCTTTTCAACCGGCATATCCAATTTATCTGCTCCTAAATTCCATTTACCACTCATTGCAGTTCGGTACCCCACTTCTTTTAATAAACTAGCAATAGTCGTTGCTTGTGGTTGCAATTGATTTGTACTTGGTACTTGTGCTTGCGAAGTGCCAGTAAGCAGCATCGACCTCGTTTTAGCATCGTCTTGAGCCGTATAGAAATTAGTAAACTGAATCCCTTCTTTAGCTAGTTGATCAATATTAGGAGTAGGGATTTCGCCACCATAGCAACCAATTTCAGCATAGTCTAAATCATCTGCTAGAATGATTAGAAAATTTGGGCTATTGGGTGGTAGCTCTTTATTCTGTTGACAATTCGTTAGTAATAGTAAGCAAAAAAGTATTGAAAAATAGTAGTTCGTTTTCAAAGCAATTTTTTTGTAACTGTTTAGAATTAGACCTAACTAGACTTATTTTTTACCATTTAGATATTTAAGTTCATTTCAGTCGCAG
>CALDTJ010000352.1 GCA_937924145.1 uncultured Saprospiraceae bacterium
TTCCCCACTTAGAAGTCTAATTTGAAATTATTGAACAAATTTTGGTTAATTTAAAGAGCAGCACAGAGCAATCATTAAGGCTACGAACAAACACTCAAATTTTAAAGGCACAAACACCCTAGAGAGCATCATTAAAGGCTAAGAACAAACACTCAAATTTTTAAAAACACAAACATTTTAGAGAGCATCATTAAACGCTACGAACAAACACACAAACACAGAACAATCATTAAAGGCTACGAACAAACACTCAGATTTTTAAAGGCACAAACATTCTAGAGAGTATTATTAAACGCTACGAACAAACACACAAACACAGAACAATCATTAAAGGCTACGAACAAACACTCAAATTTTTAGAACAAAGGCAAACAAACACTTACAAACACTGACAGAGAGATGCATTAAAGACTACAAACACAAACAACACTTTTAGAACACAGACAAACACTAGATAACAAACATTTGACATATACTCTAGCACTGCGAACAAACACAAACAACACGTTTTAGAACAAACATTTGAGTAACTAAAATACTAATAGAGAGAAAAATTGAGGTTATTCAAGCAAAACACGCTATTAGACAAGGATATTAACAAAAACGCAAGTGAACAAACACTATATCTCCCAATTCAACACTCTAATCGACCCCCTCCTTATTGAACTATTTCTTAAAATTAAAAAAGATGAAGATGTTTACGCTATGTTTTACAGTTATCCTAATTACGATTTTTACAACGTTATTATACAGCGAAAATACACCACAACTACAGTTGCAAGGAATGGATATGATACTCGATGTACCAACGAACGGAACTATTTTTTACAAGGATCCAGAGAATAAGTTAATACTTATAGATTTTAAAGAGGTGAATAGTAAATTATCAAAGGTGAAATTGACGAAATCTGATCAACTATTAATGGAAGACAAAGTTGCTGATTTAGCTACGGACAGTATCTACGAGGTCGATTTAAATACCTACGAAAAAGGAGAATATACGATTACTTTGATTACCGTTGAAGAACGAGAAATTACCGAGCAATTTACAATCGAGTAAAGTTTATAGAACAGAACCATTAGCGTATAACATCATTTATGCGAAGTAGAGCGCGCATTACAATTTTTTTAAAAGAAGAAATTGTCAATACCATTTTAACGTAGAGAGCGTCATAAAGGCCACCCTTTCTGTGGGGACCGTTGGCAATAGTCAACAACAAACAGGTTCAAAAAAATTGGCGAACTAATAGAGAGAATCGCATAGATGATTAAGGCCATCTATATCAGCCAATTTACAAAAGCAATAGAGAGATTTAAACCATTTTGGTAAGTCCTTCCGGAATTCGTTCTGGAAGGATGCCAAAATGAAAGAAACACAGACCAAACACACTATGAAACACTTTTTTTATTAAAATAGAAGAGCATGAGTTGAGGGGAAATCACATTATGAAACACTTTTTTACAAATCGAAATGCCCTAGAATAAGGAGTAACACGGAAAGGGTAGGAGCGGCATTTCAAACAGGAGCGAAAATTTAGGATTTTTAACATATTGCGAAAGGGAATTCTGACTCTAAAAGATGGTAAAGACTATTACTAAATCATCCTTACAAAAGGAAAAAGTACACAATTAAGATTACAACATTTTACAATTACAACAAACATCACTTAATTTCGAACAAAAGAACAAAAAGATTTAGTGGTCTATTATTTTTTTTAGACAAAGAATATTTAAAGCACTTAACCTGTGGGAAGGTTAGGTGCTTTTTTTAATGTAAAATCTAAAATTTTAAATTCAAAATCTAAAAATATCAAAACGGAACTTTTTCCTAGTATTATTAGTTATATATTTGCGCACTCTGAAAAGTCAGAGGTTAATCTAGCTTTTAAATTTTACATTTGAAATTTTTGATTTTAGATTAAGCATTTCCACGGGGCCGTATTGGAATCGACAGGAAAGATTACTTTATAGTAAGCATGTCGGGGCAAGATTGTTTACCCCGTAAAAAATAATAATCAAAACTTTTAATTGACAATCGTCAGTTAGCTATGGCTGCCTAATTCTAGGAATTAGCGTGCCATTGAGTTCTGCGCTTGACGCCTAATACACAGCGTACTACTCATCAACCAACCCTTAGGCTAGTGGAACAGGACTGATCCGTCTGCTCGGCGAAATTAAGGAAATAAGGCTGAAGTTTGGTTGGTTACAGCACCTACCTTCGGCTCGAAAATCTAAGCAGTGACTAAGCATGTAGAAGGCTATAGAGGGCTTTGTCTGGACGAGGGTTCGACTCCCTCCGGCTCCACGATTCAGTATGCAGTTGGCAGTAGGCCGTTTGCATTATTTGTATTAGGGAAGTTGGAAATAAATAAGGTGCCCAAACCTGCCCGCAAGCAGAGCAGACAGGTTTTATGAAGTTATTTTTTCTTTAAACAAGGCATGAACCCGTACGGGTGCCCGAAGGGATGAGAGGCTTACAGACATAGCCTTCGTTATGGCGTCCCGATAGCTATCGGGATTTACGCAGTATAAAGGAAAAAGAACAAGTAAAATGGGTAGGTTATTTTTTACCAAGTCCCTAAACTAAAACCCTTGTAAATTAAATGTTTACAAGGGTTTTGTTTTTGATTGAGTTTTTGATATACTCAATTCTATTTTAACTTTATACAATCATTAGGGAGTAGGAAAAATATAACCTACCCATCTGACAGCTTTCTTTTGCCCTTTTAAGGCACCCCATCCGCTGGGCGGTTCACAAAAGATAAAGATTCCCCGAATCTCCCTCTTTTGCTCATGTTACAAAAATACTCCGTTATCCCAAAAGCATGTGTATTCATAGCTTGCCACATACATTACTTTTCGACCACTAATATCTAAGTCTCGGATTTGTCGCCGATATTTGGGTGTTTTGGTGTCTACTTTCATTAAAAAAGCCTTATCCTCTGCAGAAGATAAGGCTTACAAGTTAATAACACCATTTAGTTTTTTGCCCTTGATTAAGGGAAATGAAAGCTTTAAGAATATATTTTAAGCTAAATTGAAATTTGTAGTGTTTCAGAGCGGAATTGTGATGGGCTACGCTTAAATGTTTGTTTAAAACAACGAGAAAAATAAGCCACATCTTTAAAGCCAACAGCGAAGGCAACAATTCTTATTGACAAACTGGGATCAAGTAATAAGTCTGCACTTTTTTGCATTCTAATGTGTCGAATATAAAGGGCTGTTGAGAAACCTGAATATTCCTTGATCTTTCTAAATAATTGGGATCGACTGATCCCCATTTCTTCACTCAATGGAACGCTTGCAAATTCTTCATCATCTAGATGCCGAATAATGATAGTATTCACTCTTTTTAAAAATTCATTGGCACTGCTCTCCACCATTGGAGCTTGATAATCAGGCAAATCATTTGTGTATTTTGAATAGTAAGACATGACTATTTGGGGTTCGATAGTTAGACAAATTTGAATAAATTCAGTACTTCCTCTTTGTAACTCTTCGAAATCGGTAATTTTATACCGTCAGACATGACCAATTGACCGCCAGATTTACGCAAGTACATTTTTGCATGACGCATATTAACCAGGTATGACTGATGGATTCGTTGAAATAACTTGCCTTCTAAGCTAGCCGAAGTCTCTTTTAGTTTTCGAGAAATAAGCATTGTTCCTCCATCCAAAAATATGATTTGGGTATAGTTCCCCTCCGCCTTACAGTACATGATATCTTCTAACTTGACTAGACGAAAACCTTCTTTCATCGGTAGGGCAATGACTTCTCTTGGTAAGGTTTGCTCATTTACAGAGTAAGACCAGTTTGGTTGGAGGTTCAATGCGATCATAGCTTTTTTGTTTTGAGGTTAATTGAATAATATCCTATTTTTGAAAGACTCGTTCTAGCCAACAAAAATAGCTTTTGAGATTATTTTTATATTCTTTGACAAAGTCAGGTCAACAATTTATACACTGGAAATTGATCTTTATACAGTTGTGTCTTATTCTCTATTTTTTAATGTATAAAAATTTGTAATTTGAGCTAAATAACTGCTTTATCCTTTCTTTGTATATGTTAAAGATACTATATCTATCAAAACAGTACAGAATTCAGAAATCATTTATAGCATTAACGAAATCAAAAAAAAATACTAATATAAACCAATGTAACTAAATAATAATCAGATACTTAAGCTAAATTATATTGCATATTTAAAATTAACACTTTTTACAGAAACTTATAAAAAGATTTATGCAAAAATCTAAACTCATTTCGCTATTAAAAACACTTAAAAAAGACGAATTAAAAGCCTTTGATAAATTTTTACAATCTCCTTACCACAATTCAAGTCAAAAATTGCTGGTCTTCTTTCGTTTGATTAGTAAGCACCATAAAAATGATTACACTAATACTCGATTGGATAAAGAAAAGGTATTTAAAAAAATATATCCAAATGCCCCTGTATATCAGGATAGTAACATTCGAAATCTAATGGCTTTGCTAAAGCAACAAATCGAATACTTCCTTTTTATTGAATCTGTACAGAATACTTACAAAGGGCAACAGAAAAACTCGGATGGGCCTTTGGAATAAATAATATTTTTATCTTGTGATATGCATAACTCTAGTCTCCTCAAAATACTAAAGGTCCTCAGCCCTTCTGAGCTTAAGGAATTGAAAAAATTTTTAAACTGTACTTATCTAAATAAGCACAAGCAGTGTGAAAAATTATTCAATATTCTGGCTAATTATCATCCTGATTTTGATAGTCCAAAATTAGATTCTGAAAAAATCTATAAAAGAGTATTTGGTAAAGACGCTACCTATGAAGGCAATGAATCCAATTTTAGGACATTAGTAGCCAATCTAAAAAAAGGAGTTAATCAGTTTTTAATTCTAGAAGAACTCAATAATAAACCGGAGCAACAACATCTATTATTATTAGATGCCTATACTAAAAGAGGTGCTTCTGCCTCTCTACAAACAGAAGTCACCAAGAAGTGTCTGAACGAAAAATCAACTATTAGTTCCTGGTATTTTTATGATCGTTTTCAATTATACTGGAAACTATATAATGAGGAATCGACCGACACGTATAATGCAATAAGTGATTCTTTCATCCTTTTAAATAAATACCTAGATTATTTTTATGCCTTGACCAAACTAAAATTGGGCATTGAGCAGCAAAATCTTCATAAAAGAGATATTCTGACGACTCCTATCACGCTGCTTCCTGCTGTTCAAGAATTTGTGAAGGAAAACTCTGATGATATCCCTGAGGTTATTCTACTTTATACCAAACTGGTTGAATTATCCCAAAATCCAGAAAACGGTATTGATAGATTGAAAGAAATACTATCTCTTTTTGAATCACAAATTCCTCAGTTAAGTCGAGAAGATTCGAAAGATATTATTACTGTTTTATTCAATTTTACCAATTCGAAATTACAACAGCAGATTTCTCCAGAGACTTATAAGCAGCTAAGATTTGAAGTTGTTAAACTTAGTGTTACCTATGGACTGTACACGGATGATCAGACGATGTCCAATATGCAATACAAAATCGTTGTGCTCAGCGCAATTGTTGCAACCAAGTTTGACTGGGCAGCCAAGTTTATGGAGGACCATCAACAATATTTAGTCACTGCCTCAAAAATCTTCTGTATCCAAGAGTGCCTAGGTATCTTCTACTATTTCAAAGCAAAAGCATTGAAAGCTCCTGATTTATATTTAAAATCTATCGAAGCCTTTAATGTGCCTACTGGAAAAAATGATGCGTTTAATAAACGTAAAATCTGGTCGATTCTGATTGCTTATTATGAGTATTTTCTCTTAGTCAAAACAGAGTATTTTTTTACCCTAACCCACAATTTTCATACGGTAATTAAAAGGTGTCAAGGTTTTTCTGATGAAGAAAAGCGGCAATTATTAAATACCTTGAATGCCTTAAAGTATATGGCCAAAACAAGATTAGATCCTAATTATGTACCTTCTGTCGTGAAGAAAAGAATAGAAAAATATCGTCAAGAGGAACACTACAGAGTCGATTGGATCACGGAAATGTTTGATGAGTTTGAGCAGCAGATTTAGCACTAACTTGTAGCTTTAATAAAACTTAGAAACTGTTTGAATTTAACAATTAGAATTTGTTACGCCTCTTTTTACACCACTCTGCGTTGGCAAAATATTCATTATGCAAAGGCAGCCACCCGTCCGCTATGCGGTTCACGAGCTGACACTCGCTCATGTTTTTACCGCCTTGATTGGTGAAAAAATAGACGATAACAATTTTCAAAAGCTAAATCCAAACAGTTTCTAACATTGGTAAAAAATAGTCTTTAGGGCTTTAGAAAAATATAACCTACGCGTTTGAGCTTGTTCTTTTTAGCTCATACTGCGTTACAAAAATACTCATTATGCCCTGCATAACTCCGTTTTTTTGTGCCTTGTCTGAACTAAAAATAACTGCGTCAATTCACGCAGTTTATTTATTTCTAAACCCCTTACCATTTTCCACCAATGTCAGTACTGGCCTTTTAGATATAGACCTCATCTGCTGTGATGATGAATGTTGCTGTGTTGTGTTTTGTTACATTTGTCATAATAACATAGGTTTAGAGGGCTAATGGGTACTATTACCTTTAGCTTTAGGTTAAAAATATAGGTTGATAAATATTTAATTTAACTAGATGGAGCGTTGTTCAATCCTGTTAATAAACAACTAGTAATCAATTAAATAGGGGCATTAATCTCCCTGCTTACTTCCTGACAATTGACTGAATCTACAGCTCGAAAGAGTTATATTATACCATCCTCTTTCAACATCAAAGTGTCTCCGTAAGTACGACTTGAGTTGGCAGGTAATGCCCCTTATTTCTTTTTGATTGGTTGACCCGCCCACCTTCCGTAGTCGGGCAGGTGATTTCATCAACTTTTATATCGGTAGGAATTTTTGTTTTCACCGATTTTTAAATATTGCTTCAATTGGTTTTTTGGACCCTTTCAAAAAATTCCTATTGGTCTATTTGCGATAGGTCACAAAGGGAGACCAATAGGTTGGTTTTCACTGGTTTCTTTTTTCTTGGGTTGCTGCCTCTTTTGGTAGCTTGGGTTTTGTTTTTTGATTTTTTGGGTAAACAAAACTACTTTATAAATGAGTTTTTGTCCTTTTGTATACTACAAAGATAAGGAGGAAAATAAGGGTGAGGTACTCCCAATTCTGGGAGGTTTTAGAAAATAATTAGGCAAGTTTGATAAATCTAACGTAGTAAGCATAATAAAACCCGATGCTTATTAAAGTTAAACCAACTAAGTTAAAAAATAGGTTAATTGTAATGGAAAAATAGTACAGTTCTTCGTTCAACTGATACAAATCAGTTCCAAATAAATAAGGTAAGACACTTGTAAAGGCTTGCATCAAAAGCCCCATTGAAATCCATAAGTAGGGGTTTTTTCGTAGTGGAATTCGGATGGAATGTAGGCGAGATAACCAGAGGTAAACAGGTGGCAAAATGATCCCAAAACACACCAAATAAATGGTATTTAAACTTGGGTTAATACTTCCGAAAGTTTGGTAACCTTCTATAAAAGTAAAACTGAAAAGAGAAATTACGGCACAAGCAATACCTATTCTTTTGAATATTGTGGAAATATTTAGGATTGGAAAAATTAAACTGTAAAACCAACTGATAAATAAAAAGTTTTTCAGGTAATAGAGTGGGAGCAGAAAAAAAGTATTTTCAATCGACAGATAGTCTAAATATGGTAAAAGTACATCAGGGTATTTTCCTACTGCCCAAATAAGAATGGATTCTAAACTATTGAGCAAAAAATTGGCTACACAGTATAAAAAAATAATCCAAAGCGGTCGATTCCAATACTTTTTATTGACCAATCCTACGATAATCGGGAGTAATAATAAAATATAGGCATAGGTTTGAAGACCCCAGAATAGGGTCTTCCATATAGCGGTTGTTGACTGCATCGTTTATATTTGGTTGGCGTAATATAATTTTATATACCCTGTTTTAAAGTAGTTATTGTTATGGGCATTGATTCAGTAGCTATAAAACGGGCATAGTATGAATGGGCGAAACCTATGGCTATTAGGATTTGACCGATAATCTCAAATAAATTTTTAGTGGTTTGAAATATTACATAAATCGTAAAATTAGATTCATGACTAATATCACCCGTAAGGTAATGCAAAACCCCAATCAGATTAGGAATCAATAACCCCAAGCTAATCCAGAAATAAGGATTCTTCTTTAAAGCAACCTTTAAGGATTCTTTCTGGGAGCACCAAAGATATATGAGCGGCAGGAGTACCATAAAAGTGGTATCTAGCATTGGATTTAATACGCCCATATCGTGGTATCCTTCAATAAATAAGTAATTGGTGAGTATAACGAATATACAAAAGAGGGATACCTTCCAAATGTAATCATCATAAGGTGCCTTGGGGAATATCAAACTATAGAACCACCCAAGCAGTAAAAAATTTTTTAAATAGTACAAAATCAGTAGAAAAAAGGTATTCTCTAATTGCCAATAGGTAATAAAAGGAAGAAAAACCGCCTCGTAATTGTAAACTCCCCAAATGAAAATATTCTCAATTATATTGACCAGAATCGTAGCAAAGCAATAGATGAATGCAATTTTAATTGGTTTGTTCCAATATTTTGCATACATCAACCCCAGCACTATCGGTAGTACCATGAAAAAGGTTGTCACTGTACCTACAGTTACTAAAAAATTATCCCAATCAATGTTCCCAAAAAAATCCATCATCTGACCAATTAATAGGTTACGCACCAGACTTTATACTGAAACGTTTCGGGGCTGTCTCAAAAGACTCAACACAAATTATCTTACCGAATAATATTTCGATATCCTACCCTGCCCCTCCAAAAAGTGAAACGTTTTGTATTTTTTGAAATATCAGAATTTTCCTGCCTGCCGGTAGGCAAGATATTGAACGGATTTTTCCAAATAGGTCTTTTGATACAGCCCCTGTACACGAAAAAATTTAATATAAATCTTATTGTTTTAAAGAAAGATGCAGAAACTACCGTTTTGGTTTTGGAATCCTAGCACCAGAGGATGCTCCACCACCATACGACCGCATTCTTAATTGACTTTCTACAACGATAAAAATTTCGTGAGTCCCATCCGCTGTTTTACCTATGGTAGCCGTTAGGGTTCCTACTCCTCCTGGTATTCCATTCACAAGATCTAAAAATAGCTGTTGGGATATGGCGAAGAATGTCTCAGATTCGACTTGTGTCTGAGCATACTCAGGAAATTCTTGAAATAACTTTATGGCCCGTTGTAAATCGTTGAGGCTGTTAGGATCTAAATTTTGGAGATTCCCCGTCAGAGAAGTAACTGCATTTAGACTAATCCATTCTCCTGACATTAAATCAGGATTTTCAATATTGGTTACTTTTAGGGCTAAACTCCTCATGTTTGACTGACTAATTAGTTGATTAGCCTGCCAGATGGGAATTATAAATTTCCTAGGTGGCATGTCCCCCCAATAAGCTGAGGTACTATTTTCATATATTTCATTGATTTCAGATGCCTCGTTTCTGACTTCAAAAGTTTCGTAGGTATTCTCTACCTTAGTCTGTGCCATAGTTTAAGTTTTTATTATAAATGGTTAAATCAAATGATTCCGAATAGCAAAAGCCACTGCCTCACTCATCGAATTCACATGTAATTTTTTGTAAATATTTTTAATATGAAAATGAACAGCATCATAAGATTTATTCAGCCGATCCTCTATCATTTTAT
>CALDTJ010000353.1 GCA_937924145.1 uncultured Saprospiraceae bacterium
AAATTGTTTGATTGTTAAATTGCTGTATGACAAAGTGTTATGTGAACAATCAAACAATTTCAACAATCAAACAATCTTCGCTAAAATATTTAGTTACGAATTAGATTTTATTACAATACGGGACTTTTTACACAACCCCAAGATTCAGTAAATTATTGTTTAGATAAATGTAGGCGACTAAAGTCGCCTGTACGGAGACACAAAGTACCAAATTCTCTTAAAATACCTTAACCTTCTTCATTTTTTTTAAAAAAGCCATTTGTTCTGCTTTAGAAAGTACGCTTAAGATTGAAGCAATAGCATCGGCTTTCATACAGCTAGAGGCTTGCACGTTAATGATTCGTTGATCGACTACTCCATAACCTGTGCGTGGGTCAATAATATGAGCGTAACGCTTCCCTTCCCATTCTAAGAAACGGTAGGTATCACCAGAGGAAGCAATCGCTGTATTGTGTACTACTAAATTCTTTGTCACTTTTTGCCCAGCAGCATCAAGCGTACTAACATTAATTGACCAACCTAATTTATTGGGTGGAGGATCTCCTAGGTATAAGTCTCCTCCGCCATCTACCAAATATTGATTAATTCCGTTTTTACGTAAGATTTTGACAATTTCATCTACCGTAAATCCTTTGGCAATACCGCCAGCATCTAAGCGCATGCCTTTGACCTTTAATTTTACTCGCTTGGAAAAGGGATAATATCTGATGTTTCGAAAATTTACCTTTTCTTTAGCAGAGTTTATTTTTACTCCGTTAAAAATTTCTGATCTTCTAAACATCGACCTCCACAATTTACTCAATGGTCCGATACTAATATCGAAGGCGCCTTTACTTTTTTTACTGTAGCGTTTGGCATGCTTTAAAACTATCCATAATTCATTGCTTACCTTGACTTTTTTGCCACTTCCTGCTGTAGCAGATAATCGACTGATTTCACTTTCAGCATCGTAATCACTAAAAATGAAATTTAATTCATCTATCTTTTTAATGAATTGATTACCAATTGATTGTGAGTAGTTCTTATCGTGATTATACAGGGTTAAATTGAAAGTTGTTCCCATTTGTAAATGCTGAAATTCATATCTTTCTAAGGGCTGACTAATACATGCATTCGTGAATAATAGAATCATAAATACATTAAATATTTTAATTATATTCATTAAAAAAATGTAAATTTTTTATGCTAAATTTTTAAAATTGGAACGATTGTTGGCATTTAACTAAGCAACCTACTTATTTACCTCCTAAATTTTCCCCTTACTTTAAAGACACATCTTGCAAAAAAAATTAAGTTAAATTTTACGTTAAGTTAAATTCCAGAGATCCCCATTATCGTATTTTAATAACCTACTTTATCTCCCATTTTTTTACTCTAAACTACACCTATTAAGCTTAAATTTCTTGGTATAAAAACGATTCGTTTATATATCTAAAAACCACTACAATTTGACTGCAAAATACCCCTGGTCAAGCTGAATATTCGATGATTACCTCCTTTTTCTATCAAAACAATACAACACACTAAACTTTAAAGAATAACCTATTTTAATAATAATAAATTTCTTAATTAAAGATGAACAAATTATTTAGAAATACTCTAATTATTTTAGCCTTTTCTACTATCGTATTTTCCTTACAAGCACAAGATGATGCAACTGACGGACACGAAGTTAGCATTAAAATTCCCGAAGTTGCCATCCTAGATGTTGAACCAAATGGCGGTTCTTTTACCTTAGCTCCAGAGAAGCCTGAAGAGGCTGGACTAGCACTAGATTTTACCAACTCCAAAAATGATGATTTATGGTTGAATTATTCTTCCATTGTAGGGTCTAATACAGATCCAAGCCGAACCATTGATGTGAAAATTGAAGATGGAGGGGCTGTTCCTGATGGCTTATTATTAAAAGTAACAGCAGGAGCGGATAATGGAACTGGAGATGGAGTCATGGGTTCACCAGTAGGTGAATTGACCTTGTCTAACACTGCTCAAAAAATCATTAATGGTATCGGATCATGTTATACTGGTAGCCCAGAGAAGAATGGTCACCAATTGACTTATGTGCTAGAATTGAATGAAGCAGCTGGTAGTTATGGAAAAATTGATTTCGACCAATCTACAGATATAAAAATAGTCTACACGATCACTGAATAGTAGTTTTAATAAAACGTAATTTCCTAGTACCGATTTATACTATTTCGTCATTTCGGTAGCGATAATAAGTTATCGAAGTGACGATTTTTAAACAACACTAAATATCAACCTATTTTACGGTTGATAACTCAGATAACAACACTAAAATGTCCAGTCCAATTCCATCAAAAACAACCTACTTTTATATATTCCTACTTTCTATTTTATTTACTACGCCTGCGTTTAGTAGCATTGTCGTCGTCAACGGTTTGACCCATATCCATGAGGTAAGCAAGGGGCAAATTGTTCGTGGACAAATAGAAATTCAAAATGCTGGCTTTGAAAATAGAGCAGTACGCGTCTACAAAAAAGATTATTTATTTTCTCACGAAGGGGAAGTTTATTATAATGAACCTGGCAGTAATCTTCGCTCCAATGCCAATTGGATTGATTTCAGTCCTTCTTATCTAGAATTAGAACCACAACAAAAAACGGTCATCAATTACGAAGTTACTATTCCCGAAGGGGAGGAGTTGACTGGTAGTTATTGGAGTGTCTTGATGGTGGAAGGTATTTTGCCTATCTCACCAGAATTGCCACAAAATGGCTTAAATATCTCTACGGTTATGAGATATGCCGTTCAAATAGCTACCAATTTGGAGGATTCTGGAAAGAATAACCTAGAATTTGTAGAGGCAAAATTAGACAGAGTAGATGGTAATCGAGTCGGTTCTATTGCTTTGGTCAATAGTGGTGAAAGATTATTAGTGCCTGAAGTATCTATTGAGTTATTCAACAGCGAGGGGAAATCTGTGAGTGTGGTTAAAGCACCTAAAAAGAAAATTTATCCAGGCACATCCACTCGATTTTATCTAGATTTAGCCGATTTACCGAAAGGGCAATATCAGGCGATAGTATTGGCGGATTGTTCCGAAGAAGATGTCTTTGGACTCAATTTATCTTTGGCGTTAGGGGATGATTAGAATATTGGCATGGATTATTTGCCTTTGTTTTTCTTCAACTTTGTTGGCAAATAATATTGATATTCAATTGGTTCAGCAATCCAATTTGACTTCCGAGCCAGGTAAAGTCAATAACTTTTCGATTGCCATCATTAATAATGGAACTAATCCTACTCAATTGCTCCCAAAATTGGATGTACCTGATGGCTGGAAAGTCATCACTGATAATTCAGTTATTCGCTTAAAGGCAGGAGAAAAACGCATTAAATTATTTAGTTTTATTATTCCTGCTAAAGCACTAGCTGGCGATTACGTAATTACTTACCGATTAGTTAATACTCAACTACTTACCGACGAATTAACCCGAGATTTTGATTTTAAAGTAAAAGCGACTAATAAAATTGGGGTAGTGGCATTAACTGCACCTAATACCGTTATGGCTGGTGCCAAATTAACGGGGGAATTTCTAGTGAAAAATAGCAGTAATCAGCCACAAAAAATTCAACTATCTTCTGATAATGGTAAAGTGATTGGTGAAACCAATATTACATTAGCACCATTTGCTAATCAACGCATCATGGTTGAAACTACCACCTTTGTCGAAACCAGAAAGGAGAGTAGAGTCAGTATTGACCTCAATGCGGCTATCAAAGGTATAGATTTCAATCGAACGGGGTATTTACATACTCGGCTTTTGCCTAGTTATGACTACGAAGAAGATGATACTCGAAAGTTGCCCGGCTATGCAAGTTTAAATCTTTTGCATCGCCAATTTAGTGATGGTAGAACAGGGCAAGGCTGGCAAGGTGAATTGTACTTAAATGGAACAATTGATGAGCAAAAGCAAAAGGAAGTGACCCTTAGTTTAAGAGGTCCGAATCAGCAAGAATCTACCGAATTAACTTTATACGATGAATATTATGCCTCCTATCGAACGAAGGATTTTGCCGTTACTGTAGGAGATAATAATTATGCCTTAAGTCCATTAACCGAATATTCTAGAAATGGTCGAGGGATCAAAGGGGAAGGCTACTTCGGCACGACTACTGTTGGTACATTTTATGTAAAGCCACGTTTTTTTTCAGATTTAAATGGAGAAATAGGCGCGTATGTGCAAAATGAATTTAATCCAAAATCGACCATCCGATTTAACTATTTACACAAAATAGGTACTGATTTAGCGGCTAATTCTAGTATTATGAGCATTTTTGGACAATTTAATCCGTTCAAAAATACTTTAGTCGAAACCGAATTGGCGTCTAATAATTCAGGAGAGGGCGCATATATAAAAGTCCAATCCCGATTTTATAAGCGATTCCGATTTAATGGAAATCTAACCTACGCTAGCTCTAATTTTACAGGCTACTTTCAAAATACCCTTAATTATTTTGGCCACCTTAATTACCGATTAACAAATAATATAGATGTAGTAACAGGTGTTTTTCAGGATGATCGGAATGCTGCTTTAGACACCATATTCCAAGCAGCACCCTTGATTGATCGAAGGCATGTTGGCTTACGAATTAAGTTAGGTCGGAAGACCCAATTTCAAGTAAATTTGCGGCAAAGTGAGCTGGAAGATCGCTTACCACAGAAACAATTTTTCAGAAAAGAAAATTTGGTCACAGGAGGTGTTAATTATAGTGGACACCACTTCAATTTTGGCTTAATCGGAGCGTTTGGAAAATCAAAAAATTTCCTACAAACTTCAGAAACGGGCGCACAAGATATTGCTAGATTATTTGTTGATTTAGGTGTGAAAACGGATAATTTTTCTTTTAAACTTTTTGGGCAATATTATAGTGAAAATAACTTGCAAATAGTCGATCAAAAACAATTTTTGTGGGGCGGTTCCATCACTGGTAATATCAAAAAGAAAACTCGAATCCAACTCCGCTATCAGAACGATTTTGAAATAGATGAATATTATAAAAATAGAAACGCCCTAGACTTCTTTGTTACCCAGCAAATCAAAAAAAATCACCAGTTTATTTTCAATGCACGTCAGACCATTCGTAGAAATACATTAGCTCAAAAAGACTTGACGCTTTCCGCAAAATATGTTTATAATTTTGGCATTCGCCTAGAAGAAAAGCCTGCTAAAGGTAATGTTTACGGGCATATTCAACGAAAAAATAACCGTTCACCAAAAGGTGTTTTAGTTTTTTTAAATGGAAAGACGGCAGTGGTAGATGCAGATGGAAATTTCCAATTTAAAAATATGAAGCCGGGAAAATATCCTGTCATGTTAGATCCATCTACTTTGGATTTACATGAAATTCTAACTGATGCATCTTTGCCGATGGTAGAAGTTTTGCCAGATTCTGACCAAGAAATACAATTAGAATTGATCCAAAGCGGAGCTATTCAAGGTGGAATAGAATTCAAAAAAGCAGCGAAGGCTTCCGCTCAGTTGATGAGTCTAAAATCAGTAGGTAATTTGATGCTAGAAATTACGAATGGGGAGGAAACTAGAAGAACTTTTACCGATGATAGTGGTCAATTTAAGTTTGGTGATTTAAGGCCAGATACCTGGCAAGTTAAGGTCTTGAAATCAGGTATTGATAAAAATTTAAGCTTAACCCAAACTAATTTTACGATCAAAATAGAAGAAGGGCAACAAGTAACTTTGCCCATTATTATACAGAAAAAGAATAGAAATATTCAGTTTAAAAAATTGATTCAATTATCGGATGATGACGGTTAGGCATTTGACATACAGCTTGGAATATAATAGTTTTAAACTAATAACGATGTTGTTGTTTTTGATAACTACAACTAACCTATTCGCACAGACTAGCCCAGTTACTATAAATATTCCCGAAGTTACGGTAGTTGATATAGAACCTAGTAATTCGCCAATTTCACTCAATTTAGAAATACCAAGTGAGAGTGGCACTTCCTTGTCTAATTCTGTAGAAGATCAATCGAAATGGATTAACTATACCTGTGCTTTGTCTGATAACTCTTCCACTAGAAATATTTATATGCAAATTTCAAGCGGCACTATTCCTAGTGGCTTATCCTTAAATTTAACTATTGGAAGTGCCGTAGGAGGTGCAGGTAATCTAGGGAACTCTTCAGGGACCATTGAGCTTTCGAATCAACCTAAATTAATTATTTCAGGTATTGGGAGAGGATATACTGGTAATGGTGCAGGTGCAGGTCATCCACTAACTTATAAATTAAACATTAAAGATTATGGGCTATTGGATGCAGATCAAAGTTCTAGTGTCCAAGTAATGATTACGATTACGGAATAATATCACTATGATAAAATTATTATCTTTGAAAAGAATGAGTAGGTTATTGTTTTTTACTGTTTTAGTATTAATGCAATATACTGTTTATAGTCAAGTTTCGTTTAACGCTAGTGGAAGTTGGACGAGTTTTATTTCTTCCAATTTAGAAGCGGGGAGTAATTTTTCTTCGGGCTATACCAGCTCAAGTAATCAAGTTTATATATCAGCTACGACTACCAAGGGAAAAGGAAAGGCTGGCAATTTTGGATGGAATGTAAGCGTACACAAAGAGGATTCTAATTGGCATTCCTCTTTAGGACTTTCTGTCCGAAGAACTGGCAGTGGTAATAGTACTAGTAATGGAAATGGCGGCGGATTAATCCAAGGAGGTACAGCGTTTCAAGGATTATCTGGCACTACTAGTGCATTTTTTTCTGGTAAAAAGGGGCATACAGATATCCCCATTCAATATCAGGTAACAGGAGTTTCGGTGCTTATTCCATCTGGTGTCTATTCTACTACGGTTGTTTTTACTTTGACAGATCAGTAGTTAAGTAATGCGGATTAATTGAGCTGTATTACATATATTTAGGATTTGGCTCTTATTTTTTCTATATATGTTGAAACTCTCTTCATTGCCACCTCCAAATCATCAATTCCGAAACAAGGAAATACGATTCTGTACAATCCTTTTTTACTATGCCCAAAACCTTCTCCTGGTGTCAATAGAATACCCGTATTTTGATATAACTTTTCCCAAAATTTAGTCTCTGCTTTTAGTGTTGGTTTCTTTAAAAACTCGGAGAAATCTGCCCAGACAAATAGACTGCCCCTAGATGCTACGTAGGGTATTTTTAGCTGTTTTAGATAATTGGCAACTAATGCATAAGACTCCGTCAGTGCTTGTTGATTATGGGTTATATATTTTTCCATAAAATGGTGATCAGATAAGACTTCAGAAAGCATCCACTGAGTGTGATTAGATACTAAATGTGGTGCATTCAAATTATCATAAGCCTTGATGAATGGTTCATTTAACGAATAGACTGCTCCGACTCGAAACCCAGAAATACCGAGGTCTTTGGACAAGGCATACCATAGGTGTAAATATGGACTTTTTTTGGCTTGCATTACTTGTGCAAAAGATACAAAACCAATACTTTTTTTATAATCTTCTTTTATTTTTGGATGTGTGGTGTCAATCAATGATAAGCCATATATTTCATTGACAATCAGATGGATATGGTTATTGATGCACCAATCAGCTATTTTGTTTAACTGCTTTTTTGTATAAATTAAACCCGTAGGATTATCGGGAGTAGTTAAAACTAAAATCTTAAATTTCTTACCTTGTTTTTCAATATCTTTTTTGGCTTTTTCTAAGTGTTTTATTTTTAAGGAAGGCTGCTGGGAAATTTCAGAAATCTCATGATGGGTGATTAAATTGTACCGTTCTATACCTGCCTTATTACCAATATCTTGTTTGTAAACAGGGTAGGAGGGTGTTGGAAAAACGGCGACATCTCCACGATTCGCCAATAGCCAAGTGGAGAGTTCTACAATGGCAGTAGCACCTGCTGAAATCCCTAAGTGATCTGGATTTATGGGGCATTTTGTCAAAAATTTTTCAAGAAACCCTGCCAATGCTTTTCTAAAAACTTCATCTCCTAAACAAGAGGTATAATTGGCGGTCCAAGTCGGAATAGATTTCTCCAAACTCAGCATTTCTAATTTTTCTTTTAGTAAATGCCAACTCTGTTTATTTTCTGCGGTATTGAGTGGAAAAGCACCACTTGGATTCGTCTCTTTATGGTACATATTACCAGATGCCTCAAAGAATAATTCAAAGTCTATTCTTAAAACATTATTATGAGCAGTTTGACCTCTTTCAGAGAGTGATTTTATTTTTTTCATAGACTCAAAAGTAACTAAGTATTTTGTAAAAAGAAAACCTTCAAACTAGATTAAGTTTGAAGGTTTTAATTCGACTATTTTAACCCATCCCCAGCCCTTCCCTTTCGAAGGGAAGGGAGTCGGCTAATTCGAAAATTATCGAGCAAATTGCTTGTAATTTACAGGTTTGCACAAAATGAGTCCCCCTCTTTTTCAAGAGAGGGGTTAGGGGAGAGTTAGAAAAAGCCCCTTACTTTTAAATTTAGTTACACCACTTTCGTCACCCCAGGTACAGGAATTGGATAATACCCATCCGCATTAGGCATCACTGGTGGATTGGCATTCCAATCGTATTTGGCTGGAGCCAAACTGATAGTAGAATTAATCGCATCTTCCCATTCAATCACTTGACCAGAATAGGTCG
>CALDTJ010000354.1 GCA_937924145.1 uncultured Saprospiraceae bacterium
GGTTCTTTGACAATTTTTGCAAAAGCGGAAAAAAAGCTTAAATTTCTCTTCTAAAAAATAGAGAAATGAGTCAAGATTTAAGCTTTTATTCAATGCTACTTAATATTCCAAATTTGGAGGTAGAACAAGTTTCTATTAAAAAAAACGCAATTCATATTTTCTGTAAAATAAAAAAAATAGAAGGAGAAATATGCCCAGATTGCGCTCAATTAGTCGATAGTAAAACCCCAAAATATCGCCGTCAAGTTCGAGACCTAGATATTAGTGGTCGAAAAGTGATATTACATGTTCAAGTTCATCAATATCGGTGTAAATGTGGTCGCACTTTTAGCGAATCCTTTGACTTCGTTTCTTCTGGAAAAAGCTATACCAAAAGACAAGCTAAATATATCTTTGAAATGAGTGCTAAACAAAGTCATTTACAAGTAGCTGCTATAGTTGATATGTGCCATAAAACGGTAGAACGAATCTGCTATGACCAAGTCCTTGAAAGATCAATTGATTGGTCTAAAATTAAGCGTATTGGTATTGACGAATTTGCATTCAAAAAAGGGCACAAAGACTTCATAGTCATTTTGATTAACTTGGATACCCATGAAATTATTGACATTTTAGAGCAAAGAGATAAAAAGTTCTTACGTGCTTATTTTAAAGGACTTGGAGAAGGTTTTTGTGCACAAATCGAGGATTTTTGTTCTGACATGTGGGGACCATTCCAAGATTTAGGACAGGAACTTTTTCCTAATGCCCGAATACATGTTGACCGCTTTCATTGGACAACTCATTTAAATGATGTTTTAGATAATATGCGCAAAAAACTTCGTCGAACCGACAAGGAAGAAGAAGTTTTTAAAAGACTCAAATGGAAACTTATAAAGCGACCTGAAAATCTTAGCAAGCAAGACAAAGAAGATTTGCGAAAAGCATTTGATAAAGCACCAGATTTAGAAGATGCTTATCAACTACGAAATACCTTGCAATCTATTTTCGATACAGATTACTCGTATGACTTTGCTGTTCAACAAATAGACCATTGGTTAGCTTATGCCGCCGAATGGAAAAACAAGTATCTTGATAAATTTATTGCACTTTTTCAACGTCACCAAAAAAACATCCTCAATTATTTTAAAACTAAGGTATCAAGCGGTGCAGTTGAAGGAACTAATAATTTACTTCGAACCGTCAAACGATTCACTTTTAACATGACTAATTTTGAAAATTTCAAATTTAGAGTTTTCGCCTTTAAGCAGTAATTTGCAAAAATTGTCAAAGAACCTCAATTATTTTATTTTTTGCAGTTATTTTAGTAGCTGCTTGTTCTACCGACAACTCTAAAAATATCCCCGTAGATAAGTCCTCCGTTCCTTCTGAATCAGTACAGACAAGTGATAAAAAAGCTACTCAATCTAAAACCATCGAAGGTCGAGTCCTTACGATTGAATTTGGTAAAGATGGTTATGTGGCTGCGGTTCAAACCAATGACCAAGTTACTTTTGATGCCTTAGTAAGTATTGTCAATTTGGGTGGTCCTGACTATTACCAAAAAATGAATATCGGTGATAGAGTTGTTTTGACAGGTATTCCATCCTATGCCAGTGCTACACCTAGTTTGAGAGTTGAAAAAATTGATGCGATTGAAACGGGTAAGACCCAATTATTGATTTCTTCTACTGCTTTTAGAGGTATTAGTATAGGAGATAAAATTGCAATGCATACTGATTATATTCAAAAAGAACAATTGAGAACAGGAGAAGGCACTTTTGAAGTTTATCGGATTAAAGATTTTAATAATAATCCAGCAGGTTACTTGATGCCTGATCCAAAGGACGAAAGTTTAGTTGGAGATATTACGGTAGAATCGCCAATGGCTGCTACTGTAGAAGATATCAAAATTGGTAGTACATTTTCAGATTTGAATGCAGTTTCCCCAAATATTGAAGTACATGGATCTGAAATAGAAGGTCGAACACATGCCACTGCTAATAATATTTCTTACCGATTGGATACGCCTAATTTTACTTACGCGGTGGATAAATCTAATATTCCTGCTACGGCAAAGGTCATACGAATCATTGTGAATCGAGGTTATGAGAATACGAATGCTTTGAATGATAAATATAGTGCAATTCAACCAAATGAGTACTGCTGGTTAGTGAATGATAAAATGCCTTTATACACAAAGCCTAATACTGCTAGTAAAGTACAAGGCGACCACTTCAAGGGAGAAGTATTGAGCGTATTGGATAGCCGAGAGATTGATGGCGAAGTATGGGTGAATGTCGAATTTAAATTAGCTGTCAAAACAGGTTACGAAGATCAATTTGCGGATGGTCAAGTACATGCTTCGGGTGAACCGACAGGATGGATTGGTGGCGCGACTTCGCCTTTGATTAATTGTAAGTAAAAGAAGAGAGGCGAGAGTAGAGAAGAGAGATTAGAGACCGTAACGTCTCGCTTCTCTTTTCTAAAATAATTGAGAAAACCCTTTAAAATTAAAAACTATGTTCTCCTACAAACATTTTTTGACCAGTATTTGCATCTTTGCTGCTTTCTCAGCTAGTGCACAACAAGTAACTAAAGACACCACTATACAGCAAAAAAGGAAATTACCAGTACAAGCATTTGCTGCCATGCCGATTTTATTAGGCGTAAGTGTTGAAAATGCTTTTGCCCACAATCGAAAATATACCACGTTTGCACAGAATGATTTGACCTTACCCATGAAAAATGGGCAGACCTATACTTTGCACGGTTCGTTACCAGTCATCAAAAAGACGAAAGGTTTTTCAGCTAAGTTGAATTTTGCTTATAATGTTTTCAAAGATAACATTGGAACGACAACTTTTAATGAACGAGTATTAATTGATGATGTCGAAGAGACTGGAACTAGTGCGAATATATCCTTCAATGTTTCCCAACAGTTTTTATTCAAAAAGTGGAAGAAGAAATTGACCTTGGCTGCTTCGTTTTCCACTTCTGGAAAGGACTTTGGGCGGTTTCAGAAGAAGAGTAATAAAGGTATTTTTAGTGCGACCTTACCTTTAAAAATGACCGTTGATAATATGTTTTTGATTGGTGCAGTCGGTATTGTAGGAGAGAACGTGAAGCAACCAATTTTGCCTGTAGTAGCCTACTTTGGAAGATTGGGTAAGCATTTGAATATCGAAACAGTTTTACCGCTTTATGCGCAATTTAGATATGTCATCTCACCGAAGAGTTCTGTGATGTTGGGGGCAAGAATGGGAACTAGAACACCTTTTATGGATAGAGAAATTCCTGTTTTGCAGAGTACGGATGATGCTTTAGAATTCAAAAGTCAAAATTTGAGGTATTATTTGAATGCAGAAAAAGCAGTTAGTAAATTGATGTGGTTGAATGTTGAAGTAGGGTACAATAGAGACATTAAAGCTGCTTTGATTACTTCTAATGTCGATTTAAGAAATCGAGTATTTGTAAGTAATGGATTTGGATATGCTTACGCTAAAATTGGTTTATTTTTAAGACCTGTTTTTGGAGTACATCCAAGGACTATTAAGAAAAGGTAGTACAGGCGATTTCAATCGCCTACGCTAAGAAAATAAAGGCGACTGAAGTCGCCCGTACTGAATTTTCGTCTATTAAATTTATTGGATTTTCATAAGGAGGTTCGATTTAGGGACCTCCTTTTTTAAAATTTTTAAAATGGAAATAACACTTAATTTTCAACTAATGACACTAATTACGGGAGTAATTCTTGGTATATTATTGAGTGGATTGATAAGTGTATTTTTATGGTATAGATATAGACGAAAGGTGGCTGAAAAAATGGTCATCATTCCACAACCTGATACTACAATGTGGATTGCTCCCCCTGAATCCCAAACGTTACCCGTACGAAAATTGAAGTATAAAAATTCGGCGCTACAGCCTACCGAGAAGACAAAACTATTGGCTCAATTAATAACTCAAATAGAAGCGCACAAAGTTTACCGACAGCCTAATTTGACCTTGACGGGATTAGCTAAAAAAATGAATATTCCTAAAAATCATTTATCTCAAGTCATTAATGAAAAAATAGGCTGTAACTTTTTAGAATTTTTAAATCAATATAGGGTCAAGGAGGCGAAGGAAAAACTAGAGTCTGCTGACTTCCAAGATTTGTCTATTTTAGACATTGGCCGACAAGCTGGATTTAATTCTAAAACGACTTACTATGCAGCTTTTAAGAAACATACGAATACTTCACCTGGAAATTATCGGAAGGCATTGGCTAGTTAGACTTTTTCTATAAAAAAAAATATCGCTAATAAGGCAGTAGAAATTAATCAAATTATTAAACAAAAAATCGCTAAAAAATATAACTTGCAATTGAGAATTGGCATTCATGAAGGAATTGCCAGGTAATTAATATTATTGGTTGCCACTTTTAAAAAACAATGGCCAAAAGCCAATGACTAATTAACTTTTACTAAATGCACAGATTAAAGTATCTCTTGGTTTATGCCCTACCAATGTCAACTTATATTTCCCTGACTTCTACAGGATGGACGACATGGTTACCTATACTCTTAATTTTTATTATACTGCCAGTGTTAGAGTTGTTTTTACCCGTCGATAGTGCCAATTTTGAGGAGAAAATAGCCGCTGATGAAAAGAATGAAAGAATATACGATTGGATGCTTTACTTGACAGTACCTGTACAGATTTTGATGCTGATTTGTTTTCTATTTGTCATACAAGCAACCACTTTTGGAAGTATTGAATATTGGGGTAGACTAATTTCGATGGGATTAATGTGTGGGATAGTAGGTATCAATGTAGGGCATGAATTGGGACATAGACATAGCCGACTGGAACAATTTTTCGGTGAAATATTATTACTGTCCTCTCTGAATACGCATTTTTTACCCTATCATAATGGAGGGCATCACCTCAATGTAGCCACTCCAAAAGATCCTGCCACTGCTAGAAAAAACCAATTGTTGTATACTTTTTGGTTTACTTCGCACTTTAGTAGCTATTTTCAAGCATGGAAATTAGAAAATAACTTGATGAGATATCAAGGGAAATCTATTTTTTCGTTGAGTAATAGAATGGTGAGTTATTCGATCGCCAATATCGTTTTGTTGGCTACGATTTATTATTTTTTTGGTACCTACGTTTTGTTGACTTTTATTGTAGCGGCAGTTATCGGCATTGGTTTACTAGAGACCATCAATTATATTGAGCATTACGGCTTACAGCGCAAGCAAAACGAAAAAGGCCGATATGAACCCGTTCGACATCATCACTCTTGGAATTCCGATCATGTTTTAGGGCGTGCAGTGCTGTTTAATTTATCTAGACATTCTGACCATCATTATAATGGTAGTATCAAATATCAAGTATTGAAATCTGTGCCGACTAGTCCACAAATGCCTACTGGGTATCCGGGGACGGTTGTATTAGCTTTTTTTCAACCACTTTGGTTTTATGTGATGAATAGGCGATTGGAGAGGATTCAGTAAAAGCGCCGAATCAACGTGTCGGACACTTTCAAAGTGTCGGATACGTTAAGCACCTAGCTAGTAACCTTCAATCTTCACCTTTTTTCCCTTATTCCTACCATAAAATACAGGAAAATACATCTCTTCTGCCTTCGCAGGATTCAGCGTATAAGCCCCCGAATATCTAGGCTCTAAGTTGATGATGTAAGTATAAGTTCCTTTTGGCATCGACTCGCAGAAGATGTTTACCTTTTCTTTAGGAGATTCCCGATGTATTTCTCTATTCTCATTATGATGTCTCCACCATGATTTTGTGTTGCTTGTCTTTTCGCCGTAGCTACATCCCGCAGGAATAGGTACTTCTATCATTACATAATCTGCTTTTTTTTCAGTTTTTACCGTCACGATCAATTGAGTTGGTAGGGGATAGTTAGACTCTTTACAAGTTTGTTTTCCTGTTGTAATTTTAAAGGGTAACAAGTCTATTAATGAATGGGGGCATGGAATTTGAATAGAAAATAACCTAGTATTCTTTAGACTTGCTATCTAAATAAGAATTTGATATATGAATTTAGTTATTTGGGTAGCAAATATTTTGTTATTCAAAGACCTTTAACTGTTTTAGTCCATACCACCTCTCACCTATATAGGTCTAGTAATACACGAAAAACAATACCCATGAAACTCAAATATATTTGGTCTTTTTTATTCTTCTTTTTCATTTCTCATCAATGGGCTTATAGCCAATCAGTCAAGAGTATTCAGTTTAAAAATATTAGAAAAACAGATGGCTTGTCCAATAATATGGTTAATGGTCTTTTGAGAGATAATCTTGGCTTTTTGTGGATTGCTACCAATGATGGATTATGCCGATATGATGGTCCTAACAAAATAGAAGTCTTTCAGGTAGAAGAAGGGGCAAATAGTTTGGTGTCTAGTAATATCAGAAGTATTTATGAAGATAGTAAAGGTAATTTATGGATCGGAACTAGATTAGGAGGACTTACTAAATATCATCGACCAAGTGAGACTTGGAAAACTTATATACACGATGCTAACGATACTTCTTCTATCAGTAATGATGAGGTTTTGAAAATAATGGAGGACAGCTATCAAAGATTGTGGGTGGGCACAGAAAATGGATTGAATTTATTTGATTTTGAAACAGAAACATTTAAGCGTTTTTTAACTGATAAAAACGACCCTTACAGCTTAAGAACAAAAGCAGTACTCGATATTTTTGAAGATGAAAAAGGTTGGATTTGGGTCGGAACTTGGGATGGTGGCCTTCATTTATTGTTAACCGATAAAAATGGACAACAAGCATTAGGAAAATTTAAAAGAATTTACCCTTCTGCAAATACAGCTACTCATAATGTGTGGAAAATTTATCAAGATCGTCAAAAACGGTATTGGATTGGTACACACGGAGGAGGCCTATTTTTAATGCAATTACCCCTTGATGCCTCCAATCATATTGATAAACAAGACTGGACACCTCAATTTCATAGTTATGCTGAAAACTCATTAGACCAAGAAAGTATTTCTAGTAGTGCTGTTCAAGATATTCTTCAGGATAGTAAAGGAAGACTCTGGATTGCTACAGGATATGGACTCAACTGTGTTGAAAAAGCATCTTTGCCAGATACTGCAAAATATACTGCAAGTATTCCTGATCGACCGAAGATAAAGTTTATGAATTTCTCTTTTGATACCAAAGACATTCATTCTCTGGCTGATAATAATGTAACTTATATTTTAGAAGATGAACAAGGATTGATGTGGTTCGGAACGGCTAATGGTGTTAGTTTATACAGTTGGTTCAGTAGCCAGTTTGATGCTTATGAATTATTTAATAAAGAATTAAAAACAACGAATTCAAAAAACTTGTACGTTGAAAAAAATAACACTGTTTGGTTGGGTGGAGGACAGTATGGGCTTGTTAAATATGATTTAGACAGCGATCAAATGATTAATGTTTGTGAAACCAAACCTCATTTATTTCTAGATAAATACGTTGCAGCTATAGCTAATAAAAACGGAAAGTGGATGTATGTAGCGACCAAATTAGGGGTGACCTTGTTTAATTTAGAAACTTATGAATATAGAAAATACCCAATACCTAAACGGTACAAATTAGACATAGCTGATTTTTATGTACAAACTATTTTTGTAGATAGTAAGGAAAGGATTTGGTTAGGCACGGAGTCTGGGCTTTTTATGGTAAACCCAAATACAGGTGTTTATAAGAGGTACGAAAGAGATACTGAAAACCCTCATTCTATTAGTGATAATTCTATCAATGATATTTTGGAAGATAATCAGGGTAATTTATGGGTCGCAACGTTCAATGGATTGAATAAAATAGCTAAAGCAGATATTGCCTCCTTCAAATGTCAACGATTTTTTTATGATAAAGAACAATCCGATAATACCATTTTAAGTAATCAAATTATTAATTTAGAACAAGTTGGGCAAAAGTTATTCTATGGTTCTACAGTTGGTTTAGGTAGTTATGATTTGATAACAGAGCAATTCGATAATTATAGTGAAAAGAACCATAAATTTTGGATACAAAGTCTAGAACTTACCGAAGATGGTCATTTATGGGGTAGTTCAGTGCAAGGTCTCTTTTATTTTGACGTCAAGAAAAAAGCATTTAATATTTTTGAAAAAGTGGATGGATTGTCTGATATATCTTTTTTATTAGGTTCTAGTGCCCAAGATGAGGATGGATATATCTACTTTGGAAATAGAGGAGGATTTACTAGGTTTCACTCCCAACAATTTACCACAAATGAAACTCCGCCGAAAGTCTATTTAACTGGCCTGAAAAAGGTCAGTCAAAAAGGAGAGACAACTATTAATGGGATTAATCTAAAAGAAATAGAACTTGACCATAATGATTATTATTTAGCGATCAATTTTGCCGGACTTAATTATAATCGAGCAGAAAAAAATCAATACGCCTACAAATTGGAAGGGTTTGAAGATGCTTGGAATTATACCGAATTTGGAATCCCTATTGTTTATACCAACTTGGCTCCACAGACTTATACCTTCAGAGTGAAAGCAGCTAATAATGACGGGGTTTGGAATGAGGACGGAGCAACTTTGTCTATTGTAAAACATCCAGCATTTTGGGAGACTTGGTGGTTTAAGTTGGGTAGTTTTTTATTGTTGACCTTTGGTATTACAGTCGGCATTAATAGATATACGAATGGAATCAGAAAGAAGAATTTAGTTCTAAAGAAATATAATGATACGCTTAATATTGAAATAGAAGAACGTAAAAAGGTAGAGAAAGCATTAGCAAATAAAGAGAAATTTTCTCGATTGATTATGGATAATATTCCCCAATTCATTTATTGGTTGGACAAAGATTGTAATTTTTTAGGAGGGAATCGAACTTTCATTCGCTACTTATCACTTAAGAATAATTTAGACTTGTTTGGGCGTAATTTAGCTGACTTTTATATTCAAGGAAAAGAGTATGATGGAGAGATGGTATTATTGAAACAGGTAATGGAAACGGAAAAATCTGTTTATAGAAGAGTAAGTTTGTCCCTGCCTTCTCTTCAGTTTGGACAATTATGGGTAGAACGAAATTTTGTCCCCTTGAGAAATGATGATGGAATGGTGATTGGTGTGTTAATCTCTGGGCGTGATATTTCTGATACAGTCACAAAAGAGAAACTATTGACCGATAACGCGGAAAAATTACGGGAATATAATGACGAACTGAAAAGATCTAATCAAGATTTGGAGCAATTCGCTTACATTGCCTCTCATGATTTGAATGAACCACTTCGGATGATCGGTAATTTTACAGGGCTATTGGCTAGAAGATATAAGGATAATTTAGATGAAGATGCCAATCAGTATATTGATTTTATAGAGGATGGTGTTAGTCGAATGTCTAAATTGATTAACAGCTTACTAACCTATTCGCGGGTTGGCCGAAAAGAAATGACCTATCGAGTTATTAATTTAAATAAGTTACTCGAAGTTAAATTATTAGACCTTTCAGAAATGATAAAAGAACGGGATGTGATTATCGAAAAAGAAGAAATGCCTGATATATTTGCGGAGAAAGAACAAATCGGAATGGTCTTTTATAATTTGATTAATAATGGTATTAAATTTAATAAAAAGGAACAACCCAAGATTAGTATCAAATACTATGATGAACCCAATGAAGATTATTGGAAATTTTCAGTGAGGGATAATGGTATCGGTATCGAACCAGAATACCAACATCGAATTTTTGAAATATTTAAGCGACTACATAACAAAAGAGATTTTGCTGGAACAGGTATAGGTTTGTCCGTTTGCCAAAAAATTATTTTTAGACATTCAGGGCAAATTTGGATAGAATCTACTCTAGGAGAAGGCACTACTTTTTATTTTACGGTCAGTAAATTGCTGAAAAATAGCGTGTCTTTGGAACAAAAGGATAAGGCTGTAGGAGCCTCGTTATCTTAATGAAGTGGGGTAATAGTTAAGTCTAGATATATTAAATTTTCGAAGATCTACCTGATAAAGACAAGCGTACCTAAATTGTGGAAGTGCCTTTAGGTACTTCATATTGGTAGAAATTTTGCCATTATTTTTGATTTCCATTGTGCCGTAGGTACAATATGTGGATAGAGGTACTGTACCTACGGCACAGTTTGTGTCAAATTTGACCATTTTTCTACCAATATATAGTCCCTAGCGGGACTTTTAAGGTAGGAGCATTTACGTGCCTTGTATAGATTTCAAAAACCTGACAAGAGCTTAGAGTTAGTTCTATGTTTTTTAAGCTGAAACTTTCTATGACTAAGTTTTAGAGGCGTTGTAAATTTCATGATTACTAAATTTTTTTTGTGATTTTTTTATTCCTTCCTACTTTCATTTTTGTGATTATATTTCTTTAAAACCTCTGAATACTGCCAATTTTGTGCTTTTTAGGCTGTCCAGATGTCCGAAAAGATATATTCGGACGTCCTAACTTATCTATTCGAACGATTTAACTTCATCTTGTCCCTACCTTTGAGCCAACGCTATCAGTGTAATAGTATTTCAAAATAATCATCAATTTTAACAGAAGTATATATGAAGAACTTAATCCTCTTAATCTTGTGCCTTTTTAGCCAAGTGACTGCAAACGCCAACGATAACCCGTTTAAAAAGGCTAAACCTGATTTTGATAGCATTCAAACACTTTTTCAAAAAATTCAACAATATGAACAGTTAGAAATAGTGTTAAATTTTGATAGTTTGATTGATAGTCGAAGAAAAGATATAGAGCATCAAGCACAATTAACCCTAAAAGTAGCGGGGAAACCTGATTTAAAAATGACAAGTAAAGTCAGGCCAAGAGGAAGGTTTAGAAGACAGAAATGTGATCTTCCTCCTATTCGATTGAATTTTGAAAAGCCAGCATTAAAGGCAATGAATTTATACCAAAAGTATGATAAACTGAAATTGGTGACGCATTGCTACGCTAAAGAAGAAGAAGCTAAATATTTATTAAAAGAGTATTGGACCTACAAATTATTTAATGAAGTAACAGATAGCAGTTTTAGAGTTCATTTATTGGAAATAACCTTTATTGACGAAGCGGACCCTACGAATAGAATTGAAAGTTATGCTTTCGTCATCGAAAACAGTGACGAGATGGCACACCGAATAAACGGAGAATTGGTAGAAGGATTAGGAATTGAGCCTAGCGCAATAGCTCCAAATTCCTATCATAATGCTTTAGTCTTTAATTATATGATAGGGAACTCTGATTGGGAAATAAAATTACAGAAAAACTTAAAATTAGTTAAACATCGTAACAGTGAATTGTATACGCTTGTACCTTATGATTTTGATTTTGCGACCATTGTCAGTCCACCTTATTTGAGGGGTAGTGCTGGGGAGTCTAGACTTAAACTTCATGAAAGCACTTTAATAAGCGCTAGTATTGATAAAAATATATTGCATCAATGTCTTGATAACTTTAAACGTCTTCGAAAAGAAGGTTTTACCTGTTTTAATAAATGTGATAAAATGGGCACTAAAGAAAAATTGGAGATGACTGCTTATATCAAATCATTCTATAAAAAAACGAAACGACAGGAGCAATTT
>CALDTJ010000355.1 GCA_937924145.1 uncultured Saprospiraceae bacterium
CTATAGAAGAGAGAAGTAATTGGCAAGAGTTAGTCGAATTCACTATCTTTTTAGAAGATGCCTCAAATACTTATAAAAAGCTTTTTAGTAGAGTTGGAGTGGCTAGTTTTTCTGAAATTCACCAACTAGAAAGGATAGCTAATCATACTGCTCATGCGTCTATACTTCCCATTTTATTAGCGATTTATAGTAAAATTCATTCTATTGAAAAACGACTTGAAGTTATTGAATTACTAGAAAAATTGAACTTTAGATGTTATGTGTTAAAAATTGCAAAAAGAGGAGATACTGGACAAGGATGGTTATTTGATATAGCTCATAAGTTATATAACGATACCAACTTTACTGAGGTTAACCTAAAAGAGAACTTAAAGAGTTTTATAAATCACCATGCTCCTAATAATCTATTCCAAGATTGCCTTACGATTCAATCTGATGATGAGCGAAAGAATTTATATTCTAAAGACTGGTTGAAGTTTTTTCTTGCCAATTATGAGGAGTTTTTACGTTCTAAAAAAGGAGAAAGTGTAGATTTTTCTAAAATGCTAGCCCCGAAGAACAAACAATCTCCGAATGATTTTTTTCATAAAGAACATATTTGGGCCACAAAAGAATTTAGTATAATTGACGATAAAGGTAAACCATGTCTAGATAAAAGAAGATTAGGCAATTTTATTTTGTTAAAAGAAACTCAAAATATTAAAGTTTCGAATAAGCGACCAGAACTGAAAATTGAACTATATTGGGCTGATAGAGATAATGACCCTAATACTTTAATGATACGAGAATTGAGGCGACTATTTGTAAGTGCTCAAAAGAAAATTGATGGTTATAGGAGTAATAGAACTAAGAAGTATTGGCAAGAAGTTTATCGGACTTTTCTGGAATCAAGGGAAAAAAAATTACTTAAATTTGCTTTGGAACGTTGGGGAATTTAATCATGGTTACGGCACAATAGTTTAACTGTAATAGCTAAGACTAGAGATGCACTCGATTTCTAAAGCTTTTGCCTTAACCAAACAGATATCTATCAACGGTGCATTAGGCAAAGAACTTCAGAAACCTGTTTATTGGAGTGCTTATGTCTAGTGGGGAGTTTAAAACCTAGATTTTAAAGTTATCATTGTTAAATGATTAACAATTTATTGACCACTAATTCAAAAGATTCATTGCAGATAATAATTCACCCTTTTTAAAAAATTCTTTATAGAAAGATAATATTTGTTCTGCCTCCCTTCCTTTATAGCCTAATGTTGGAATATGTAATGATTCAAATAAGTCGGCTAATAGCCCCGAAATTTGCTGTTTAGTGATTTCTAATACCATGCCTTTTAGTTTGTCTGTTTCTGAGTCAAGAAAAAACAAGTAGAGCCTTTCTTTTGCAACATATTTTGCAAAAAAGGTAATTTCTTTAAGCTCTCCATTAAGGTCTTGGTTGTTCAGAAATGACTGAATAGTATCTTCTAGTTTTGTCAAGAATGCCTTTTTGTCAAACTCTTCAAAGCATTTTCCAAGGTGTAAAATAACATGTATGCGACTTAATATTTCTATTCTATAACTGTCTGCCGTTCTTCGTAGCGCATCGAAAGGAATTGTGGAGGTAGTAGCTATGGTAATTGGCAAGTTCTCAGACCGTTCCCAAGAAGTAAGACTATCCGTCCAATTTTCAATTTTTTCAATCCACTTCCCCCAACCTTTTATTTGTATAGTCATTTTTAAGACAGGGCCATTTAACTCCACTAATATTTCCTCTTCAGTCCAACCTTTTTCGTCCATCTTTTGGACATAATCATTTAGGAGTTGTTTCATTTTATATTCTCTATGGAAAACTAAATGGGCCTTTCCTATCGCTTTAATTTTTACAATAGCTTGTTGGATAGGAGACATTCTTTGCGTGGCAGTAATTCCACCAATCTTGCTAATAAAGCGTTCCACAGAATTATGTAGAGCTTGTCCTTCGGTATCATACCTCAAATATTTTTGAGTGCCAATATCAATTCCATTCATTAGCTCTTCAACGGTAAATTTTCTCAATAGGCTTGCTATAAATTTATGGCTGTTATTGACCAAAGTATAAGGCTTAATTCTTTGCTCAATGTAATGAATGAGTATTTTAACCTTCTCCTCTTCAAAATTTTCTAAAGATTCTTTCCATTGTAACACCAATTCTATTTGTTCCCTGCGTTCCTGTAACAATTCCAATTGGTGTTGTTGTTTAGAGAGAACGGTGTTATCATCTAATTCAATATTAGATTTACCGCTATTGCAATCTTTACAACTTGTCAAAAGATTCAATAAATCATTTGTTCCTCCTTTTGATACAGGCTTAATATGGTCACATTGAAGAATGACATCGGGAGCTTTTCTACCGCAGTAATGGCAAGTGAAACGATCTCTTTTGAATACCTCGAATCTTGTCTTTTTAGAAAGACGTTTACGTTTTTTCATAGTAGCATAGCTTTAATAAAGTGAATAAAAGGTTAGTTGAAATCGACGCAGTTAAAACGATTTCAAGAATGAAGGGGGGAATTTTATTGGTTTTTGTAAGCGTGAAAAGGGTAGGGAGCGATTAAGTGTTAAGAAGTGGCACTTTGACCCTCTTTCATAATTCTAGCCAAATTCTGAGCAATATTGATAGCATTTTGTTTTTTGTCAATATTAATATAGCCCATAAACTGCTTTTCAGTTGAGTGGCCAGTAATCTGCATTAAATTAATTGCAGGAATACCCATCTCATAAAAATTAGTAGCAAAAGACCTACGGGCGGTGTGTGTAGAGACCGCCTCCCATTTTTTTAAATTGACATCAATCTGTTTTCCAGCTTTGGATTTTTTTAAACTAATTTCCTCATTGATTTCGGCTAATTCACAGAGTTCTTTTAAGTAATCATTCATCTTTTGGTTAGAGATAGCTTTAGGGGAATGATAATCGTATTTTTCTAAGATGTTTTTGAGTTCGGGCATTAGTGGGATAACAACCTCCGTATCTGTTTTGATGGTTCTAAGTTGTATCATTTCTACCCCTCCTTCTCTAATGATATGCTGCGGCTTTATTCTAGTAAAATCCGAATACCGCAGCCCAGAATAAGCACCTAGTAGAAATAAATCTCGGACTCTATCTAGTCTTGGATTCTTAGATAAATCTAATTGATACAAGACTTCTAACTCTTGAAAACTTAGCACTATATTTTGCACTTTTGCCTTGGGAATTGTCCACCCTCGCTGCTCAAACGTTTTATTCGTATTATATCCTCTTCTAGCGGCCTCTCTCAGAAACTGACGAGTAATTTCAAATACTTTAGCCGCATAATTAGTAGAATGTTCCCTTGGTGGGAGATATAACCAGTTTTCAAACTTATGTCTAAATTCAAAGGTGAAGTCTTGATAGTCTAATGGCCGCCCTCTTTCTATTCCGTACTCTTTTAAGTGATTAAAGACCGTTTTAAAGATTTTCCAAGTACCTCTTTTAGAATTAACCTTACCAGAGCGTTCTTCCAAAAATGTCGCTACAAACTCTTCAAAGGTAGGAATTTTAACTTCTTCTCTAGTTTCCTTACCTGACCTAATATTTAGTTCCTGCTTAAAAGTAGCTAGTTCAATTTTACCGAAATCATGCTCTTTAAAGATGTCCTTTGTTAATTCTTCAAGATTGTTTAGTCGGCTATTCAAGCTAGAATATTCTGGGTGCTTTTTGGTGTAATTAGCCCTCTGCCTGTCATGATTCCAAAAACTTGGTAGGACTTTTTCTCCTGTCGAATACTTTAAACGCTTTTTTTCATAGCGGAACACCAAATAAATTAGCGTCTCTGTTTTCCGCTCTTTGCTATCTTTTAAGTTGAATCGAACTGGTGGAACTTTAGCTTGTCTTGGCATAATTTATCTCTTTATTATGAGTCATTTACTATGCAAAGATACAAAATCTAAATTCAATTAGGGGTCGGGAAAGGGGTCAGATATTTTAATTGATGGTGATTAAATTTGATACTTTATGATAATTGTGATTTAATTAGTGTTGATTAACAGGTGTTTAGGTGTGTTGTAGGGTATCTAGGTTTATTAATAGTTCGTATCCTGCCGCCCCGACACTGATAATCAAGGAGTTATGAATTTTTCATAGCTCCTTTTTTATTTTGGTTTACACAAAAGAGTACACATTTTCATTACCACACTTATAGATGTATCCATAACACCTCTTTTTCGTTGATGATGTTCGAATTTCATAAGAAAAGAGGGAGTTATTTCATTAAATCTAAGTGACTTTGATGGATTAAATTTCTTTAATGCGGACTGCATAGTTTCATAGGTTTTAGCCTTACCAATCTTTTCAATTTCTTTTAGAGATGAAATTCTGTAGTCAATGTAATCGTAAATACCAACAGATTTAGTCCCTAAAAATTTATCCTCAAAAGTGGCCAATTGACCAATCTATGACATCTGCCTCAAATTCATTTATTATTTCTTCTGCTTTCCAAAGCTGTTTCATCATAGCTTTATTCTTTAACTTATATTGGCTAGTCTTTGAATTAAATCTACCACCAGTTTCTTCATCGTTGGTCCAGTCTTCTTTTCTTTTAAAATGTCCTGTATTTATATAATTTCCGATTTATTTCCCCAAAACAAACTCCAAAGCTCTTTTTTCAGAATAATAAACCCCATCTTTCCCAAATTGGACAAAGCCAACATGCCCTCCATGTTTAGGTACTTCTAAAAATAATTTTTGGTGCTGCTTCGCAATTTGATAAGGGTAAGAAGTTTCACTCAAAAAAGAATCATTTTTAGCATTGACGATTAAAGTAGGAATCGCAATGCTTTTTAAGTGCGGCAAACTACTAGCCTTAGTGTAATAATCCAATGCTCCTGCAAATCCACTCACCTTAGCAGTCACATTGTGATCAAAATCATAAAAAGTAGTATAGTTCTTAACTGCTTTTAAGTCAAAGGTCCCTGGATATTGCTGTTCTTTCAACCTTGCTTTTTCATATAATTGTTTCAAAAAACGGCGAACATAAACGTTAGAATTAAACCAACCACCATCCAAAACCTTTGCCGATTCCACCAGATCAGTCGGTACAGAAAAAGCAACTGCTTTTTTCAAGAGTGGATGTACATTTTGACCATTCCGAGCCACATAATTCAAGGCCACATTGCCACCCAAACTAAAACCAATTAAGACTATCTCTTTATAATCATAATTTCGACCAATGTAATCTAAAACAAAGCCAACATCTTCAATTTCTCCATTGTGATACATCCTCAAGGAGCGATTTATTTCACCACTGCAACCTCGAAAATTCATACCTACACCATCGTATCCATTTTGATTAAACAACTTCATCATGCCCTGCACATAAGGGCGACTAGCATCCCCTTCTAATCCATGCAAGACGAGTAATAGTTTCGAATGTCCCTTCTTAGACCAATCCAAGTCCAGAAAGTCCTCATCGGGGGTAGTAATCCGTTCTCTAGTGGTAACAACACCGTGTATTTTGCGAAAAACAGAAGGATAAATACTAGCCCAATGACCATTGCGAAAAAGAAAAGGCGCTTTATATGTAGAAGTAACTAAAGGCATATTATGTTAGAAAAGAAGTGTATATAAATCTTGTTAGAAAAGTCAATGTTTAGTTCCGTGTTATAAAATTCCGTGTTAAAACTTAGCATAATTAGTTAATGAATCCGTGCGGAAATCAAAAATCCACCGATAGAAATCGGTACAAGCTGTGTGGAAATCAAGAAATCATCTGTATAATTCAAGACGAATCTATTTACAAAACTATCAATTGAATCTGAAAAGCCATAAATTGCAAGCATAAAATTAAATTATGGAATTATTCAAGACCTTCAAATCTTCCCTTCAGCATAAAACTACCTTATTATTATTAGTTGGCGCTTTATTTTGCATCAGTGGCACGATGACTTCTTGTGGAAGTAATAAAACGGGTTGCCCGATCAATGAGCAACAAAAAGGCAAAGTCAACAAAAGAGGAGAATTGTCTAATAAAAAGGGTAAATCTAATTTGTTTCCTAAGAAAATGCGGAAGAAAATGGGCGGTAAGAAATAAGGGATGCTCTTTAAATATCCTTAGCATCTACGGCGTCCTTCAAGCCTTCTCCAATCAGATTAAAAATTAGGATCGTTACGAAAATAGCTAAGCCTGGGAATAGTGCCATCCACCAATTCGCCTCCGTACCTCTCACTTTTAAAAGCGTTCCCCAAGTTACATCCTGATAACTACCAATTCCTAAAAAGGAAAGGGTTGCCTCTGAAAGAATCGCTCCTGCAACTCCAAATGCTAGTAGTATGCTAACTGGCCCAATAGCATTCGGTAAGGCATGCCGAAAAAGAATCCGCCAATTAGAATAACTCAATGCTTTGGCAGCTTGAATGTATTCCATATTTCGAACTTTTAATAATTCTGCACGGAAAAAGCGAGCAACACCCGTCCATCCCAAGAAACCGATGATGAGGATAATTGGCCAGATGGATTGAGTGGAAAATAGAGCGGTAAAAGCAATCAATAATAATAGGCCTGGCACTGAATTTAAGACCTCTATGGTTCGCATCACGATTAAATCACAAGGAACAGTAACTGATTTTTGTAAAAAAGGAAGAAATTGCAATGCCTTCGCCAATAAGTTAGCGAATAACAAGACGCCAATAAATATGCCTATACTTTTTAGTAGTTCTCCGTCCGCATCTTTGGCCGATAATTGATACCCTCGGCTAATGAAGGCAAAATGGACAGCAAAAAATAGTCCGATCAAATTCAAAAAGATCGTCACCAAAGGCAGCTTTAAGTCATAATCACCAAAATAGCCTGCTAATCCACCCAAGAATAAGCCAATAAAAGCGGCAATCAACATTGAGAAAATCCCAACTTTAAGCGCCGTTCGAACACCACTAATAATTCCAGCCGCAACATCTCTACCCAATTGATCGGTTCCCAACCAATGCCAAGCTTGATTATCTTCCATATTTTGAGGACCAAAAGGGCTTTTGTAATGGATGTTTTTGGTGTCTTGATAAGTCGCAGAGTAGGGGATGATAGGGTAAATAGCTTGGTCAAATTTCGTTTCGTGCCAGTAGTTACCACTCAAATAGTTGCCTGTTTTTTCGGCTAATCCTAAGTCAATTAGATATTGTTGGAAAATAGGGAAGTGGCTTTCCCCATCTGTTTTAGTGTAAATAGGCACATCGCCTGCAATAAATGGATTCAACAAAGCAATCCACAGCATACCAATTAACACTCGATAGGACCACCTAGCCTTCCGATTTTTTTTGAATCGTTGCCAAATCAGTGACCAATAAGAGGGAGTGCTGTTTGCCATTTATGGTTGAAAGTAAGATGAAAAATGTAAAATTATAAATTTAAAACTAAGCAATGCAATATATGGAGTAATTAACACGGAAATTTTATAACACGGAACTGGATGTTGACAAATACTTTTTGTAAACGTTTTTTATTAGAAACTATTTAGGTCAGCGTGTAAATCTGTGTTCCTAATTTCCGTGTTAAATGTCAACGTCTGGATCAGTGGAATTTATTTATCCGTGGGGCAACCTGTCAATGTCTAGATTTGGATAAAAAAAAGCGCCTTGCCGAATGACAAGACGCTTAAGTTTCTTAAATTTTAGATATGGGAGTTTGGCAAGATCCTAATTTGCCTACTTTACTTGAAGTGCTCCTTTAACTACATCGTAACCAAAAAAGCATAGGATTACCACTAGAAAACTTAAAATTAACATGGGATTGTGTGTTTTGGAATTAAAAAAATATGTTCATATACAATTTACAAAATAAAAGCGATTTTTTCAACTAAAAGTTCCCTCACTAGAATATTTTATATGTACTTTGCCGCAAAATTGTCATTTAAATTGAATCATATTAAATATTTTTATTCTAAATTATCCAAATTTAATTAGTATACCTTCCAAAAATCAGCCAAAAAGAAAATATTATTAGGGTGATTTGAAATTTTGTTTCCTTTTAATTTTGTTCTTTCCTCTTTTTAAATTAACTTGCCGACCGTTTAGAAAAACACTTAAAACATTAACAACAAAAATCAAATAGTATGTCCGATAAATTGGATAAGATTGACTTGAAGATACTTAAGATTTTACAGGAGAATAGTAAAATCACCAATTTGGATTTATCCAAAAAAATTGGTTTATCTCCAGCCCCGACTTTGGAAAGAGTAAAAAAATTGGAGCATTCAGGCGTCGTGGAAAGTTACCACGCTCAGGTTTCTCCTCAGGCAATTGGATTAAGTGTAAAGACCTTCGTTTTGGTCTCTTTGGCTTGGCAAAAAGAAAATGCACTCAATAATTTCTTAGAAAAGATAAAATCTATTGAAGAAATCACGGAATGTTACATCATTACAGGTGAAGCAGATTTCTTGATTAAAATTGTATGTAAAGATATTCCAACTTACGAGCAGTTATTGTTTAAGACGCTTTCTCAAATTGAGGAAATCGAGCGATTGAAAACATTAATGACGCTTTCTACTGTAAAAGATTCTAAAGTTTTACCTTTTAACTACGGGTAAATAAATTAAGATTTATAGTTTTTAGATAGGTCAGATTTTCTAAAATCTGACCTATCTTTAGCTATTGGATCAATTAACTCTTCTCTTGAGAAACAGGTTGTTTCTGCTGCTTCGTTTTCAAAAATTCATTGTTGACCGCTTCAAAAATAGCTTGTAAGCTATTAACCTCACCATTTTTCATCGTCAATTGAAAATCGGCTCCTTTTTTATCTCCAATTAGTTCTAACAAATCTAAATCTTCTCCACCCGGTACTCCAATTCTCTTAAAGGAATTAAAATCTACAAACAAACCTAATGGATTTTGGTTCGCCATTTTTTTGATATTTGCAGGTAACTGATCAGTCGGTGCAATCATACCATCTTCAATAGCATCAAGGCGATCAATATTTCCAGATATAAAAGCGATATTGTCTGTTATCATCAATTGATTATCAAAGGCACTGCCTAAGTCGAACGGTACAACACTTGATAATATCCGATTAAAATTTGGAGCAATCAAATAACGACCTTTTCCAGTTTGAGTGACCAATTCATTATCTTCTGCGACTGCTAAGAATGCCTCAAAAGATTCCAGTTCATTTAATTTTATAGCAAAAAGTCCCTCTTGGCGATTATTGACGTTTCCTGTATAGGTCGCAAACACTAAATCACCGTCCAATGCATCTTTTAATTTTTGAATACTCAGTCCATAGCTTTTTAAAGCAAAATCGGCAAACATTTTGACCTGTGATCGTTTGCTCAATGCTGTATTTAGCCCATCAAAATCTAAAGCAGCAGTCAAGTAAATATTTAAATTTTTTCCTTCAATATACTTCGAGAAATCGGCATTGACCTGCTCTTTAAACAGCAAATTGACATCTTCGATTAAGTCCTCTTGAAAGAAATAATCTAGCTTAGCATCCACTTGACCTTCATTGAAATCGAGGTGTCCATGAATAAAATTATCGTTGATTGCTTCGGGTTTGATTTTAGCCAGAGACAAGACCAACTTGGCATTTTTATTCTGTGCTAAAGCATTGGAAGTCAACCAAGTAGTTACATCATGTTTTTCAGCCAATAGGTTATTTAAATTTTCATTATTAGACAAACTATTTTCTGTGCTTGGTGCAAAAAATGCATTAACGACTTCTTCCGTTTCATAAATCCCTTCGCCTAAGGCAATGACACCTACCTGATCATTCCAAGCCAATTGAGTAGCATCATTGAGATCAACTACTTGATAATTGCTACGTTTTCCCAATCGGGCATCTCGAAAAGAATTAGCGAAAGCACCAAAGTCTTCTGGGCTAGATAAATTAAAAATAACGCCTGTATAAATTTCTTCTGGATTGTCAGGATTTAACTCTATGGATAAATAAGCTGGTTTGGTTAAATCTATTCCTGCATTTTCTGGATTGGCAAAAACGGTTGCTAGAATATCACTTTCTTCTTGGGCTTTTTTCGCAAAAAACTGATAAAAATCCATTTGTTTAACTGCCTCAAAATTGGCTTTTTGCATTAGTGTAGGCACATCAAAAGCAGTAACAACAGTAGAGTTTGCAGGGATTGCCTCTAAGGCATTATCTGCTTTATTTCCTGCATTATTTTGGCAACTATACCATGACAAAACGATCAATAAACAACTAAACAGTGTGATTTTAATAGATTGGTTCATTAGTTTGTATTTATTAAAAAGTAAGAGATAAAACGCTCTTATACATTAACATAATATTGGAGGCAAATATTTCCTTAAACCTAAAAAGGGCAACAAATAATTTTTGCTGCCCTTTTTAGTCAATAAGTATTTATAAAAAACAATTAAGAAGTAGAAATTTCCGAATTATCTTCTTTAACAATCAACGTAAATAAACCACCTAGAATCAAGAAAACACCTGCCAGTCGAATTACATTGATAGGATTTTGTCCTAATAAATCATAGACAAAATACTGCATGGTAAATATCTGAATAATCATCGGAACTACAATGAACATATTGAAGATACCCATATATACACCCGTTTTTTCCAATGGAATCGAGCCTGCCAGCAATTGATAAGGCATTGCCATCATAGATGCCCAAGTGATTCCTAAGCCAATCGTGTATAAATAAAGGGAATAAATTGGGATAGAACCGATGTGAAAAAGAACGTTGTCAATGCTAAGATAAGGAATAGCTAAAAGGCCAAGTCCTCCTAGTATTAAACTTATGACATGTACTCCTTTTGCTCCAATCTTTAAGGCGATGGGCACTAAGGCGAAGGCTAACATAAAACAAACGATGTTATAAGTACCATTCATCTGACCAGTCAATACTTGAGCTTGCTTAAATCCTTCTGTATTTTGATCCAACGTGTCAAAAAGGGAAAGCGATAAAGCCGAGGTCAAATATTGCCAATAACAAAACATCGCATACCAAGTGAAAAACATCACGGGCATGAGTTGTTTCATGGTTAAAGGCATCACTTTTATGGCATCTACGATACCATTCCAAATACGACTCATGACATTCCCTTCTGCTTTTTCAGCTTTCATTCTAAGCAACTCTTCTTCGGAAGGTGGATATTCGTCTGTGGTAAATACCGTATATAAAATGGTAGCGATAGAGGCAAATGCACCAATGAAAAATGCCCAATAGGTAGAAACAGGAATCCCATTTTCCATAGTATCTGTCAAAGCAAAAAAGCCAAAGGTGATCAAAATAGCTGGTGTAAAGTTCGCTAACGTACTACCTAAGCCAGTTAGAAAACTCTGCATCAAGAAACCTAGAGAGTGTTGTTCTTTGTTTAATTTGTCTGAGACGAAGGCTCTATAAGGTTCTAAAGCTACATTATTGGCAGCGTCCAAAATCCATAATAAACCTGCAGCCATCCAGATAGAGGAGGAAAAAGGCATGAAAATTAATGCCAAACTGGCAAAAATAGCCCCGACTAAGAAATATGGTTTTCGACGACCAAATTTTGGTGACCAAGTGCCATCGCTCATTGCACCGATAATCGGCTGCACGATTAAACCTGTAACAGGTCCTGCTAACCATAAAATCGGAATTTCACTTTCTGTTGCTCCTAAATATTTATAGATCGCACTCATATTACTTTGTTGCAATCCAAAACTGAATTGGACACCAAAGAATCCAAAATTCATATTCCAGATTTGCCAAAAAGACAGTTTCGGTTTCTTAGAGGTAAGAGAGACTTTTGACATGATGAATAGTTTGTTTTATACAATACTTTATCCAAATCAAGGATAGTTAAATTTAATTTCCATCAAATAAAAGCATTTAATAAGAAATAGCTACTATGTCAGTCAATTTTTATAAACAATGAATTATCAGAATGATTGCGCAAACCGTTGTTGTTAATAACTTTAATAAAACTTATTCCTATTGTCCAATTCAAATTGTAAAGATTAGAACAGACTTGTCAACATTTCCACACAGCCTGCACCGATTTCTATCAGTGGATTTAAAGGTAGATTTCACGTACTCTTTATAATAAATAAAATTTTCTAAGTCTATTTAGCACAAAGCACTCAAAATATCCTTTCAAAAACGATTTTTCTTCTACATTTGTAAGAAGTGAACCTCATTACCTCTCAACCTTATTACCTTATAACCTTGTCACCATGCAACTAGGATTCGTTACCGCCATCTTACCAGAGTTAAGTCTAGAAAAAGTAATTGACCATGCTGCTGAAATAGGCTTCGATTGCATTGAGGTCATGTGTTGGCCCAAGGGAAAAGCGACTCGTAGGTATGCGGGCGTTACACATATAGATGTGGTGAATTTGGATAAAAAAGGTGCAAAGAAAATTAATCAATATTGTAAATCTAAAGGTATAACAATCAGTGGTTTAGGCTATTATCCAAATCCACTAACACCCAACAAAAAAGAACGAAAAGTATATACTGACCATATTAAAAAACTGATTGACGCAGCAGTATTACTCAACTTAAAAAATGTCAATACTTTTATAGGAAGAGATCCAGCCAAAACGATTGAAGACAATTGGCCTGATTTTTTAAAAATATGGCAACCTATTATTGCGTATGCTGAAAAGAAAAAAATTAGGATTGGCATAGAAAATTGCCCGATGAAATTCACTAAAAATGAATGGCCTGGTGGACAGAATTTGGCAGTCAGTCCAAGAGTGTGGCAAGCCATGTTTGAGGCGATTCCCAGCGATTATTTTGGTTTAAATTATGATCCGTCGCACATGGTTTTGCAGCAGATGGATTATTTAGCACCAATGCGAAATTTTGCGGATAAAATGTTCCATATCCATGCAAAAGACCTTCGAATTGACCAACATATTTTAGATGAGGTCGGTGTTTGGGCACATCCTAACCTGTGGCACACGCCAAAATTGCCAGGCTTGGGGGATGTCAATTGGTCAAAATTTGCGGCTACTTTGCATGATATCGGTTACGACGGCCCCGTTTGTGTAGAGGTGGAGGATCGGGCTTTTGAAGGGGAGTTGGAACGGCGGTTGTTGTCTTTACGGCAGAGTTGTGATTATTTGCGGCAGTTTATTCGATAAAAACCCTTGGAGAATTCCAAATTCTCCAAGGGTTAACCCATTACTTTCCTCGTAATCCCTTAGCCGTCCGATCATCAGGCGCAGGTGCAGGCGTCATTTTAGCAGGCTGAGTCTTCACCAATTTTAGCACTTCTTCTACCACCCGTTCCATCTGCGGATCACGTCCTTGCACTAAAATATTTGGATCATCCCAAACCTTAATATCTGGTCTTACTCCTTCACCTTCCCAAAACCAATGCCCATCGTTATCATACAATCTTGCACCAGGAACCGTGATACCACCACCGTCAATCAAACGATGACCAGTAGCAGGACCGACTAAAATTCCCAAGGTTCTTTCACCAACAATAGGCCCAGCTTTTAACTCTTGGAAAGCCCAAGGCAAACCATCGCCACCAGAACCAGCCCAACCATTGATTAGCATGCCTTTAGGGCCAGTATTAGCCTTAAGCGGTTGGGTATGATCTTTACCATGTCTCCAATGCAGATTATAGACAATAGGTTTTGTCAATAATTCTAAAAATCGATCAGCTAATTGACCACCACCGTTGAATCGTTCATCAATGATAAAGCCTTTTTTATCTAATTGACCGTAGTACATTTTTACTAATTCCAACTGACCTCTGCCAGA
>CALDTJ010000356.1 GCA_937924145.1 uncultured Saprospiraceae bacterium
ATGAGAAAGAATTGAACATTTTTAGAGGAGTTTTCTCAAATTTTTGGGTGATTTTCAAATACGAATTTCGTTATTTTTTACTAATTACTCACAAATTCCTCCGTTTAATTCAAAAGTCTTTCCTTCAATTTCCGTTAAATCCATTTTGTAGACTTCTACAATATAGTCCAGCACATCTTTGGCCGTCGCCTCCGCAAATCTTGCTGTAATTCTACAATTTTGCATCTCTGCTTTTGTAATCTTTACCTCCACTTTAAAATGTTTAGATAGATCAGTTACCACCGTAGATAAAAGTGCGTTCTTATAAGTCAACGAAGCTGTTTTCCAAGCACTCGCATTCTTATTGTTTACTTTCTTTTCAGAAATTTGATTCGCCGTTAAGTCGTAAGTTCCTTCTTCTCCTGCGGTTAGAATGACTCCTTTGCCTATATTGGTACTACTAAATTGTACCTTTCCTTCTTCCACACTTACTTTAATCGCGTCTTCATCAGCCAAACTTCTCACATTAAAAACAGTTCCTAAAACTTTTACACTTGCCTTTTCTAATTGCACCTCAAATGGTCGGTCTGCATCTTTCGCCACTTCAAAAAAGCCTTCTCCTGATAATTGGACTTGTCGGTCGCTTGCTGCAAAGGTCGCGGGATATTTTAATTGGGAATTTTCATTCAAAGTCACCGTCGTCCCATCATTTAACTGGATAGCTTTCGTCTCTCCTTGCATTGTCTGTGCAACTAGCATAGTCGCAGCAGGTGCAGGTCTAAATAACCAAATCGCCGCCATCAAAGGTATAGCAATCGCTGCCGCTATTGACAGTAATCTTCTTCGACTATTTATGGATCGAATTTTCGCAGTTTTGGGAGCAGGTGCAGCACTTTTATGCGCTTGCATCCGCTTCTTAAAACTTTGAAAATCTTTCTTTGCATCAATGGTAATCGGAGGTAAAGCTGTTTTACTAGCTTGCCAGTTTTCCTCTAGCTGCTGTTGCAGTTGTGCATTGGTTGCCTCCTTTTCCACCCATAGGTCGAGGTCAGCTTGCTCATCGGAAGTGATTTCCTTTTTGAGCTTTTTATAAATAAGTGTTATGTAATTATCTTGATTCATAGATTGCATTTTTAAGTTATCGCATGATGTATCTACTTAGGGACGAAATGCCCCCTCTATCCCCCTATCCCATTCCACTAAAAAAATAAATCCATAACAAAATTGATAACTCCTTATATTTATTCACCGCTGAGCGAACCACTTTTAGTGCCTTAGTCATCTGATTTTCAATGGTCTTTTTAGAAATATCCAGTTGTTCCGATATTTCCGCATGAGACATATTTTCGAATCGACTCAATGAAAAAATCAATTTACATCGCTCTGGTAAAGTATTAATCGCCACCATAATTGCCGATTCCAAATCGGATGTTTCCATCAACTCTTGCTTTGAAACGCTATTATCTGCCTGATTAAAATCCGTAAATTCTTCTGCTACGCCAAATCGTTTTTTACGTCGAATTTGGTCAATCGACCGATTCACCACCGATCGCCGCAAATAAGATTTTAATCCCGAATCAATATTGATCTCGGCTCTCTTCGACCAAAAATGAAATAGGACATCCTGCACCAAATCTTTCGCTTGATGTTCGTCCTTTAATACATGATAAGCGGTCGTAACCAAATAGGCATAGTAGCTATCAAAGATTCGCTCCATGGCTTGCTCATCGTCTTTTTTTAATAAGGCGAGAATCGACTGGTCCGTTGCATTAATTGAAGTTTCCATACGAATGCAAAAATAATATATTTGAGGATATTTTTTTGTTTAGAAATTGACTATTCTGTTATTGATAAGTCTAGTATTTTGTCAACATCTAAATCCGTTGTCCTTCATTCATCCGTTGTATAAAAAAAGACAACGGATAAATGAAGGACAACGGATCGAGACTTTGAATTATAGAAAAAAACAAACATCGTTCTCTAACTCACCCTATCCCCAACACTTTCCTTATCTGCGCCTTTGTTTCTGACGGAAAATCTGCCTGCAAGACCCAATTACAATAATCAACCGTTTCTGATACTAACTTATCTTTATGCTTTCCAAAACGCCAATAAACTTTATTCTCTTTTTCGTATAACTTACCTGCAAAATCTACTCGTTTATTATCATCTCCTTGACAAAAAGCCTCGATTTCGCCTGCATCGGAAGGTAGTAAAGGATTTTCTTCTAATTGCCGTTGGAATATTTTCATAGTCGCATAAATATCAATTAAAGCATCGTGTGCACCATCCAATTCCTCTCCCGTATAGCGTTTATAGGTTTCTCCTAAAGTGTGTCCATTGACCTTTCGCTCCACTTTCAAGACATCAATAAACTGTGTCCCTTGCTCAGGAAAAGTAATACCTACTCGACTGAATTCTTCAATTAGCATAGGTACATCAAAATTATCAGAATTATATCCTGCTAAATCACACCCTGCCAACCAAGCAGCAAAACTCTTGGCAATCTGCCTAAATTTTGGCTTGTCTTTTACCTCTTCATCCGATATGCCATGAACTGCCGTTGCTCCAATTGGTATTGGAATGGTGGGATTGATTAATACATTTTTGATCTCTTCCTTTCCATCAGGCAATACTTTTATTGCTCCAATCTGCACAATACGATCTTGGGTGATACTAATACCTGTAGTTTCTAAATCAAAAAAGACGATGGGTTTTGGTTGATAAGCCATTTATTTTTTTCTTACGAAGGTAATAAAGAGAAGTCAGAAGTCAGACCAAAAAGCAAGCTTTTTTGTCAGAAGTCAGATGTAAGACGCGCCCCAAATCTGACCTCTGACTTCTTTTAAACTAGCAACAAAAAAAGGCACCCCCAAAAAGGAGATGCCTTAATTCTTTAATATCAGTAACTTAATACAAGTCGCATGCTGCTCACTGTTTCACAACTCAGAGAGTTGTGTTACTGCTCACTGCATACTGACCACTACTGATACTCTTCGATATCTTCAAACTGTGATGCACGTGCTTGACTCGCCTCGTGCTGTGCCTTAGTGGTCACCCACAGTTCTTTGTAATGTTTCATTCCTGTACCTGCAGGAATCTTCTTACCAACGATTACGTTTTCTTTCAAGCCTTCTAAGAAGTCTTGTTTTGCACCGATGGCTGCTGTACTTAGTACCTTCGTTGTCTCCTGGAACGATGCCGCAGAAATCCAACTTGCCACCCCTAGAGATGACTTCGTGATACCTTGTAATAAAGGACTAGATGTTGCAGGAACCGCATCACGGAACTTACAGATAGATCGGTCATTACGCTTTAAGTAAGAGTTTTCTTCTCTAATTTGACGTAAAGTCACTAATTGACCTGGACGCAATTTAGATGAATCTCCTGAATTCGTAATAAACTTCTTATCGAAAATCCAATCGTTTTGAGCTAAGAAATCATACTTTTCTACTGCCTCTCCTTCTAAGAAAGTCGTATCTCCAGCATCTTCGATTTGTACTCTACGCATCATCTGTCTAACGATTACCTCAATGTGCTTATCGTTAATCGTGATACCTTGCGAACGATATACTTCTTGTACACCATTTACTAAGTAGTATTGTACAGCGAAAGGTCCTTTGATATTCAAAATATCTCTAGGTGCAGTCGATCCATCAGATAATTGCGTACCTGCTCTTACGAAGTCACCTTCTTGAACTAAGATATGCTTAGATAAACCTACTAAGTACTTTCTTCTTTGCTCGTCCTTAGAAGTAACGATGATTTCTCTGTTACCACGCTTGATCTTACCAAACGCAACAACACCGTCAATCTCAGAAGTTACTGCAGGATTAGATGGATTTCTCGCCTCGAACAACTCTGTTACCCGTGGCAAACCACCCGTAATATCCTGAATCTTACCTAATTGTCTTGGAATCTTTACGATTCTAGCACCCGCTTTTACAGCACCACCGTCTTCGATAGAGATATAAGCACCTACTGGTAAGTTATAACTTCTTAGTTCTTCCCCTGCTGAAGAGATAATCTTCATCGTTGGAATAACTCGCTTATTCTTAGATTCTATAATTACTTTTTCAGAGAAACCTGTTTGGATATCACTCTCAGAACGGAAAGTCTTTCCTTCTATAATAGAGTCATATCTAACGATACCTGAGAATTCAGAGATAATCACGTTATTAAATGGATCCCATTCAGAAATCTTATCTCCTTTCTTAATCGTTTGTCCATCTTCTACATGAATCGTAGATCCATAAGTGATAAAGTGAGAAGAATACTGACGCTTAGTCTTTGGGTCAACAATTCTAATTTCACCTGTTCTAGACAATACAACATTTGATTTATTCCCTTCGTCATCAACGTATTCAGTCATACGCATACTATCGAATTCGATCACACCGTCAAACTTAGATAATAAGCTAGACTCTGTCTTCGAAACTGATGCCGTACCCCCTACGTGGAATGTACGTAAGGTCAACTGTGTACCCGGCTCACCAATAGATTGAGCTGCGATAATACCAACTGCGTCTCCCATTTCTGCGATTCGACCAGTTGCTAAGTTTTTACCGTAACACTTTCTACAAACACCACGCTTAACACTACATGTCAATACCGAACGGATTGTTACCATTTCGATACCTTCATCATCAATGTACTTCGCAGTATCTCTAGTGATATAGTCCGCTGCATTCAAGATCACTTCATCCGTTACAGGGTGCTTGATCTCATGCAAAGTATATCGGCCTTCGATTCTATCCGCTAAAGATTGAATGATTTTTTCATTCTCCTTCAATGCCAATGTATCGATACCTCTTAACGTTTCACAATCTTCTTCTTTGACAACTACGTCTTGAGCAACATCCACCAATCTTCTGGTTAAGTAACCCGCATCGGCTGTTTTCAATGCCGTATCGGCCAAACCTTTTCTCGCACCGTGAGTAGAGATAAAGTATTCCAATACAGACAGACCATCTACGAAGTTAGATAAGATTGGGTTTTCGATAATCGCTCCACCTGTATCACCAGATTTTCTCGGCTTAGCCATCAAGCCCCGCAATCCACACAACTGCTTAATTTGCTGTCGAGAACCCCGAGCACCTGAATCTAACATCATCCAAACTGAGTTAAATCCATCTTTATGGATAGCCATTTCATCCATCAACTTACTAGTGATACTATTATCACCCGTTGTCCAAATATCAATGATTTTGTTGTAACGTTCGTTATTGGTAATTAAACCCATTTCGTAGTTACTCCAAACTTCTTCTACCTCTTCTTGTGATTCTGCTAAGACTCTCGCCTTATTAGAAGGCGTAATCAAATCACCTAAGTTGAACGATAATCCTCCTTTGAATGCCCATAAGAAACCTAATTCCTTAATCGCATCCAAGAACAAGGCAGTTTCACCGAAATCCGCTCTACGAATGATACCTGCAATTACTTTTTTCAAAGCACGCTTAGTCAATAATTCGTTGATGAATGGAATCTTACCTTTTGGTACTACTGAGTTGAATAATACTCGACCACAAGTCGTTTTTACTCGCTTAGTAGTAAAGTTACCCTCTTCATCTTCGAAGTTATCTACTCTTACCGTTACTGGTGCGTGCAGATCTAATTCTCCTTCATTGTAAGCAATCATTACTTCTTCTGGAGAGTAGAATGTTCCACCTGCTCCTTTTACTTTCCCTTCTGTTCTTTCCTTGGTAATGTAGTATAATCCCAATACCATATCCTGTGATGGCAGCAAAATTGGCGAACCATCTTGTGGATTAAACATATTGTGTGCAGACAACATCAAGACTTGCGCCTCTAAAATTGCTGCTTGACTTAATGGTACGTGTACCGCCATCTGGTCACCATCGAAATCCGCGTTAAAGGCACCACAAACTAATGGGTGTAACTGAATCGCCTTTCCTTCTACTAATGTTGGTTGGAAAGCTTGGATTGATAAACGGTGCAACGTTGGGGCACGGTTCAACATGATTGGGTGACCTTTCAGAATGTTTTCCAAAATTTCCCAAATCACTGGGTCTTTTCTATCTACTAATTTCTTAGCAGACTTCACCGTCTTCACGATACCTCTTTCGATCAATTTTCTGATAACAAAAGGCTTGAACAATTCTGATGCCATTCCTTTTGGTAAACCACACTCATGCAGTTTCAAACTCGGTCCTACTACGATTACCGAACGACCAGAGTAATCTACCCGCTTACCCAATAGGTTCTGACGGAAACGACCTTGCTTACCCTTAAGAATATCACTTAAAGATTTCAAGGCACGTCCACCTTCTGCTTTTACCGCATTGGACTTACGAGAGTTATCGAATAATGAATCGACTGCCTCTTGTAACATCCGCTTTTCATTACGCAAAATAACCTCTGGCGCCTTAATTTCTAACAAACGCTTTAAACGGTTGTTTCTAATAATTACTCTACGGTATAAATCGTTCAAATCCGAACTTGCGAATCGACCACCATCTAATGGTACTAACGGACGCAATTCTGGCGGAACGACTGGTAAGTATTGGATAATCGCCCATTCTGGCTTATTTTCCATACGAGTTTGTCCATCTCTGAACGCCTCTACTACTCTCAAACGCTTTAATGCCTCTGACTTTCTTTGTTGAGATGTTTCGTTCGTTGCTTGGTGTCTCAAATCGTAAGACAATTGATCCAAGTCTAAACGCATCAACAATTCTTTCACAGCACTTGCGCCCATCAAAGCGATGAACTTATCTGGATGCTCATTCTCTAACTGCTGATTTTCTGGCGGTAAAGCATCTAAGTGCTCCAAATATTCTTCTTCCGTCAAGAGATCCATCTTGCTCAATTCCTTCTCCTTCACTCCTGGCTGAACTACGATATATCTTTCGTAATAGATAATCGTCTCTAATTTCTTAGAAGACAATCCTAATAGATATCCAATCTTGTTTGGTAAAGATTTGAAGAACCAGATATGCACTACAGGTACTACCAATTTGATATGACCCATACGCTCTCTACGTACTTTCTTTTCCGTTACCTCTACTCCACAACGATCACATACAATCCCCTTGTACCGAATACGCTTGTACTTACCACAGTAACATTCGTAATCTTTTACTGGTCCGAAAATACGCTCACAGAACAAACCATCTCTTTCTGGCTTATAAGAACGGTAGTTAATGGTTTCTGGCTTTAACACCTCTCCATACGACCGCTCTAAAATATCATCTGGCGAAGACAAGCTAATCGTGATACTTTCAAATCGCTTTTGCTCCGCTTTATTAAAATTCTTTCTAAATGCCATTGATTTTCAGTTGCTAGTTGCTAGTTACTGGTTGCTAGTTTTTACATAGCTAAACAATAACTGAAACTGTTATTAATTAATGGTTTATTATTCGGGTTACGAGTTGCGGGTTACGAGATACGGGTTTGAACCCGCAACTCGCAACTCGTAACCCGCAACTCATCCTTATTGAAACTTAATATCCAACGCTAAACCTCTCAATTCATGTACAAGTACATTGAAAGATTCTGGAATATTAGGAATTGGAAGGTTGTCCCCTTTCACAATTGCCTCATAAGCTTTTGCACGACCATTGATATCATCCGACTTAATGGTCAACAATTCTTGTAGGATACTAGCAGCACCGAATGCCTCCAATGCCCATACCTCCATCTCACCAAAACGCTGTCCACCAAATTGTGCTTTACCACCCAATGGTTGTTGCGTAATCAACGAGTATGGTCCAATAGAACGCGCGTGCATCTTATCATCTACCATGTGCGATAATTTCAACATGTAGATAACTCCAACCGTTGCTTGCTGGTGGAATCTATCACCTGTTTCGCCATCGTATAAGTAGGCTTGTCCTAAAGATGGTAAATCTACTTTCTGGATGTATTCTTCAATTTCATCCATACTCGCTCCATCGAAGATTGGTGTCGCAAACTTGCAGTTTAACTGCTCACCTGCCCAACCTAGTACCGTTTCGAAAATCTGTCCTAAGTTCATCCGAGATGGTACACCTAATGGATTCAATACGATATCCACTGGAGTTCCATCTGGTAAGAATGGCATGTCCTCTTGTCTTACGATCCGAGATACAATCCCCTTGTTACCGTGACGTCCTGCTAACTTATCTCCTACTTTCAGCTTACGCTTCTTAGCTAAATAAACCTTAGCTAACTTCAAGACACCTGCTGGTAACTCATCACCAATACTGATGTTGAATTTCTCCCGCTTGTACTTTCCTACTTCCTCGTTTAACTTGATGTTGTAGTTGTGTAACAAGTTCGCGATCAACTTATTAGTGTGTTCGTCATCTGTCCAGTTACCGTAATCAACAGTTGTGTAATCAAGTTCTTTCAGTAAAGCCTGAGAGTATTTTGTACCACTAGGAATCAATGTTTCGTTGTAAACACTTCTTACCTTCTTAGCTGATTTATCCTTTACTAAAACCAATAACTTATCGACTAAAATAGTCTTTAACTCATTGACTGTAATTGCATGCTGATCTTCCAATTTCATCAAGAGTTCTTTCTCTTGTGACTTTTGGACTTTATCTTTCTTCGCTCTTGCGAATAATTGCTTATTGATAATAATACCTTTGGTAGATGGTGGTGCTTTCAAAGATGCATCTTTTACATCACCTGCCTTATCACCGAAGATGGCTCTCAATAATTTCTCTTCTGGAGTTGGATCTGATTCCCCTTTCGGCGTAATCTTACCAATTAAAATATCTCCTTCTTTCACCCAAGCACCGATACGGATAATACCGTTTTCATCCAAATCTTTGGTAGAATCTTCACTAACGTTTGGAATATCATTCGTTAATTCTTCTTCCCCTAATTTGGTATCTCTAACGTCTAATTCAAAGTGCTCAATGTGCAAAGAAGTAAATACATCATCTTTTACAACTCTTTCTGATAATACAATCGCATCCTCATAGTTGTATCCTTTCCAAGGCATGAAGGCCACTTTTAGGTTTTGACCAATTGCCAACTCCCCTAATTGTGTTCCATAACCATCACAAAGAATCATGCCCTTGTGTACTCTATCGCCTTTTCTTACGATTGGCTTTAGGTTGATACAAGTTCCTTGATTCGTTCTACGGAATTTTACTAACTTATAAGACTTACGGTTGTCTTCAAAAGAAATCAACTTTTGCTCCTCTGTTCTATCATATCTAATCACAACTTCCGTTGCATCTACATATTCTACGATCCCGTCTCCTTCTGCATTGATTAACATTCGAGAATCACGAGCTACTTTACCCTCTAATCCTGTTCCTACAATTGGAGAATCTGGACGTAGTAAAGGAACCGCTTGACGCTGCATGTTCGACCCCATCAAGGCACGGTTGGCATCATCGTTTTCTAAGAATGGAATCATCGATGCAGATACCCCAACAATTTGGTTAGGGGCAACATCCATATATTCGATCTCAGATGGTCCCAATACAGGGAAATCACCATGCTCTCTACACTTAATTCTATCGGTGATAAAAGCACCTTTTTCGTTCAATGGTGCGTTTGCTTGTGCTACTTTAGCAAAATCCTCTCCTTCCGCAGAAAGATATTGAGGTTCTACTTCATAATTGACAACACCATCTTTTACTGCTCGGTAAGGTGTTTCTAGGAATCCCATTCTATTCACTTTCGCAAATACACAAAGGGTAGAAATCAAACCAATATTCGGTCCTTCCGGTGTCTCAATCGTACATAAACGACCGTAGTGAGAATAGTGAACATCCCGAACCTCAAAACCTGCTCTCTCTCTAGATAAACCTCCAGGTCCTAAAGCAGAAATTCTTCTCTTGTGCGTAATCTCTGATAATGGATTCGTTTGATCCAAAAACTGAGATAACTGACTCGTTCCGAAGAAAGAGTTAATCACAGAAGAAAGGGTTCTTGCGTTAATCAAGTCAATTGGTGTAAAGACTTCATTGTCCCGCACGTTCATTCTTTCTCGAATCGTTCTTGCCATCCGAGCCAAACCTACACCAAACTGAGCATATAACTGCTCTCCCACCGTTCTTACTCGACGGTTTGATAAGTGATCGATATCATCAATCTCCGCTTTTTGGTTCATTAACTTCACCAAATACTGAACGATTTTGATAATATCTTCCTTAGTTAAAACCAACGTCTCTTTGTCGATGTCTTGTTCTAACTTTCGGTTGATTTTATATCGACCAACTTCTCCCAAGTTATAACGCTTGTCAGAGAAGAATAATTTATCAATAATACCTCTCGCCGTATCATCATCTGGTGGATCGGTACCTCTTAATTGTCTGTATATATGCTGAACTGCCTCAATTTCTGAACTGGCAGGGTCTTTCTGTAATGTATTGTAGATAATAGAGTAATCCTCTTCAATATCATCTTTCTGCAAAATGATCGTTTCTGCATCAGAATCAATGATCTGCTCGATATTCGTTTCATCCAAAATGACATCCCGTTCAAGGATAATCTCATTTCGCTCAATCGTTACTACCTCTCCTGTGTCTTCATCAACGAAATCCTCCGTCCAAGAACGTAGTACCCGAGCGGCTAACTTACGACCTATTGAACTCTCTAAGGTATCTCTAGTTGCTGGTACTTCGTCCGCTAATCCAAAGATATCTAAGATAGCACGGTCCGTATCATATCCAATCGCACGTAATAAAGTCGTTACTGGGAACTTCTTCTTACGGTCAATATAAGCATACATTACCGTGTTAATGTCGGTAGCAAATTCCATCCAAGCTCCCTTAAAAGGAATAACTCTCGCAGAATAAATCTTGGTACCGTTAGGGTGGAAACTTTGTCCAAAGAATACCCCTGGTGAACGGTGTAATTGCGTAACAATTACTCTTTCTGCACCATTGATTACAAACGTCCCTTTTGGGGTCATGTATGGAATGTTTCCTAAGAATACATCCTGTACAATCGTTTGGAAATCGAGGTGTTCTTCATCGTTACACGACAAACGCAACTTGGCCTTCAACGGTACACTGTACGTTAAACCACGATGCATACACTCTTCAATATCGTATCGAGGAGGGTCGATAAAGTAATCGAGGAACTCTAAGACGAAGATATTTCTTGCATCTGTAATCGGGAAATTTTCCTGAAACACGCGGAACAGCCCTTCGTTCGTCCGATTTTCTGGTGTCGTTTCTAATTGAAAAAACTCTTGAAAGCCTTTCAACTGAATCTCCAACAAATCTGGATACGAATCTGGTAACTTAATCTTACCAAAACTAATCCTGCGCTCTTCAGCTGTTTGTTTTGCAGCTACTACTGTCATAAGAAACACCTGTTTATGATGGTGATGAAAAGAATTTGAGAAATGAGAAGTGAGACCGTCCTTATGGACTGTCAGAAGTCAGATTTTTTACGACTTGCAACCGTAAATCTGACTTCTGACAATTTCGAAGTATCGAAATGTTCTGACTTCCGTATTCTTTCTTAAGTCAAAAATATTTCAAAAAAATTTAAATAATATTTGCACATATCATTTTTTTTAAACAATCTTGGAGTATACTTTTGACATAATTTGCTAATCTTATAAAAGAAAAATGTTTCCTTTTTTAGCAAAAAATATCTTCCAAATAACATTCCTTAAATTGTCATTTCTGGCAAACTTTTTGACTTCTATCTTATCAATCACCTTATTGATGAAATATGGAGCCTTCCTCCATGGTGAACTTTTGCGAACCTTTTTTTAGAAGAAAAAAGTCCAAAAACTATTTTAATATTCTATCCTTTTTCCTTTACCTATTTAGACGACAATAGGCCTAGACAGAAGTTGTTTCTCTCTAAGCCTCAAGCTTGCTTACCATTTTAAAAGCCTAGCCGTTTTTGGCATATTTTATTGAATGGTTTTTATTATTCAAACGCTATTTTACAAGTCTCGTTATATAAGTCTAATTTTTATAGTCCGTTTCGAGCCTGTACCAAAATGAATCGGTTTTGTTTGAATACTCATTGGTATAGAAAATTTTGAAGTGGATTCCTTTTTCAGTGTAGTTCACCCTTCAAAACTAGGAAAAAGGATAGTTCAAAAAATAAATTAAATTATAAATTAACTTACTTTTTGAACTATTAGGTGGTTTTTACCCCTAAAAAAATAAAGGTAAAAACCACACTATATAAGTAGTTCTAAAGAACTACCAAGCTTGAATTACTTCAATTCTACGCTTGCACCTACTCCTTCTAATGCTGCCTTTAAAGATTCAGCCTCTTCCTTAGAAACACCTTCTTTAACTGCTGCAGGAGCACCATCTACTAATGCTTTAGCATCTTTCAATCCAACTCCTAATAAAGTCTTAACTTCCTTCACAACTTTCAACTTCGCTGCTCCAGCAGAAGTTAACATTACTGTGAATTCAGTTTGCTCTTCAGCAGCACCTCCGCCACCTCCAGCACCTGGAGCAGCAACAGCAACAGCTGCAGCAGCTGGCTCAATACCGTGATCGTCCTTAAGAATAGTAGCTAGCTCATTTACTTCTTTCACTGTTAAGTTTACCAATGAATCTGCTAGTGCTTTTAAATCTGCCATTTTAATATCTTTTTGAATTGTTTCTTTAAAATTAGTTGGTTCACGGCACCCATTTTTTGGTACTCGGATAACCTAACTTGTTAGTTAATTTATAATAGAGACTTTTGGAAGCCTTGTTGGAAATCTAAAATGTAAAATGATAAATTTAAAATTGAAAAGTATGCTACTACAACTTTGAAATTTTCAATTTCTAATTTTAGATTTTTGATTAATATTATCCTCTTTCTTCTAAAGCTTTTACTAAGCCCGCAATCTTGTTGCCACCTGACTTCAACGCAGAAATAACATTCTTCGCTGGAGATTGTAACAAGCCGACGATTTCGCCCAATAATTCTTCCTTAGATTTAAGGTCAGATAATATTTTGATTTGATCGTCTCCGATATAAATACCAGAGTCAATATATGCTGCTTTTAGAACAGGTCGCTCACCTTTCGGTCCACGAAATTCCTTGATAACTTTAGCAGGCACGTTTGCTGTCTTCGTGAAAAGTAAAGCAGTAGGTCCTTTTAATGAATCGTACAAGCCTTCATAACCTTTGGATGCATCTGCTGCCTCCAATGCTTTGATAGCCAATGTATTCTTCACTACCTTCATCTGAACATCTTTCTCGAAGAACTTTCTTCTTAAATTACTAACCTCTGCTACGGTCATCGTAGAAGCATCAGTAATATAGAAAAAATCATGTTCGCTGAAGTCCTGCTTTAATTCTTCAATGACAGCCGCTTTTTCTGATTTAGTCATTGTATATAAATTGAGTAAAGTTATCGAAATAACCCTACCTTAGTTATTTAATAGATTTAGGGTCAATTTTGATACCTGGACTCATAGTACTTGCAATCGTTACCGATTTCATGTAAATACCTTTTGCAGTCGACGGTTTCATCTTAACGATTGTACCGAGCACTTCTTGTGCATTGTCTTCCAGTTTATTCGCATCAAAAGAAACTCTTCCTACAGGTGCGTGAATGATACCGTACTTATCAACCCGAAAAGAAATTTTACCTTTCTTAATTTCCGATACAGCTTGTCCTACATTCATAGTTACTGTACCAGTCTTTGGGTTAGGCATCAATCCTCTTGGACCTAAAACACGACCTAGACGACCAACTTGTGCCATTGTACTTGGCATTGCGATCACTGCATCAAATGCAGTAAAACCACCTTGTACTTTTGCTACCAACTCTTGCAAGCCAACAAAATCAGCTCCTGCTGCTTTTGCCTCTTCTTCCTTGTCTGGTGTACAAAATACAGCTACTACTTTCGTCTTACCTGTACCGTGTGGCAATGATACTGTACCACGCAAAGCTTGGTCAGCCTTTCGGGGGTCTACCCCTAAACGAATGTGTACATCTACAGAGGCATCAAATTTAGTCGTATTGACTTCTTTGACTAGTGCCATTGCATCTGACAAAGCGTAGAGTTTTTCTCTATCTACTTTGGCATTCGCTGCTTTTCGTTTCTTAGAAACTTTAGCCATTGTAAAAATTTTGAGGTGAATAGCGCCGAGTGCTTAGTTGATTGAATTATTAATAATTAATTATTTAATCAACTAACTCCGCTCCCTTCTGTTAAAAAATTTGATGTAAGTATTTACATCAATCATCTGTTCAAGTAGTAGAAAAATCAAAACTCAATGGAAGTTGAATTTGATATTTTCTAAGCCTCGCCTGGGAAGTCACCTTTGATAGTGATTCCTGCACTACGTGCTGTTCCAGCTACCATTTTCATAGCTGACTCAATTGTAAATGCATTAAGGTCTGGCATTTTATTTTCGGCAATAGCTCGTACTTGATCCCAAGTAACTGAGCCAACCTTTACTCTATTAGATTCAGCTGATCCGCTTTTCAATTTAGCAGCCTCCAATAATTGAACGGCAGCAGGTGGAGTTTTTACGATAAAGTCGAAAGACTTATCCTTGTAAACACTAATTAAGACTGGTAATAACTTACCCTTGTCATTTTCTGTCTTAGCGTTAAAACGCTTACAGAATTCCATAATGTTTACCCCCTTCGCACCTAATGCTGGTCCTACTGGTGGCGCTGGATTGGCAGATCCTCCTCTAACTTGTAGTTTGATTTGTACCTCTATTTCTTTTGCCATTGCTTTACTTTGAAACTTTGATTTTACGACTTTAAAGAAGCGCCCTTTTTAGCAAGTAACGGCGAATTCATTCGCCGAAAACTTTGTCGGCGAATGAATTCGCCGTTACTAAGCAGGAATTAAAGTCTGAAATAATGTTTGTGAATTTTTTAGAATGGAGAAGAAACTAAAAAATTTCACTATATATAAATGCGTAACATTTCGATGTAATCAAGTAATAGAATTTGAAAATCTTATTTTTTTAAGGATTTCAATAACTGCTTGATGTTGTCTATTTCAAATTTCGTTAAAGGTGGGTGTTTTATTGATGTAGCCCCCTTAGTTTATCTCTATACAGATTTAGTCCTTGCAGTTAACTAATTACTGGAAGGACTAAATATAATATTTATGTTTGTTTTTCTACTTGAATGAAGTTCAACTCGACCTCGGTTCCTCGACCAAAAATCTTCACGATTACCTTCATCTTCTTCTTCTCTTCATTCACCTCTTGAATATCTCCAACGAATTCGCTGAAAGGCCCATCAATAATTTTGATGGTTTCGCCTACAATGTACGGTTCGATCAGTGCTTCTCCTGCATCAGAAGAATCATCTACTTTACCTAACATTCGATTGGCCTCTCCTTGTCTCATCGGGATTGGATTACTTCTTCCTAAGAAGTGAATCACATTCGGTATATTTGCAATTGCAGTAATCATCTCACCAGAGAAACTACCAGGCATTGCTTGTACCAAGATATAGCCTGGTAAGATATTTCTTTCAGAAATTACTTTTTTACCAGATCTAATTTTATAAACTTTTTCAGTTGGTACGAGTACGTTCGTTACGTAATCTTTCCAACCAGATCTTTCAACTTCTAATTCAATTCTTTCCTTGATTTTACGCTCTTTTCCACTGATAACTCTTAAAGAATACCATCTCAACTGATCTTCTCGCTTCTTCTTAGCTTCGGCAGCTTCTCTCTTCGCTATTTCTTCTAAGCTTTCTTCAACAGTCTTTTCTGGTGCTGGCACCTCACTAGCATCTTCCTCTCCTTCAACAACAGCCGCCGCCGCTACAACAGCATCAGCTTTTGCATCTATCTCATTGGCAAAATCACCAAATGAAGAATCCTCCTCAACTGGTGGTTCTTCATCCTGACTTTCGTCTTCTGAAATAGAGGTCTCTTCTGAAGTTACCTCTTCATTTTGATCTTCTGTAACTTCCTCAGTTACTTGATCTTCCGCCTTTTCTTCTTCCGATAAATTTTCTTCAGACATAATCCGTTTTTGAAGAATCTCTCAGTCGATAATTTATCTCATGGTGGCTATCAATACTAACCACCTATCTGGAAACAATTATTAACCTAAAGAGGGATAAATTAAATCAAGGGTTTGCTTTGAAATTGCATCCATAACAAATACCAATAAAGCAAAAATTACAGAGCCAATTACTACCAAAATAGTACTGCTTTGTAAAGATGCCCAATCTGGCCAAGTTACTTTATTAACAAGTTCGTTATAACTTTCCTTAACGTAAAGGGTTAACTTTTCCATTGGATTCTAATTTATTTTAGCTTTTAAATAATGTTCTAAAAATGTACAAAGTTAATGGATAACTAACATTCTTAGGAAATGGTTTCTACCAAGTATTAAACTCAATAGACCAATGAATACATTTTTGTTTGACAGAAGATATTTAACTATTTCTGTCGCCTTTTAGCTAATTTGCACGGGCGGCAAGATTCGAACTCGCGACCTTTGGTTTTGGAGACCACTGCTCTACCAACTGAGCTACGCCCGTAGAATACAAAGTTATTATCTTCGATATTATTGGAAGTTATTAAAAGTTATTTTTACTTAAACGAACTGCAAAAAAAATAACATCTAATAACTTTTCTTAACCTCAAATAACCTTTTTGTATAATGTGAAAAATTAAGCACCCCAATCGGGATGCTTAATTTTCAGTATGCTATTTATAGATACAAGCTTTAAAACTTGTGCTATATTTTCTTATGAAATGATCTCAGTAACTTGACCAGCTCCTACAGTTCTACCACCTTCTCTAATCGCAAATCGAAGTCCTTTCTCCATTGCAATTGGATTGATTAACTTAACTTCTAAAGTTACGTTATCACCAGGCATTACCATTTCAACATCTTTAGCTAGTGTTACATCACCAGTTACGTCAGTTGTACGGAAGTAAAATTGAGGACGGTATCCGTTGAAAAATGGTGTGTGACGACCACCTTCATCTTTACCCAAAACGTATACCTCACACTTGAAGTGTGCATGTGGCTTAACAGAACCTGGCTTACAGATTACCATTCCACGCTTGATAGATTCTTTGTCGATACCTCTTAATAAAAGACCTGCGTTATCACCAGCTTCTCCTCTTTCCAAAATCTTACGGAACATCTCTACTCCTGTGATTGTTGAAGTTAAAGGCTTAGCGTCTGCTGCCATCATACCAATAATCTCAACTGGATCACCTGTATTGATTACTCCTCTTTCAATTCTACCCGTAGCAACAGTACCACGACCAGTGATTGAGAATACATCCTCAACTGGCATCAAGAAATCCTTATCAACTTCTCTTACTGGCTCAGGAATGAAAGTATCACAAGCATTCATTAACTCTTTAATTTGAGCTACAGCAGTTGCGTCTCCTTCTAAAGCTTTTAATGCAGAACCTGCAATAACTGGTGTATCATCACCAGGGAATTCATATTGATCTAATAACTCACGAACTTCCATCTCTACTAATTCTAACATCTCTTCGTCGTCAACTAAGTCAACTTTATTCATGAAAACAACCAAACTAGGTACACCAACCTGGCGACATAATAAGATGTGTTCTCTTGTTTGTGGCATTGGTCCGTCAGTTGCAGCTACTACAATAATAGCACCATCCATCTGAGCCGCACCCGTTACCATGTTCTTTACATAATCCGCGTGACCTGGACAGTCAACGTGTGCATAGTGACGAATTGCTGTTTCGTATTCTACGTGTGCAGTATTAATTGTAATACCACGCTCTCTTTCCTCAGGAGCACCGTCGATTGAATCATAGTCAGCTTTCTGCGCTAAACCATCTGCAGCTAGTACAGAAGTGATGGCTGCAGTAAGCGTAGTTTTTCCGTGGTCAACGTGACCAATAGTCCCGATATTTACGTGAGGTTTAGTCCTCTGAAATGTTTCTTTAGCCATCGTAATTATTTTTTAGGCATTATTAAAAATGAAAAAATCACAAAAGTCCTCATTAATAATAATATCAAAAAGAACTTCTTATATAGTTACTATGATTATTGTAAATGCTTTTTCGAAAAATTACATCTACAGTTGAGCCGATGAAGGGAATTGAACCCCCGACCCCTTCCTTACCATGGAAGTGCTCTACCCCTGAGCTACATCGGCAATTATTCAATTGAAAATTGAAAATGTAAAATTCAAAATTTCAAAGTGTAGCCAAATTATAACTCTAGTGTCAAACATTTGCTATCTGGAAGGAAAGCTAGAGATTGAAAAATTTAAGTATTAAATTCTAGCCCTATCTCTTTAGCAGGACTTTTACATTTTGAATTTAATAATTTTAGATTTTTAATTTCTATTAAATTGGAGCGGGTGATGTTCCGATAACTATCGGAACGAAACCACGTCATCCTTATTGAGCGGGTGATGAGACTCGAACCCACGACCCTCAGCTTGGAAGGCTGATGCTCTACCAACTGAGCTACACCCGCTTGTCTACATAAATGAAAATTAAAACTAAATAAAAGCTAAAATTAGAATTCCAAACCTAATTGTTGATTCAACTTTCAAATCAATCTTCATTTTATTTTCGCTTAAAAGCGTGGGGGTGATAGGATTCGAACCTATTCAGACGTAGTCAACGGATTTACAGTCCGTCCCGGCTCTCCAACTCCGGCGCACCCCCTGTTTCATATAGGAGTGATCCTAGTAAGAAAACAGAGCCGATAGAGGGATTCGAACCCCCGACCCGCTGATTACAAATCAGCTGCTCTGGCCAACTGAGCTATATCGGCTTGTTGCTTAAAATCTATACGTCGTTTAAACGAAAATAAAGACTAAATATATGTCAAATTAAAAGCTTTTGAACCCTATTTTTCAAAAGCGATTGCAAAGATATAACACTTTCAACAAAAAATCAAAGTAAAAAAACATTTTTTTTCATTTTTCTTTAATTATTTTGTTTTGCTTGTATTTGCGCTGCAAAAGTACGATTTTTTTAACCGTTTTTACAAGGAAAGAGTTACATACAAGTAAAATAAATTTTATTTTTTTTGATAAATATTTTATTTACTTTTCTAGAAGGCTTGATTTTGTTGATTTTAACGTTAATTCCTCCTTCTAAATCCCCCTTCCTTCAATAAAAAAAATTAGCAAAAAGTTCCTTTCCTTTTCTTACCCTTCATTTTTTTTCTCACAATTCTACTAATCCTGTGTAAAATAAAATCTTCAACAAAGCATGAGGTAACAGTCATTTCAATTCTATTTTTTAAAAACCCACTTAATTTACAACTCCATTATAGGTTATTGGGTGAAAATAAAAAAGGAACCAGAAAGTACTAAACTCTCTGATTCCTCTTATTTTTTTATTTCGTTTTACTTTTTCTTATTTCTTGCGAACTCGTGCCTTATGCTTGAGTAATTGTTTTTTTAGTGCATCAACGGAGGTATCAATAGCTGCCTCAAAGGTTTTATGTTTTTCTTTGGTAATTATTAAGTTGCCTGGAACTTTAATCTTTATTTCCATGACCTTATCTTTTATCTTCCCTGAATTCTCCAACTTCATCACAACTTCTGCCGCTAATATTCGGTCAAAAAATTGCTCTAATTTTTGTAGTTTCTTTTGAATTAATACGACTAGCTTTTGATCAGCTGAAAAATGAATAGCTCTGGTTTCTACCTTCATAGCTAAAATTTTGGGTGTGAATTAATTGAAGGACTGTGAGATTGTGAGATTGTGAGATTGTGAGATTGCACCTTTGCAATCATACAATCATTTCAATCATACAATCATTCCAATCACTCCTTTGCTTTAGGGTGCGCTTGTTGATAGACTTGTTTCAAGCGTTCTATAGAATTGTGTGTATACACTTGCGTAGCTGCGAGGCTACTATGGCCTAATAGTTCTTTGATTGCGTTTAAATCTGCTCCATTATTGGAGAGATGAGTGGCGAAAGAATGACGCAATACGTGCGGGCTACGTTGTTCTTCTGTAGTGATGAGCGACAAATAATGGTTGACAATTGAATAGACCTTTTTCGGATATAACTTTTTACCCTTCTCCGTTAAGAATAATACATTGAATAATTCTGTGGGAAAATGAGCACTTCTGACGGTCATATACGCTTGTATGGTTCGACTTAATTTGTGGCTGATCGGCACTAAGCGTTCTTTGTTGCCTTTTCCTAATACTTTAATGGTGAGTTGTTCTAAATCAATGTCCTGATAGGTCAAGTTCATTAATTCTGATCGACGTATACCTGTTTGGTAAAGCAATTCCAACATCGTTTTGTCTCTTACTCCTTTGAAATCCGTCCCAAATTCAACCTTTTCGAATAAAAATTCGAGTTTGTCTTGAGGAACAACTACTGGCAAACGTTTGCCCACCTTCGGAGCAATCACTTTTTGCATAGGGTTCTGTTCAAGGACAGCACGCTTGACTAAAAATTGGAAATAAGATTTTAGGGTAGACAATTTGCGGTTGATGGATCGAGTCGAAATCTTTTGATCTAATAATTCGACGATCCACGCACGGATGTGGGTATGAAGAACTTCTTCATCTTTGCTTACCTCATAAGTTGTTTGTAAAAAATTCTGAAATTGTGCTAAATCGGATTCATAAGCGGTTATTGTATGTTCGGAAAATCGTTTTTCAAATCGTATATAAGCATAAAAAATCGGTAATCTCATGTATCATATTTAAATCCAGTTGGTTATAAAGACGTGTAAACCCTCTTCTTTTATATACCAACAAAATTTATTATATTTCCATTCATAATTACACACTATAATAGTTTGTCTTTATAAATAGATATAAAATAAAAGTAGGTATAACTAATGACAAAGGCAAATTTTTTGGATATATTTTTGTAACATTTTAAAGGATACACTTTATTGCCCAAACTACCCTTTTTTTTATTATCTTAAATAACATATCATGGTCAAATAAAGCCTATTGATTATCAGCACGTTACCCATTTTCAACACCTTTTTTTAGTATGCTATTTGCTTTAATAATTTTAGCAAACTCAAATGTTAAAGTCATGAAAAAAGAAAGAAAAGCCCAAAATTTTATCAAAAAACCATACTACGAAGGTGGTATGACGGCCATGAAAGTTTTCATCAAGCAGCACTTATCCTACCCCAAGGAAGCAGCGGATAAAAAAATTGAAGGTACTGTTCACGTTAGATATACTATTAATTACAAAGGGAAAGTTATTGACACTAAAATTGTATCAGGTATTGGACACGGCTGTGACCAAGAAGCTAGTCGATTGGTCCAATTGCTAGTATTTAATGTACCTAGAAATAGAAACTTTAAAGCTGTTTTTCATAAAACCTTACAAATTCATTTTCGATTACCAAAAGTTGTCCCACCAGTAAAAATACCTGAACCAGCCCAAACTCAACCCACTATACACTATAATTATACGACTACAAAAAAGAAGGAAGAAAAAGCTTCACCCAAAAAGGAGACTCCAAGGAAGAGTCATCAGATTATTATTAAATATTAATTGTGGGATAAACGACCGATCCCGAAGGGTGAGATCTCCTATATGAGCCCGTACGGGTGAACCGCAGAGCAGATGGGAGAGCAAGAGCATTTATTGGACTATGCTGATTTTATTTCCATACTACACGATGACTTTTTAACACGGATTTTTAATAACACGGAATTAGGCGTAAACTATTTCCACACGGATTTTTGTTCCACACGGATTACGACCTACTTTGAATGTTAGCAAAACACGTCCTACAAAAATCCGTTCAATCCGTTTGATCTGTGGTCCAATCCTATCTAGTAAGCAAATCTAAGAATACGACCTACTTTGAATGCAATACTAAGCACGACCTAGCCATCTCACCCGCTTTGCGGTTCTCTCCCTTGGCACCCCATCCGCTATGCGGTTCACCCGTACGGGCTCATCCCAGAACATTCACCCTTCGGGATCGGTCGTTCGTCCTGTCATCATGTATATAAAAAGAAAAGGCCCCCTATTGAAAGAGAGCCTCCACTCATTATTAACCTAAAAATTAGTTCTTATAAAGACACAATAGAATTGTGGATTTGATCTATTATTTGTTCATTCACTTTGACGGATGTTATCCAATTTAACATTCTGCCAACTCAAATTCAAGTTAAAATTAGTAATTTTATCGGAAATACCTAATAACTATATCATATTATGTTAAAAACTAATTATCTTTTTCTGCTAGTTTTTGTTTTTTGTAACCAAATCATCCCTTCCTCTCTTTTTGCACAGGAAACAGATGTTTTGATGTTAAATAGCAAACCTATTGATGAAGAACGGTATAAAGAGGTAAAAGGAACACCTTATATTTTTGACGATTGGAAAACAGGAAAGCTAATTACCACCGATGCTAAGGTAATCGAAGGGCTAACTTTAAATTTTAACGGAAAATCTGGTGGTTTTGAAATTAGAAAAGACAGTCGATTTATCGAATTAAATGCCAAGTGGTACATTCGGGTAGAGGTAGCCGATGATAAGACAGAAGCACCGATTATTTTTCAGAAGAACTTTGTACCTCCTCTCAAAGATAAATTTACTCGCTTGATTTATAAAGGAAAGAAAATTAGTGTGGTAGAAGATTTTGTTGCTAAAATTGAAACGAAAGTCTTTAATAATGTTGGTAAAAATGAAGAGCTCAAAAGGTTTTATAGCAAGCGGAGTTATTACTTAATAAAAGACCAAAAACCTACCTATTTAAAACTAAAAAAGAAGAATGTGCTAGCTCTACTAAATCACTCCAAAGAATTAGAATCATTTTTGAAAAAAGAAAAAATGAAATTGAATTCGGAAAAGGACTTAATTAAATTGCTAGAGTATTATGAAGAGAAGGGTTTCGATGAGTAAATACGAAGCATTAAAAAATCATAAGTACTTGAAGATAATTTTGTTCACGTACTTATACCATTTAATAGAAAATAAAACGTACAACTTACCCTTACTTAACGCTCAACTATTGGCCTAAAAAAAAGGTTGGCTACACCTCCGAAGAGGTGCGCCAACAAAATTGCAGTCCGAGTTAAATTTTTTTAAATTAATGAATTTAATTCCGACTTCATGATTAGAGTAACTTTGTCTTGACTTTTTGATGTTTTTTTGAAAACAAAAGGGTTATAGTTCAAATAAAATAGTCTTCTGTTAATAATTTTCAGATTGGACACATTATTAAAAAAAACTATTTTTTGATATTTTATAGTCTATATATTCAGTACCACACACACTGATCTTCACACTACCACTTCGGCACAGAAATAATTAAAGCTTATTTGAAGCATTCACCAGATAAAACTGGTAATTTTGGAAAATGCGGATGGTTGTAAAAGAGATCAAGGCTCTTTTTTCAACTGTTTAACTCGGAGGCAATTTTGACGTGCAATAAAAAAAGTAGTCTCTTTATAGATGAAAATTACTTGCAGCAACCACCATTTCTATTAAAGATTTCCTTTAAGACGGGACAAAATCTGAAAGGTCACTAAAAATTTAAAATTTTGTTAAAAAAAATTCCTTTACAGCTTAATGATGATTTTAAATATGCTTTGGATGTGCTAGAAAAGACAAAAAAAAGCATGTTTATTACTGGTCGAGCTGGAACAGGAAAATCTACCTTATTACAGCTTTTTAGGAACACTACAAGGAAAAAAGTAGCTGTTTTGGCCCCTACGGGCGTCGCAGCACTCAATGTGAAGGGACAAACGATCCATTCTTTCTTTAAATTTCCAGCCAAACCATTACACAAATCAGAAATCAAAAGATTGCGGAATCGAAGTCTTTATAAAAAACTGGAAGTGTTAATTATTGATGAAATTTCGATGGTTCGCTCTGATTTATTGGACAATATTGATTGGTTTTTGAGAAAAAATCGGGAGAATCCTAAGCCCTTCGGTGGCGTCCAAGTCGTCTTCTTTGGTGACCTCTTTCAATTGCCGCCTGTTGTTGCAACTGAACAAGAAAGGATGATTTTTCGAATGCAATACACTAGTCAGTATTTCTTCTCGGCACACGTTTTTGAAGAATTTGAATTGGAAATGATGGAGTTGCGAAAAATATATCGACAAGATGGTCGCCACTTTATTCGATTATTAGAGTCTGTCCGCTTGAATTATGTGGACTACGATGATATGGCTGATCTGAATGAACGACATATTCCTGACTTTAAACCCGAATCCTACTATATTACCCTTTCCGCTAGAAATGCGACGGTTAATTCAATTAATACTAGAGAATTAAAAGAATTAATCACCCTACCTCAAGTTTATCTTGGAAAAGTAGAAGGTAATTTCGATCCTCGCCTCTACCCTACCGATTTGGCTTTGAGCCTAAAAGAAGGTGCGCAGGTGATGTTTATTAAAAATGATCCTGAACGGAAGTTTGTCAATGGGACCATTGGTAGAATTGTAAGTTTAGATGCTGATTCAATTAAAGTCGTCATCGAACGAAATGGGCAAGAAAAAATATTGGATGTCCCCAAATTAGAATGGGAAATTACCCGCTATAAAGTCAACGAATCGGATGAGACGAAGATCGAATCGGAGTCTATTGGAAAATTTACCCAATACCCTTTGAAACTAGCATGGGCGATTACCATTCATAAAAGTCAAGGGAAAACTTTCGAAAAGGTCATTATCGACTTGGGCAAAGGGGCGTTTGAACATGGTCAGACCTATGTGGCATTGAGTCGGTGTAAGACTTTGGAGGGGATTGTTTTGAAACAGGCTTTGCGCCCTCAGGATATTCAGGTGGATGAGCGGGTGGTGGAGTTTTATGAGCGGCACTTTTAGACAGGATGAACGACCGATTTTTGCTGCAAGCAAAATGAACAGCCGGGGGCTGTTCAAGGGAGAGAACCGCAAAGCGGGTGGGATGGCTAGGTCTTTCTTTTACACATTCAAAGTAGGTCGTGTTCCTACGCTTGCTTATTAGACAGGATTGGAACACGGATTGAACGGATTTGACGGATTTTTGTAGGTCGTGTTCCTAGATGTTGACAACTATTACTATTTAAAAACTACCAATCTTCTTTCAAATACCAGCTCAATATCGCTATGGATAGAAAGGTGGAGGTGTAGAACAGGTAGGAAAAGGGCATGATTAGGAAATTATAGAAAAAAACTAGGCATAGTTTTAAGCTACACAGGGCGAAGAAGGGCTGATTGATTTTGTCTTTGAATTTCCAGTAGGCTAGTAGGCAAATGGCTGGTATGCCTAAATTGAATATAAAAAATAAGCGATTGACCAATGGGATGGATTCGAAAGGGAAGAATTTGATTAGGCCCAAATTGGTTGTAGCAAAGCCTGTAAACTTCCATTCATTTTCCATTAAATGGTCGATGTATATTTTTGGTAAACTTAGTATTACATCTAATTGCCAGAATGCTTCGGTCGCTAGTAATAGGACTAAACAGATACTTCCCGTGGTTGCACTGACTTTAAGAGCAAATTTCCTATTTTCAAAAAGGAATAGATAACCTATATACATGATGAACCAAAAGGCTAAGGCAAATCGACTCATCAAGCATAAACTTAAGGCGACACCTATCATATAAGGTCTATTTTTTGCTAAAGCGTAGGCTAGAAATAGATAATAAGCAATGACTACGGGTTCTTCGGAAAGATAGATAATTACGGATTTTTTGTACAAAATGCCATTAATCAATAGATAAAGCGGGAGACTAATGAGCAAATATTTAAAATTAAAACGTCCTTTTTTGCCAATAAAAAAGAGCATTGTAATACTCCATAGAAAAGCAATCATACTAGTCCAACGCATATCAATGCCTAAAAATATAGTCGGAATATAAGGCAGCCACATGGCAGGTAAATAGATAGGTTCCGTCCCTTCCCAAAAATGGATGAGTTCATAAATGCGTTCACCGTTTAGCCAGCGTTCTACCATGATTTTCAGAACTGGTAACATATCTGCTACCTTATAATCTACGGCAAAGCGGTGGAATAAGGCAGTGGCTCTTTCGAATGCTGGAGGTATCAGGAAAATCAGCATAGTCCCGTAAAATAGTAGGCTGACTTCTTTTAAAATTCTATTATTCTCGCCTTTAAATGGTGTTGGTTTTATTTTAAATAAAGGAAGGAGGGCAATTAGAAGACCACTAATAAAATATAAAATCGAAGTGGTTTGAATATCAAGTTCCTTTGGAGTGGCTACTTGGCAATAGACCTCTAGCGTGACTGCGCCAAATAGTAGTGTTGACCAAAGGTTTTTCATAAATTATTAAGCAGTTGAATGGTCAGTTTATACCGACAAGAATATCTGTGCTATACTAATGATTAAAATCTTAAATAACTGACAGTTTTCTCGTTTTTATTCAATTGATTATCAAAGAGATAAACCAACTGCATACTGTCAACTGTTTACTGCCTACTGCACTAAGGCAATCTACGCTGCTCAGCTTTGGCCAACTTTCGTTCCGAAATTAATTGCTCTTTTTGACCTTGTAAGAAAATTTCTTTTTCAATAGCATTGAGCAAAAATGGAAAATCAGCTTGGGTAATTTGACGCTTTTTGCGACTAGGAAATAATTTACGAAACGGTACTTTCTGGTTTAGCTTGAACGATAACTGGTAATAATTCGATAAAAAAGCCCCTTTTTCGGTTAATTGAGGAATTTTTAAGGTAAAATCTTTTGTCAGATCTGAGGAATAACTGTCTATTAAAAGCGGTTTGACCGATGGATAAACGTCCATTTGACGTTTTAGTAAAATCTTTTTACTTGGTAATTTTTTCTCCCTTGTCCACCATACATCTCTTACTGCTTCCATGGCTTCTATACTCGCCAACTCGGTATCTACTGCATCTAAATACTCTAATGCTTCTAGGATTAATTCCGTCATTGCTGCTTCATAAGGCAATTCGCTTTCTATTGCCATCATCCCTAAAGTAGCTCCTAATAAATTAGAATAAGCATCTTCTACCGAAAAACTAGAAAATCTTTCTGGTACAAATGGTATAGAAGATGCACCATACCAAGTCGCTATTTCGTGCCAAACGGATAAATCATAAGCTATTTTACCTGCTAATTG
>CALDTJ010000357.1 GCA_937924145.1 uncultured Saprospiraceae bacterium
GGCTTGAATTACGTGTCGGACACCTTCAAGGTGTCTGACACGTGAGCCTAACCTAACACCAAGTATCGGTTTGAAGATTTTTATAGAAAATTGGACTTGACTAAGTACCTGTCCGCATCTTCTTCTTTTTAGAAGAAGCCCAAAAAATGAGCAATATTTTGTTGAGTATAAGAACGCTTGCAGAGCAATTGGTCAAAAAATGCGGTACCGACTAAGCTTTCAATCAGTTCCACCTGATTGAGGCTATGAACATCGGTACCTATAAAATGAGTCCAATCATTTTTGATGAGGTGGAAGGCCCTTTTTTGCACTGGCCTTCCGTAATAACCATTGGCTGATAGCATGTTTAGTTGGAATAAACAGCCTGCCTCTAAAAGTTTTTGATAATCCTTATCGCTCAAATGTAGGTATCGTTCAGGATGTGCTAATACTGGTTGATAGCCCTTTTGTTGAATTTGAGCAATAAGGTCATAAAGGTTTAGTGGTTTTCCAAATGTGGATATTTCAATGAGCAATTGATGCTCATGGATTGTGAGTAATTTTTCTGAATCTAATAATACTTCAAAAGTATTGTCTAAAAAATATTCTGCCGCTACACTTAACTCAACAGGAATGCTGGCTGCTGCTACTTCTTTTTTCAAGAGATTGAAGCTATCTAAGATTTTAGCTTTTGTATTTGGATAAAATTCTGCAAATACGTGTGGCGTAGCCGTCAATTTTTGATAACCTAATTCAGACATTTTCCTAATCATCTTTATCGACTCCGCTATATCTGCTGGACCGTCGTCTATTCCAGGAATAAGATGTGCATGAATATCCGCTTTAAAAGGAAATTGTCGAATTTTTGGAGTGGGTTTTTTAAAAAAAGCGTACATAAGGGGTTTGTCTAAGTGTTTGTTTATGAGTTGTTTATCTATTGTTAGAGCGTCAGATAAAAAATTGATAATAATCCGTGGTAAATACTAATCCGTGGTAAGAAATAAATTACCACGGATTAGTATTTACCACGGATTCTGACTTTGAATTAAATTATTTGTTAATATCAATCTTTTATCTGATTATCTAGTTGAAGTCATTTTTTAGAACTGCTGTACAAAGTGAAAACTGTTTTCTGATTTGCTGATTTAGTTGTTTTATTTTTAATTGTTTTTTCTAAAGTGATTGTGAAAATCATTGCTAAAATAAATTGTAGGACGATTAGAATGCTAACATTCAAAAATTGAAAATTGTAGGTGAATGCAATAAAAAATATATTGAGACTGACTAATGTTAAAGTAGCTTTTTGATGCTTAAAGCCTGCTTTAAGTAGTAAATGATGTAAGTGATTTTTATCTGCTCTAAAAGGAGAATAGCCATTGCTCAGTCGAACAAAAAATACTCGTAGCGTATCGAACAATGGAATGAATAGGATGCTGACGAGGATGGCTAACGGATTTTCAAAACTAAACATCGTTTCAATGATAATCTGGTTGAACTCTAGGAATTGAATACTTAGCATTGCTATTAGATAACCAATAACTAGAGAACCTGCATCTCCCATAAAAATACTAGCTGGAGCAAAATTATATTTTAGAAACCCCAATAAGGCACCTGCTAAAGCAAATGCGATTCCACAATACAGCATCGCTCCTACTACATAGAACCATACGCCTAAACACAGACTTATTACCAGTGCAATACTCCCAGCTAATCCGTCGATTCCGTCTATTAAGTTTAGTGCATTGATTATTAGTAAAATAAAAAGGAATGTGCAACAATAACTCATGATTGGTGTCAGAGATTCTATCCCCATTAGACCGTATAGACTGGTCAATTTGATGCCAGATGCGATTAATAGCCCAGCGGTGATAGATTGACCTAATAATTTTTTGATGGGACTTAAATTTATTAAATCATCTGTAATGCCTACTAAAAAAATAAAGAATAGACCTAATACTATATAATTGCTTGTTTGTAAGATTTCTGCATTATTCCAAAATAAAAGATTGATGAAAATAGCTGCGAAAATAGCTATTCCACCCATAGTTGGTGTACTCACTTGATGTGCTGCTCTATAATTTGGCTGGTCCTGTAAACATTTTTGTTGGACTACTTGGATGATTCCAGGAAGTAATAAAATGGTTACTACAAATGAACCGAAAAATATGAGTATAGTTTGTGTCATAATCAGGGCTTTTGAATTTTAAGTTTTCTTAATCGGCTTATTTAGTAATAATAAGTGGGAGAATTATATAGTATCCTTTTTTATATTAAATAAAATTATTATGTTATATTAAATTTTGATTTTATATAGCTCCGCCTCTGATAAGTCGAAGTGAATACTTTAGATTTAATCGGAGGCTAGAAATCAGGCACTTTAATGGTCGTTTTAAAGTGTATTTTTATTAAAAACATAGAGCTTCGCTGTTGATAAGTCGGAAGACCCTCTGTAACGAAAATGTTATTTTCGTAAATACATTACTATTTAGCCCCACTTAGACGCAAAAGTCTAAATAGTGAATGATGTCAGCATATAGCTGATTGGTGCGATTTTGAAAAGTGTAGAAATAGTATGCGGATATCAATTCACATATCAAGGTAATTTGATGCGAAATACACCTTTAGGCATAGTAAAACTGATTCACTTAATACAAAATCAAGTAAATTGTGAAGAAAATAAGTTGGTGGAACAACTAATTTTGTAGATTGGACTCTGTGTTACCATCGAAAATGCTTGCCCCTATTACGATAAGGACGTTAAAATATGTTTTGGTAATGGTATTTTGAACAAATGTTAATGTTCAACGAAGTGTATCACAGAAATTTTTAATTGAGAGTAGAAAATTTGAGAGAAAAGATGAGATTTGAATCGAACGTAGCAGTATGTTTGAGAAACGCTGCTAATTTAAATTTTAGTTCGGTATGTAAATACCAATAAGAATTTTTGTCATAGTTTTTTTTGTTTTTTTTATTAAAAAGAATCTGAGGTTTTAATTAAAAATATTTTGTTAAGTAAATTACCTAACAATGCTTAGGTGCAGCAAAGATATATTAAAAAAGCAATTGGAGCAAATTTTTTTTTGCATAAAGATTAATATTTATTATACAGATATTAATTTAATATATTCATTGAAAATTCAATTGCCTAAACAATAGCTGTTTACAAGCACTTACTCTTTAATATATTTAAATGTTTGGTTGTTTGATCGAGGAAAATTGCCGAGCAGCATCCCACCTCTGCTCGGCATTTAAAACATTTGAGTAACCATATTTACTCCAATCGCAACATATTTCTTCCTTTGATGACAGGCATGTATTGAACATGGGAAACTGCTCACCTAGATCATAAGGTGGTTATATCTCAATTGGAGTAGCCTTTTGTTTACGACTTTAATAGTATGTGAGTGTTGAAGTATTTTAATGGGAGGGATACTTACTTATTTTCAAAAAATGTGCCGAAGGGGGTGTTAATATTACAATCTTTTTGATAGATGTTTTTTATAAATAAGAAAGTGTGTTAAGTTGTTGATAATGAGTTTTTTACGTTAAAATAAATATGTGTTTTATTATTTTTTATATTTTTAAAATGGAATAGCATTTTGGATGATGCATTTTTATTAAAAACACATCATCCAACTATACTATTTTAGTTTCAACATTTTCTTCGCCTGTGTACCGAACTTGGTCGTCAACTGATAATAAATGAATCCGTTGGTCAATTCTTCTTGATCTAACTGAATCGTATTATAACCAGCTTTTTTACCCACTTTTATCGACTTTAATAATCGACCTGTTTCATCTCTTAAAATCAATTGTACTTCCGAATCATCTGGTAAATAGAATCCAATCATGGTCTTATCATGGAATGGATTCGGCGTGTTCTGGAATAACTCAAATTGATCGTAGAGTGGGGTAGTGAAGGTTAATTGAACGTCCATTAAATCTCCATTGGCATCGTAAGCTTCGATACTTGTCGGGCGATCCAAAACGTTTAATTGTTCGCTTAGTTTACCATTTCTCTCTGCAGTAAAGTCGATGGTGAAAAGAGTTACGGGTTGTGAGTTGCGAGTTACGGGTTGGTTGCCCTGCTCACTGCCAACTGCCAACTGTTCACTGCCAACTGCCGACTGATTCCAACTCGTAGTAATCATACCTTCTTCCATCTTATGTAAGCCAAAGTTTTCGATTCCTGCTACGCCACTTTGTAGTTTTTCTACGGTCAAGTTTTCGTAACCTAAGGTGAATTGATAGCCTTGAATTTCAGCTAATTGCTTTGTACTGAACGCTATGCTGTACGTTTCTCCCGCTTTCAATACTTTATCTTCTGTAGAGATTTCAAAAGTATTAGTGGTAGTTCTATCTTCTGCAACAGCTAAACTGTTTGGTCTAGCATTGCCGTTGACATCACCTACTTTGATGGCTACGAAGTCTACTATCATGTTGTGTCGCAAATCAGCAACTTGCGTTACTTGTGGATATGCCTCCGCCATTGGCGTATTCGTGGTGAACTCGTAAGTTGCATCTACAAATCTCCAACTTGGACTATTGGTAAATTCTTTAGTGATATTTAAAATCAACTGTCGAGTTTGTACCATATCGAAAGCGGTAATCGTACCTGACCCGTTCACATCGGCAGCAATCATTTGATACGGATTCTCAAATTGTTGTATGCCTAAAATGTGCTTAGAAATTAAGACTAAGTCAAACGTACTAACTCCGTTCAACGGTCGATCGTTCTTTTCTGGTTGGATCGTATAATCTTTATACATTTCCAATCCGAAATCGAATTGTCCATCTTCTTGAGTCATCATTTGCATATCGTTCATGGCGTGTACCATCACGTCTTCTACTGTATTGTTTTTCCAATCAGCAATTGTACCACTAACTACTGCCATCTCTTGTGCATTTCCGCAAGCATTCATGTTGTCTTGAACAATCACGTAAGTTGTACAGAAATCCCAATTGCCTTCCTCGTCAATGACGTATAGGTTCACCGTTTGTGTGCCCAAAGTCGTACAGTTGAAGTCAATCACTTCTGGAAGTGCTTGTACGCCTGCTAAGTCTGTTGGTGCATCGCCTAATGATGCGTGGTAGATTCTGAACGATAATTTATCTTCAGCAGTACAATTATCAAAACGCTTCTGCTCAATATCACTTGCCCAAACTTGTACCCTTCCAGATTCCATTAACTCAATCGCTACTCCGTTTAAGCAGTAAGGCGAAGGTTTTTTGCAATCCCAGAATTCATAAGTTTCCTTTTTCCAAGCAGTGTTTCCACAATTATCAGTTACTGTCCACTGGACCTCGTAAGCTACTTTTGGTACAACCGTTGCCTCGAAGAAAGACCCTTCTCCTGTAGCCAACTGTGTTCCATCTGTGCTTAAAATCCATTGGTAATTTAAGGCTAGGGTAGCGGCATCATTGCAATCTTTTGCGGTGATGGCAAAACGTTTAGTTTCACTACAAGCCTCACTATTGATGCAAGTTTCTACATTGCCAAGGGTAATAATTGGTGCCGTATCATCTTGTAATTTCAATATTTGTACATATTCTAACTTCCCTACATTTTCATACCCTTCTGAGGTAATTGTACTTGATTCTGTCACTAAACCATGTTGATTTTCAACTCTTGTAATCGTAACAGCATCTTGTCCAGCCTCATATTTACACCAGTTAATGATGGTGAAAGTTCTAACAACTTTCAGACAAGCATCTTCCACGCTGGTAAAAGTTTTTTCTTCCACCTCATAAGCCATTAAATCACAAGCTCCATTGATGATTTCTACAGTCGATGCAGGAACCTCCTCTCCACAAGTGCCTTTCCAATCAGCAGGTAAAGTAATCGACCAATTGGCTTTAGATTCGATGCGAATTGTTTGTTCAGACCAATTAGAGGTACGTCCCTCACCATCCCAATCAATTGCTCGGTATCGACGCTTGATGGTTGCAATGCCACAACTTTTTTCAATGAATTGATATTGTTGCTCGATGACTAAACCACCACAAGCCACATTATCTGTACAATCAGGATTACCGTATTTGGTGTTGAAATCAGCTGCTTGTTCAGCAGTCATATCCACCCATTCCGTCTCATCCATTTTGCCATTTTCATTCGTATCTGTTGCTGTTAATCCATTGCCAGCGTGTCCTTCGTCGCAAGTACCTGTCATATCAGGTAAATCAGCACAAATTGGAGCAATCTTATCTTCGACATTTACGGTCATCCAGCAAATGTTTTGATTGCCCTGCTTATCGGTTACTCGTAAGTAAACTTTGAC
>CALDTJ010000358.1 GCA_937924145.1 uncultured Saprospiraceae bacterium
GTGCATTTGGAGTTAGAGATTTTGTTCTAAGACTAGGCATTTTTTTGAAGAATAGCATCGCTATTCCTCAAAAAAATAACGACGTCTTTGGGCAAAAGATCAGCTCCTAAATGCATTAGTTGTTTTTTACTCGTTACTTAGAATAGAAAAATTACAAAAGATCAACAGAAAAATTTTGGTGTTTTATTATCTTGTGCATAATAAAAATATAGAATTCGATCTGAGTCTATAAATTATTTCAAAATTTTCAGCGACAAAATAGGTAAAATAGGTAGTTTGAGCAGATTGCAAAATCCGCCTAATCCGTTAAATCCGTACAACCTATTACCCTATTGTAGCAAGTTATAAATAAATCTAAATCTTATTTTATGGAAAGTTTTTTGAATTTCTTTGAGACGATGCCAAGTTGGCAAAAATTCCTTTGGGTCATTACGTGTATCTCTATCAGTTGGATTATCGAACTAGGCATTCCCTTGATGAACTTTAGTTATAAAAAATGGAAACATGCAAGTAGAAATTTTGTGTTTTTATCCATAGAAATGGCTATTAATGTATTATTTGGTTTAGCGACAGTCGGCGTATTCCTTTGGGTCGCTGAAAGTCAATTTGGCCTACTTCATTTAGTGGATTTACCAATATGGGCGGAATTGTTAATCGCGGTGGCAGCGTTGGACTTTTTTGCTCAGTATTTAGTGCATTTTATGTTGCATAAAGTGAATTTTATGTGGCGGTTTCACTTGGTTCATCACAGTGATACTCAAGTCGATGTGACTTCTGCGACTAGGCATCATCCTATTGACTATATGTTTAGAGAATTATTCGCTTTAATTGCTGTTTTAATCTTTGGTATTCCATTAGCGTTCTATCTATTTTATAGAATATTAACGGTATTTTTCGCCTATACTTCGCACGCCAATATTTTTATCCCAATGAAGTTAGATAAGATTATCGGCTATGTTTTTGTAACGCCAAATATGCATAAATTCCACCACCATAGAGAATTGCCTTGGACGGATTCCAATTTTGGAAATATCCTATCTATCTGGGATCGTATGTTTGGTACTTTGACGCAAGGTGACCCTAGAGAAGTCGTCTACGGTTTAGATATTGTCGATGAATCTAGAGATCAAGATTTGGCTTACCAATTCAAATTGCCTTTTGATAAGTCTATTAAGTACAAGTAATCAAAATAGCATAGCTAATATAGCCATATAGATCATCTAAAAACCCATCTGAGTTCTAATCGAAGAACACAGATGGGTTTTCTTATTTTATGGGAAACAGTAGAAGCAGATTATCAACATCTAAATTCGTAAATTTCACATGATAAATTAATTTACAACCAGATACATATCTAAAATATTTGTTATTTATTAATAATAGTCAAGCATCCTTTTTTATAAAAAAAGTAAAAAATAGCACTCTAAAAAGATTTGTAGGAACTTCGATTTACCAAATACTAAATAGAGTATACCAGTTAGTAAAACATCGTACCAAAACAAGAAATGTATATTGCAATATCTAATATGAGTGACTATATTTGTAACAGTTTTCTCATAGTATGTTTAGTCTTCCTACACTCCTCTTCCCTTCTGGAGTGTAGGAATCTTTACTACTCCAACCAACCTTCTTTCATTTCCCTTAATTTTTATCTTATTTTTTGGTAATTTGGTCATCATTCTGATAAACCTCCCTATTATTCTTTATATTTCTGACTTTACATTTTACCTTTAGGCTTAGATTTTGGTGACTAAATCATATATTGATGTTGCCTGTACTAAAACACAACTAGATAAACCTATGAGAAACCTAATTTTCACCCTTGTTCTATTTTTTATAACGCAGTCACTCTTTGCACAAGACAATTTACTCAAAAGAGAATTTAGAGGTGTATGGGTGGCAACAATTGTAAATATAGATTACCCGCCAACAGCTGCAAAAAATACTGGTGTACAAAAATATGAGTACATCAATATGCTCGAAGATTTTAAAAAAATGGGCATCAATGCAGTTGTTTTTCAAGTTCGGCCCTCCGCAGATGCTTTTTACAAGTCTTCTTATGAACCTTGGTCAGCGTACCTTACTGGCACTCAAGGATTAGCCCCTGAACCTGCTGAGTATGATCCATTAGAGTTTATGATTGAAGAGGCTCATAAAAGAGGGATGGAGTTTCATGCTTGGTTGAATCCTTATCGAGCAACGTTCAATTTGGATACGACCAATTTAGCGGATAATCATATTTTTAATCAACATAGAGACTGGTTAGTTCAATATGGCAAAAGATTCTATTTCAAACCTCATAGACATGAAGTTAGGGATCATATTACAAATGTGATTGAAGAAATCGTGCGTAATTATGATGTCGATGCGATCCATTTTGATGACTACTTCTACCCTTATAAAATACAAGGACTACCCTACCCTGATTTAGTAGATTTTGAAGCAACGAAAGGCGCACTAAGTAATATAGAAGATTGGCGACGACAAAATGTGGATTTGTTAATTCAACAGGTTTCCGAAAAGATCAAAGCGACCAAACCTCACGTACAATTTGGCATTAGTCCGTTTGGTGTTTGGAGAAATAAATCTGTTGATCCTACTTTTGGTAGCAATACCCGTGCTGGACAAACTTGCTATGATGATTTATATGCGGACGTCCTAAAGTGGATGCGAAATGAATGGATTGACTACATCGTTCCGCAATTGTATTGGCATATTGGGTTCTCGGTGGCGGATCATCAGACCCTCGTAGATTGGTGGGCAAAAAATGCTTTTGGTAGAAATTTATATATTGGTCATGCTGCTTATAAAGTAGGGGATCCTAAAAATTTAGATTGGTTAAATCCTAGTGAAATTCCGAAACAGGTAAGGTTAAATCGAGAAGTATTTAATACTCAAGGAAGCATTTATTTTAGTGCAAAATCCATTCGGAATAACCCGCTAAATCTTGCGGACTCCTTGGCACAACTTTATGCAAAGCCTGTGATGCACCCTGAAATGAAATTCCTAAATTTAACCTTAAACAAGGCTCCAAATTTGAAGAAGGTAAAAATGTCAGATTATGGATTAAAAATAAGTTGGCATGGGAAAAAGAAGAAAGGTGGATTATTCGGCTTTTTAAGAAAAACAAAAGAATATACGCCTAGAAATAAACCCTACTATTATGTGGTTTATAAATTTTCAGACGACAAAATTGGAGATATCGACGATCCAAATAATATTTTAAAAATAACAGAGTTTGATTCTAAGCAAAACTATACCGTTTATGATCCTGACTACGTAGAAGGTCAAAACTATACTTACTTCGTAACAGGGGTCAATCGACAGCATACGGAAGGTGGTTTTAGCAATAGACGGACTATTGAAGTAAAGAAAGGGAAGGTGAAGAAACGGAAATAGGTTGGCTGATTGCCAGTTGCTAGTTGCTGGTTGCTAGTTTGGCTAAGCAACCAGAAACCAGTAACTAGCAACTAGTATGGCAACCATTCCCCCAACTTATCCGTTTATATTATACCTTTGTTTAATTTAAAAATTCCTACTCGACATAACAGTTAATGAATTCAAATTTCGACATAATTAGATACTTCTCTATCTCGCTATTTTGCCTAATTTTTAGTTTAAACGCTGAGGCAAGTAGATCTGCTCAAACCCCATTGGACAGTATTAAACAAGTTGTCAAAACTTTGAATATTCCCTATGAGGTGAGCGAAGAATGGATGGAGGAATTAGAGAAGTATGAAGATAGGCAGAATAGTTTAAAATTTAGACAACTATTAGTCGGTGTTAATACGAAAATAGAAGCCTTTCTGATCGATCAAGAAGGATACCAACCAGAAAGAAAGGAAAAGAAAAAACTAAAAGATAGATTAGACAAAATTGGAAAAGGCATTTCTACAACCGTTAATAAAGGGATCAATCAAGCGGAAATTTTAGTGGATTTAGAAAAAGGACGGGCTGCTGAAAGCAAAAGAAATTATGCCGAAGCTATTCACCATTACAAAAAAGTAGTAGACGGTTTTGCTAGTCAACAAAATTGGGAAAAATGGGTGGAATATCAAACTAAAATAGCTGATTTGATGGCTGCCAAATTGAATGATTACGATGGTGCTTTGGCGATCTTACCAAGTATAAAAGAAAAAATGAGGGAATTGGGTGATGGAGCAGGTATGCGAAAAATCGACACTAAAATTAGAAATTTAGAAAAAAATCTGGATGTCAAGACGGTAAAAGAAGCACCGCCTGTGATTTTACCAACGCCGACTACCACTCCCAAACCACCTGTAGTTTCTACACCTCCACCTACTCCACAGGTATCCGTTATTTCTGCTCAAATTAAAAAACAGGAAGAGGAGTTTGCTAGACAACAGAAAGCTGCAGCAGATATGAAAAAGAAATTGGCCGAAGATGAGGCCAGACTGCGAGAGGCAGAAAGAATAGGAAAAAGTGAGAAAGAATTAGCTGCATTAAAAAGAGAAATAAGAAATACTAAACGAAAAAGTCGAGAAGACGAAGAAAAGGCAGCATCTCTAAAAAAGAATTTAGAAGAACAAAAAAATCTCCTAGCCGCCAAGCAGTTAGAAATAGAAAAAAAGGAAAAAGACCAACTAAAACTTTATGGAGGATTAGCGATTTTGGGCTTACTCCTTTTTTCGACCTTTTTTATGTATCGAAGTAAGAAAAAAGACCATAAAAAATTGGCAGTCGCCTATGATGAATTAGCAGAAGCACAGGAGGAATTGAAACTAGCTGAACAGAAAATTAAAGGGCTACTCGACCAGCAGGTATCTGGAGCTGTAGCAGCCGAATTGATGGCATCGGATGGAGCTACGACCACTAAACATGAGCGTCGTTTTGTTTGTATTATGTTCCTAGACATTCGAAATTTCACCCCTTTTGTAGAGTCTAAAACACCCGAAGAAATTATTGAGTATCAAAACAATGTCTTAGGATTCATGATGGAAAAAGTCATTGAACATAAAGGCATTGTGAATACTGTTTTAGGAGACGGGTTTATGGCAACTTTTGGCGCACCTATTTCTGCTGGTAACGATTGCTTACAAGCCTATAAAGCAGCGGTTGAAATCATGCAAATGGTCAGAGAAAAAAGTCGAACGGGACAAATTCCTGCCACTAAAATTGGCATTGGTTTACATGCAGGAAATGTAGTTGCAGGAAACGTTGGTACAAAGACCCGAAAGCAATATTTAGTTACTGGAAACACCGTAATTATTGCCTCAAGATTAGAACAATTGAATAAACAATATGGCAGTTCGCTCATTATTTCTAGAGAGGTCGTAGAACGCCTACCGACTGCGATGAATCTACCTAAAGTATTTGATAAAGTGATGGTCAAAGGACGGAGTAAGCCCATAGAGATAGCAAAGTATGGGTAGTAAGAACTGCCTACTGCTTCACTGCCCGACACAGATGACCAAATGTGGTTTCGATGGTTCATGCCGATAGCTATCGGCACCAGACTTGAACCTCCTATTGAAGTCGTCTCCCGACGACAACGCTGGTCTGGAGACCAGCAAATATGGACCAGCCCGAATGCCTTCTGGCGGGCGGGTTTCTAGTCTGGAGACTAGAAATATCGCCCTCTAATTGCTTATTTGCCCATCTGTTAATTTAGTCTTTTCAGGTAGCAAGAACTGCCTACTGCTTCACTGCCCACTGTGCTATATAATTTCCTCAAAATCTAACGCCTCTTTCTCTTGCAACCATCTATTAACGGCACCTAATTTTTGCTGGTGCATCTTTGGCAAAGACTCCATTACGGCTTGGATAAATTGAGCATCGACAATTGTTTTTATATCTTCTACAGTATTCAATTCATCGCCACTTCTAAACTTATAGGTCATTTCATAGAGTCCTGATTCAAATTTCACGGAATATTTACTATCGTGTAGAAAAATAGTAATTTTTAGAGAAGGATGTGGAATGTCACCGACGATACGCATCTTGTATACTTTTGGTTAATAAAGTGTAAAGTTGAGCATATTCGGGGAACTTCTGTAAGTATTTAAGATGCTTTTTAATAGTTTTTTTGTCATTTCTGCGAGCAGGCCCTGTTTGCATCTCATAGGGCGGTAAGTTTTCGATTTTCAAAAGCGTTTCCTGTATCAATGGCTTTAATAAGTCAAAGTCAATTTGTTCTTTCTCCGTAATGGTCTGACCAATATGAAAAAGGTGATTGGTAAAATTATTGACAATCACGGCTGCCACATGTAAAATAGCTCTTTCCGTATCTGATATGCGAGCAACCTTTTGACTAATTTTATTTCCTAATTTTCGTAATAATTTACGGTCTTTTTTTCGACCTGCTTCTATACAAATTGGAATCGTTGAAAAGGCTACTTTCCGAGTTTTTGAAAAACTTTGAAGTGGATAAAATACGCCATAATTCTTAAAATAATTGGAAATATTGCTACTTGCTGCTGCTCCTGATGTGTGAACCACTAAGTTTTCCCTCATTCCTTCCACTTGACTTAACTGTTCACTGACTGAAGCTATTGCATCATCTTTGACTGCGATAATGTATAAATCTGATGCTGGGCTAATTTTGGCTAAGTCATTGATTGCTTTTGCCTTTATTTTATTGGCTAAATGGGCTGCGTTTTCCAAATTTCGACTATAGACTTCTCTGACGACTATTCCTTTTTTGAATAATCTATTGCCTAAGTGAAATCCTACATTTCCAGCGCCTATTAAAGTTACGGTCATAGTTTTTTACTTTCTTTCAGCAATAATACGCCTAATCCGATAATTATTAAACATTAGGCTATCCCTGAGGTTGGGTTAGCAGTCTTTTAAGAAAATAAGTTCGATAGAATTTATTGCCTTAAAACTGCTAACCTAACTTTAATTAGACAAGTTTTCTTACAATATGAAAAGGCTTGAATGAACATATTCCTTGAACCACAAAAGAACCAAAAGTACACAAAAGGAATCCACAAAAGCTAATTTCTCTTCTTTTGTGACCTACTGTGCCTTTTGTAGTAAATAGGAATTTTGAATCTGATTCTTTGAAGGTCCAAGAGTTAGGTTAGCTATTTTAAAAACTGAATTTTCAAGGGAAAATTAAGTTTTTAAAAAGATAGCTAGCCCAACTCATTTAAGCACCATAATTTTCTTAGATAAAATACCTTCCTCAAAACTCAATTGTACAAAATAAACTCCATTTTCAAAAGTAGATAAATCCAGTTGGTAGGCTGATTTGGTAGGTTGATTTTCAAATGGAAGGATGATTGCTTCGCCCAATAAATTATAAACGGTAATGGAAAAAGGTTGAGGTGTCGATAAATCAATGGTTAAATTGAGTAGGCCATCCGTTGGATTTGGGTATAAATTAATATTTTCAACAAAAGAAAAATCAGTCGTATTGGTCAATAAACCAACCGTCATTTTTTTTGTAAATAAACAATTCCTTTCATCACTAATTTGCACTTCGTACTCCCCTGCCGATAGATTTTCTAGAACTAAATCATTTCCGATTAAACTATCTGCTTTAAACCATGAAATAGTCAAATCTCCCGTTCCCCCAAGTGGATTAATACGGATACTTCCATTTGCTCCACCATTGATTTCATCTGTGATTTCTGTATCTAAAAGCCCAATTGGAAAAGGCTCTAGAACGTTCACTTCCTCTATAATTTGACAACCTGAATTATCAGTAATAGTGACTTCATACGATCCACTCGTTAAATCCGTTGCCAAAGCTGCCGTTTGGTTGTTTCCATCACTCCATTGGTAAGTATAGGGGGCTTGTCCATTTATTGCCGTAACAGTTGCACTTCCACTATTTTCTCCTGTACAGGCAGGGTCGATTACCCGAACATCCGCAGCCAAACTATTTTCCTGCCGAAAAGAAACATAACAATAACTCTCATTTCCATTTCTATCTATTGCTTGAAAAGAAAGTATCTCTGGATTACTGGAAAATCCACCATCACTAGCTTGTAATAGAGCTACTTCCACATTACCACAATTATCAGTAGCTGTAGGATAATCACTTTCCGTTAGGGCTTGGCAATCATTGATAAAAAGCTCCTCTAGACATTCGAAAACGGGAGGAAAGGTATCCATTATCTGTATCGACAATTCCGCTAGAGTATTATTGCCCGAAGCATCCGTTCCCTCTATGAATAACGATTGAGAACCTATATTTTGACAACTAAAGCTATTTTGACTTACTTGCAAATCAACCGTTCCACAGTTATCAAAACTTCCATTATCAAAATCGGCAGCGGTTATATTTGCCATCCCATCTTCATCTAAATAGACTATTGGATTCGCAAGATTTAACACTGGTTTGGTCGTATCAGGTACGCTGCTAATAGCGACTTCTTCTACACTTGTACAGCCATTTTCATCCGTTGCCGTCACCATATAAGTACCAATAGATAAGTTACTTTGATTAGCACCTATTAAGCCATTAGGCCAACTAAATACTAGATTATCACTCAAAACGTTTAGAACGATGCTTCCAGTAGAATCCTCTGGACAGCTAGGGTTTTCTACGCTACTTATCGAAAATTCCACCGATGGATAAACTAAAATTTCTTGGGAGGCTACTTTGGTACACCCAATTCCATCTGTAATGGTTAGTTCATAATTTCCACTATTCAAACTGGTCAAATTTGTAGATACTGCACCGTTGGACCATTGAAAATTATAGGGTTCAATACCTCCACTAATTTGGGCAGCGATCTGTCCATTATTCAAGCCAATACAACCATCTTGTACAATACTTGTGGTGATATTTAAAGCAGCTGGTTCCTCAATCATCAAAGTGGTATCCATGCTGCTTTCTCCATCAAAAATAGTCACCGTATAGGTGCCAGCACTCAAACCTGACACCGTAGCAGTCGAGTCTCCTGTACTCCAAGCATATTGATAATTCCCTGTTCCGCCCTCAGGTACTACGGACAATTGACCGTCCGCTTCTCCAAAACAACTGACCATCTCTTTGTTCGACACTAAGCCTAGAGATTTTTCTTTTTGATAACAAATTTCCATTTCCCAATGCTCAAAATCACCACCATCTAATAATTCTGTATCAATGACTCGTAGTTGCCATATACCCTGAATCTCCTCTCCTTTGAACGCAGATAATTTACTAAATGATTGGAAAGAATCGTCCGAGGTAGGTGGACAAGGGATTTCTTCGTAAGTATTGGAAGCCGTATCATCAAAACTCAATTCCAAATTTCTATCTGCACTACATACCTTAGATACCAATTGGATAACCGTACCATTTGGGCTTTCCAATTCAATATCTAAGTCTCCAATAAATGTGTGGCTGACCCTCAGATTTTTAATACGAAGGTCGATCAATTTTCCTTTATCGGTAATTGTTATTTCCGATGGAACGGTTGATCGAAATAAACTAGGAATGTTTTTAGGCAAATCATTTGGCGCGAATGTTCCACAGATTTCATTAGCCGTTTCAAAAGTAAAAATATCGGAATACGCCCCTACTCCACAGGCATTCTCGCCTCTGACTCTCCAAAAATATTTGGTTGCATTATTAAGATTAGTAGGCAACTCAAAGGTGTTATTATTTACCAAATGGGTCGATGTATTGGAAGCTATAAATTCAACATCTGTAGATAATTCTAATTGATACCTCAATACCTCTGGGTTCGATGTCCACTCCAAAATAGGTTTTAAAGCTACATTTCCAGCATTGGCTAAAGGAGTTAATAAAACTGGTTGGATGGGCAAACCGTTAGAGACAATTACAGATAAGGTTCTAGTTTTTTCGCTGTTTCCACTTTTGGCAATTAGTGTGAATTCCGTCTTACCTGAGATCTCAGCAAAGTTGGATAAGCTCAAGCTAACAGTACTTGGAGCAACTGTCGTTTCATTAGAAAAAATAGCTGTAATACCATTGGGTAATCCCGAAAGAGACAAATCAATCGGGGCTGTAAAATTGCCAGTTTCTCCAATCTGAATATCAAATATTGCCATATTTGGCACACAAACTTCCTGCTGTGCGGCAACCATCACCTCAAAATCGTCAGTGGGTTTAGTGATTTCAAAATCCTCATTAGAAATATCAAAGAAAATATTATCAAAAGCCCTCACCATAATTCTAGCCTGACTCGTTACCAAATTAGGAACTAAAACGGTTGTATTCCCTGTATTTGGCACCTGCTCTGCTAGAACCGTAGGATAAGTAAATCCTCCATCAATTGATAATAGTATAGTTACTTCTTGGGTATTGATGGGCATACGATTGGTTGCCCCTACCGTCCAATTAACTTCCTTTTGAGTGCCAGCTTCCCAGATAATTTTGTTATTAGGCGTTATCACCTCAAAGGGTACACCATTTTCAACTTCAATCTGAATATCTAGCTCCTCCGTACATCCACCTACAATGTAATTATCCCTCACCGTTCCTCTAAAATTCATGGTTCGAGCAACACTAGGCAAAACTTCCCAGCGAGGAGCAATATTTTTTACCAAATCATTCAAATTTGGAAAATATCGAGTAGCAGATTCACTAGGTGATAAACTTCTAAAAGATGGCCCAGCCTCATTCGTTGGAAGTGGAGGTTGCGGCGCAATTTCTTTATCCATTTGCTCCCACGTATAAGTCAAGGAGTTATTTTCCTGGTCACTGGCGGTCATAGTCAGCGCAAAAGGCGTAGCTTTAGGTATATGATGCACTATTGGCTTGGGTGCTATGACAGGAGCAGTATTATTAAAATCGGCTGGCATTTCTGCACAGTCACCATCATTATTTATTTCATTTCTCATTTGTTGTAGACTGATGGCATGAAAATATTCATCTGAATTGCCTTGGACATTCTGTGGTGGACAAATCCCTGCATAACTCATAATAGTAGAGCCGCTACCTGGTTCAACCGATGTTTCCGAACTTCGATTACTCCCTGCACAAGCGACTTGATCGCCATTGAAGGTATGCTGTGCGCCAAATTGATGGCCTATTTCATGAGCAACTAAATCTATGGCAAAAGTCGGTCCTTCTGGTCTAAAAAATCCTGTTGCACCGCTTGCTTTAAACCCTTGTTCGCAGACTACTCCCAAAAAAGCGACACCTCCTGAACCCGTTCCAAATACATGTCCAATGTCATAATTATCAACTCCTATTTTGGTATCACATTCCATCTGATTTTCACCCAACATGGTTGCCAATTCGGTATTGGTATAGGGATCGCTGTCTTTATCTAGAAAAATTAAAGCAGTCGTTTCTGGAATCAACTCTAAACGGACGGCGAGATCTCTTTCAAAAATTCCGTTGATAATCGTCAAAGTCTCATTCATAGCCGCTAAAACATCTGCCGTATTTCCTCCATGATATTCGGCATATTCCCCTGTACAGGCTAAGGCTAGTCTAAATGTTCTTAACTGGCAATCTGCCCCATGATTTCTTGAATTTTCATTATTAGTTAGTTCCTTATTTGCCATTTCTAGCACCTTACAGGCAAATGGTGTTGCTGCTTTAGCCTTTTTAAAATAGACTTGATAAATTTGATCAGGTGTCTTATTTTTTTTATCAATAAATACAGGTGGTCCGTTACCGGTTTGAATCATGGCGGAGATGCCATTGGGATTTATGGAAAATCGAATAGTATTGGTTGGATTTGCAGTATTTCTCCCTTTATAGGTCTTAATTAAGGGGAAGGCTGCTGCTAAATCTGGATGAAAATTACTAGTTTCTTCTATTAAAAATTCTTGAAATTGACCGTCGGGAGTAGGAAAGGAAAGGAAGGTTTTTGTTGGACTATCTTTAGCGATTCCCTTTGTTGGTGCTTTTATTAATCGCTTTTGTAAACTTTCATGATTGAGCTGAAAATAGCTTTCGGATGAAATGGTAGAGCCCTTATTTTGCTCACTACTCATAAGTGTCCAATAAGGCGGTACTTGACCAAAAGCTGTTTGAAAACAAACCAATAAGAGAGAGCAAACCAAAATACGCATAGTCTTTGAAAGTTGTTGGGTTTTGTTTTTTCGGTCGAGTTTTCTCTTTTGTAAGTAATACGGATTGATTAATCGGGTAAAATTTAGAGCTAAGATTTTTTTGATAGTTTTTGCCAAAAAATCAATGAATAGCACCGCTATTGATTTATTTTTTGGTGAAAAATAGCAGAAAAAGATAGCTATAAATTATCCGATTAATTGAGCCGCATTACTTATTTATACGGTTCTTGATTGTGGTGTGTTTGGTTATATGGACTTGATTTTAAAAAATAAAGCACAAGATATATTATCAGAATACTATTTCGTATATTTATGCTGCTAAGTAACGAGTAAAAAATAACTAATGCATTTAGGAACTGATCTTTTGCCCTATGACTTCGTTATTTTTGTTAGCAATAGCGGTGCTATTCCTAACAAAAATGCCTAGTCATAGAACAAAATCTCTAGTTCCAAAGGCAGCATTTATTATTTGCTCGTTACTAAAAGGTGATAGTCTAAACGCCTTGACAAAATTGATTTCAAATACAAACCATTTAATTATTTCCATCATGACAAGAAGAACCAATTTCTTTCTTTCTTTTCTAGCGGTATTTGCGCTATTAGTGAGCTGTCAATCAGCAGAAAAAGGACCTCAAAC
>CALDTJ010000359.1 GCA_937924145.1 uncultured Saprospiraceae bacterium
TACAAAAAATCAATGATTTAGAATCAAAACTATTGCAAATAGAAGGGGAGTTATACGACATCAATTTAACGGGAGCGAGAGAAGATGCTTTCCGAAATCCGATTAAATTGTATGGTCGTTTATTGGCATTGGCACACGAAGTTGGAACGGCTAGTGCGGATTATCCTCCGACCGATCAACAAGTAGAAGTATCTAAGATTTTGAATGGTCGATTGACTAAGCAAAATCAGTTATATCGGGAGATGTTGACTACGGATATTGAGTCGATTAATCGCTTGTTGACGAAGGCTAAAAGTGAAGTGAAAATTGTGGAGCGGAAGAAGACGGGCGGAGCGTAAAGAGTACTGGCGAATTCATTCGGCGAGCGTAATATTTTTGAATACCTATAAAAAGAGACCTTATTCGAAATAGGTTGTACGGATTAGGCGGATCAAGCGGATTGAATACGGATTTTTATCTTAGTTTAAAATCCGTAAAATCAAATTAATCCGCTAAATCCGTACAACCTATTTCCCTATTTTAGTAAACAACGATGAGCCAACCTGCTCGTCTTCTGGCGAGCGTTTTGAAAATACACCTTAATTTTTTAAGTACTTGATTATTAGGTGTTTAGGCTTGGATAAAGTAGTGGTTGTATTTTATATTTGGCTAAATGTACTTTTTTTAGGGACATTTAGCCAAATATAAACTTGTTATATTTGGCTAAATGTGGTAATTTTAGATAGATTTAGCCAAATATAAAATTAAAAACATGTTAGTTGGAAGAGTAGAACAGAAAAATATATTAACGGATGCTTTAACTTCTAAACGATCAGAATTGGTGGTAGTTTATGGTAGAAGAAGGGTAGGAAAGACTTTTTTAATAAAAAAGGTTTTAGGCAAGCATTTAGATTTTGAAATGACGGGCATCCAAGAAGGAAATATGGATGACCAACTTGAAAATTTTGGAGATAAGTTATCCGATTTTGGCTATAACGGAATGCCAATAGCAAGACCAACTAGTTGGAAGAGTGCTTTTTCAATGCTCAAGCAATATTTGATAGCTAAAAAAAGTAAAAAGAAGAAAGTCATATTTTTAGATGAGTTACCTTGGATCGCTACCCGCAGGTCAAAATTTTTAGGGATGTTAGGACATTTTTGGAACGATTGGGCAGCTTATAATAATGTACTTTTAGTAGTTTGTGGTTCTGCTGCCTCATGGATGATAAACAAAGTATTGAATAATAAGGGAAGTTTACATAATCGAGTGACTCAGTATATCCCGCTCCAACCTTTTAATCTTTCAGAAACAGCAACATTTCTAAAAGCAAAAAAAATAAAAGCCAACCACTATCAAATTATTCAATTATATATGGCATTAGGGGGAATTCCATACTATTTGGAAATGTTGAGACCGAGTCAGAGTATTCCTCAAAATATTGATAGATTATGTTTTGATTCATTAGGATTTTTAAGAAACGAGTTTGATAGGATTTATATCTCCCTATTTGACAAGGCAGAAAACCATATTGCGGTTGTTAAAGCATTAGCCTCAAAATGGAAAGGTCTATCTCGAAATGAAATAGCCAAATTAAGTGGTTTGCAAAATGGCGGGAGTCTTACCCGAATATTAGGCGAATTAGAGAAATCAGCTTTTATTAAAACTTGGTTGCCTTACGGAAATAAGAAAAAGGGAACGCTTTACAGGTTGACAGATAATTTTTCTCTTTTTTATCTCAAATTAATGATCAAAAGGAATTTGAGCAATCAAAAAGGTATTTTTTTGAAATTATTTACTAAACCAGAATATCAAGTATGGAGTGGTTATGCTTTTGAAAATATCTGCTTGATTCACCAACGCCAAATCGCTAAATCTTTAGGGATAGAGTATATTATACATGAATTTTCTAGCTTTCTTTTTTTAGGAAATGAAGATTATTCTGGAATTCAAATTGATTTATTAGTAGACAGAGCAGATGACATCATTAATCTTTGTGAAATTAAATTTTCGAACTCAGAGTTTAGGTTAACATCATCCTATAAAAACTTGCTACAAGATAGATTATCTACTTTTGCCGCTGTTACAGGTACTCGAAAATCAGTACTAACGACTTTAGTGACGACTTACGGATTGAAACAAGCAGAAGAACATTTGGATACTATTCAAAACGTAGTGACTATCAATGAGTTGTTTGAAATTTAAAGTCCTTTTACTAAAAAACGATGAACCAACAAAAAAATAAAACCAATCTCTCCAGAAAGTTAGGCCTACTAAGCCTAGCTGCCACAGGCATCTGTTCCATGCTAGGCGCATCCGTATACGTAGTGCCCATCATGATCCAGCGAAATGTGCCAGGTATCGGACCATACGTTTTACCCGCCTTTTTACTCGCAGCAATTCCAGCGCTATTAGCCGCTTTTGCCTACGCAAGTTTATCCTCTGCCATGCCAAGGGCAGGAGGCAGTTATATTTTTGCCAGTCGAGGATTGCATCCCTATTGGGGTTTTGTGGCAAGTTTTGCGCAGTGGTTTGGTTTGTCGATTGTCATAGGGGTAATCTGCTATGTGATTATTCCATTTTTTCGAGACATCGCCGATGCTTTAAATTGGGAAAGTACCGCTAATTGGTTGAGTGAAGGTTGGGTAAGAGTCACTTTAGCACTCGCCTTGTTATGGACTTTTGTAGGCATCAATATGCGAGGTTTGAAATTTTATGAACGGACTTTAATTCCATTAATGGTTTTAATGTTTGGTTTGGGAGCGATTGTCATTTTTGCAGGGTTTAGTTTTAATCATGAAGATTTTGCAGCCGCTTTACAAGAAAAAGAAGGTAGAGTAGCACTAACAGATATTATAGCCACTTTTGATTTTAGTACTTTTTTGGCAGCAGCAGCGGTTTTATTTTCTAGTTTTATTGGCTTTGATTCGATTGCCCAAGCAGGCGGAGAGGCTAAAAATCCAGAAAAATTATTACCACGTGCTATAGCTATTGCTGTTTTAGGCGTAGGTGCATTTTACTTCATTTTTACCGCAGCAATTTATCATGCGGTACCTTGGCAATTTATAGCGGCAGAGGCGGCTGACAAAGATATTTCAGCACCAGGTCTATTCAGTTATTTACTGTCTCCAACTTGGGGTGTAGCGATTATAGCAGGTGCTGCAATTGCTTTGATCAATGATTTACCTGCTATGCTGTTGTCTGTTTCTAGACTGCTATTTGCATGGGCAGAAGATGGTATTTTCCCAAAGCGAATTGCTCAAATTGATTCGCAGACCCAAACACCCAAAACTGCTTTGTTCTTAAGTGGAATGATGGCAACGATAGGTATTTTAGGTAGTCATTTCGCCAGTGATTTCTTCTTAGGTATAGACATTATGGTAACGAGTATGTTGGTCAATTTTTTATTGATGTGTTTGACCTTGATTTATTTGCCAAAGAAGAATCCTGCTATTGCTAAAAATATTAAAGTGCTGACATCTAGTAGTTTAAGAAAGGTTTTAGCATGGGTAGGAGTACTATTCTTAGCTGGGTTTTTAATTATTCATGTTTGGAAAGATTTGCAGGCAGATGTAACAGTTTGGTATTTTCATTCGACGCCTGTATGGTTAATTGTGATGGGATTGGCGTCGATGATTTATTTTAGTCAGTTGGGTAAATTAAAAGCTCAGGGAGTAGATTTAGATAAGTTATTTGATGAATTGCCAGAAGAGTAATGTATGTTTAAGAATAGAAGGATAAAGTTTTTTTTGACGCTGAGAGACGCTGTTTGAAGTTATGATTTTTTATGTTTTTCTTTTCTAACGTGTTCAATGCTAGAGCGGAAAACATAAAAAAGTCATAATAGTCAGCGTCTCTCAGCGTCAAAAAAATAACATTGTCTGAATTGTAGAGAACACTAAATAGCGTATTTAAATGAATAAAACAGCACTAGCACCGAACCTAAAGATATCCAAAATCCTAACAGGTCTCTGGCAAGTAGCAGACATGGAAAGAGGAGGGCAGCAATTAGATTTAGATAAAGCTGCAAAGGCATTAATGCCTTACGTGGAGGCAGGATTGACGACTTTTGATATGGCAGATCACTATGGTTCGTCGGAGCTAATTACAGGTTTATTGCATAAAAAATATATTCCAAAAGATCGTGTTCAGTTGTTGACCAAGTGGGTACCGCCACCGGGGAAAGTTTCTAGGCAAGCGGTAAGGGACGCAGTGCAGGTATCGCTAGATCGAATGCAGTTAGAGCAGTTGGATCTACTCCAATATCATGCATGGAATTATGCCGATGCTGCTTGGTTGGATCAACTCTATTGGTTACAAGAATTAAAAGAAGAAGGGCTGATTAAGCAATTAGGATTGACCAATTTTGATACAGCGCATTTGCGGATGGTGTTGACAAGTGGCATTGAGGTCGTATCCAATCAAATTTGTTTTTCCTTATTAGATCAACGAGCTAAAAATGGAATGTTGGATTTGTGTACCGAATTTGATGTGAAAGTCTTGGCTTTTGGTACATTAGCAGGAGGTTTTTTAAGTGAAAAATGGTTGAACCAACCAGAACCAGCGATAGATAAACTACCGACTTGGTCGCAGATGAAATACAAGCGATTTATTGATGAGACGGGTAGCTGGGAAAACTTTCAAAAGCTATTAAGTACCATTGATGAAATAGCCACTCAGAAAGGCGTAAGTATGGCAAATATTGCTAGTCGATATATTTTAGAACAGGAAGGTGTCGGTGGGGTTATAATCGGAGCGAGACCCAGCAAAAGTGAGCATATTAAAGATAATGTCCGATTATTAGAAATGGAGTTGACAGTAGAAGAAAAAACAACAATAGATAGTACATTATCGAATTTACAAGCGATACCAGGTGATTGTGGAGATGAATATCGCAAACCTCCATTT
>CALDTJ010000360.1 GCA_937924145.1 uncultured Saprospiraceae bacterium
TATTTTTCATTGACTTAATTCCTACTTTTACAGTTCCAAAACAACTTTACAAACTAAGTAGTCAGTCCAGTTGATAGTGTCGGGTAGATTTTGACATAAAATTTGTCGAGAACGAGGCAAAATTTCTTTGCATAGCCTTCGCTACGGAAATAAATTTTAACGAAGTTATCGGCAATATTTTATCAAAAGATACCGACATTATTAACTGGACTGACTACTTAGTGCCAGTTAGAGTAATGACTTCGAAATAGGGCTATAAAAGTTGTAGGTAGGATGTAATAGCTGTATTAAATAAGTATTAAGCTTTATGCTTAACTTCCTAAAATCGAACAAAATACTAGTTTGTTTCGTTAAATAGGCGTATATTGTACAAATATAGTACCAAATTATTGGTCAAAAAACCATTAAATAGGTATAATACGGCAAATAATTTTAAAAAAGTGCCGTTCCTAGCCATCTCATACCAACCTTTGCAAATCTTATGTAGTCTTCGTTTTGAGGACTAATTATTACTTTCATCTTCAGTTTATAAAATAACCAACAAAATAATGCGCTTTTTATAAGCGTCTAAAGCATAGTGTTTCATAGTGTGTAGAGGGTTAGTAGCATTTCGGTGTTACTGCCCTCTTTTTTGTTTGATAAATGTCCTTTTATAAGTTTTAACGACTTCTACAACTGGTGTTTTTTTAGATCATTCCATTCCAAGTATCTTCCAGCATAAGTAAACACTAGCTTCTTGTTTTAATGAAAACTTTTTGTTTTATAATTATTATTTGTTTTTAAAATTTGTTTTAATAAAATAAATTGTTTATATTTGTAAGGTAATTAAAATCAATACAATGGAATTACAAGTATTAATAAGCAAAAAAGGAACAAAAGTTGTCACGGCTAGCAACCTATATGGTGCGCTACAATTGCCAGAACAACATTATAGTACAATACTATTAAAGTGGATTGATGACTTCTATGAATTCACAGATGGTATTCGCAAACCTATTAGATTGCAGGACTTTGCTAAAAGAAAGATTTCTAATAATCCTATATTAAAGGACTATTACTTGTCTGTCGAGATGGCAAAGAAAATAGTACTGCGTTCTAAAAGTAAATTAAAAAGAAAATTTGCTAAGCAATTACACGCTTTACAAACTCGGGAGGAGTCTGCGGAAACACTGACTCAGGAGCAAATTGAAACAGTTTTAGAAGTCGCTAAAACGATGACTAGAATGTCTTGTCAGGAATCAGCAGAGCGCAAACATCAAGAAGTCTACACATCCCGAAATGGTGGTAGTGGTGCCAACTGGTGGAAATATCGCTCTCACTTGCTCGGTTACTCTGCTGATTTCCTACGCAAGCAGATGGAGGCACAAGGCAAGAAGTTCAAAGGTAAGACTCAAAGAGAGATGTTATTGCATTTGAATAATAAGCCTGAGATGATCCGTACCGCAGTAATTGACTTATTTATAGCTAGTGGTAAAACAGAGAATCACGCTAAGAAGTTAGGGGATTTAGCCAAAACGTTTGCTTTAGAAATGCAGTTAGATGTATTTGATGACAAAGCAAGCGGTAACTTATTTGCCTCTAGTATCAATACAGAAATGTTGAGCGGTATGAATAATTATCGACATGCGGCTGCCTTATAGAATAGCATTTGAGAACTGCCAGCACTCGAAGTGCTGGCAGTTCTTAGATAGTGTTCCAAAGTCTGACTAATCTTACTTTCTTATAGGGAAATGTTTTGCAGCTCATTTCCTAAATAACAAAAGGTCTTATAAAAAAAGCCTAGACAATGATTGTCTGGGCTTTTTTCGTCTATTTAGGTTGGTACTACGGTTGATTTACGTGTCAGACACTTTGAAAGTGTCCGACACGTTAGTGTGGCACTTACTTTAATTTTTCTTATTCATCTCCAGTCGTCACATCCACCTCAATTCGCTTATCTCGATTCGCCAATTCCCAAGCAGTATGGAAAATTAAACGACCGATCTTTTCCATTTTTTCAAAATTAATTTTTTCAACAGTATCAGAAATCATGTGATAATCTGCATGTGTACCATTAAAAAAGAAGATGGCAGGAATCCCTTTTTTAGCAAAATTATAATGATCTGAACGGTAATAGAATCTATTAGGGTCATTTTCATCATTATAGGTATAGTCCAAAATTAGATTGCTGTATTTTGCATTAGCCGCCTCATTGATTTTATGTAATTCGGTACTTAATCTGTCGGCACCAATAACATAAATATAATTTGGATTGTCTGCATATTTTTCGTGTACTCTACCCACCATATCCACATTGACATCCACGACGGTATTTTCTAAAGGGAAAACAGGGAACTCCGAGTAGTATTCAGAACCTAGTAGCCCCTTTTCTTCCCCTGTTACCCAAATAGTCATCACACTTCGACGAGGGCCAACGCCTGCATCTTTCGCAGCTTTAAATGCTTGGGCAATTTCTAAAACAGTAGTAGAACCAGAACCATTATCGTCAGCACCATTATAAATTGCATCGCTCCCTCTTTTACCAATATGGTCGTAATGTGCAGAGACGACGACTATTTCATTTTTTAAAACAGGGTCTGTTCCTTCAATAAACCCGATGATGTTATTGCCTAATAATTGGCGAACATTTTTCTTTTGCGTTAAAGCAATATCGGTAGCCAAAGTCAGTGATTTAGACTTCCCTTTTTTCTCAATTTTCTTTCTTGTTTTTACAAATTTTTTAAATTTCTTACCAATAATAGCTTTTGCAATATCCGTAGAAATGTAAGCACTATTGGCATATAGATTTTGGGTATCTTCGACATCTCCCATCTTCATTCTACCATCTAATAATTGACGCCTTAATTCTCCCAAGTTATTTTTAAGATTGCCATCAATAATCAATACATTTTTCACACCGTTCTTATGGGCAGCCATTAGTTTTTTCTTTCGATCTGTCGACCAATCCGATATTTCTTTTGATTTAGTCACATAAGAAACACCTCTTTTTTTAGGTTCACCATCATAAATCAAGATCGTTTTTCCTCTAACATTCTTCCCTTTATAATCACTGTAATTGGCATCGTCAATTCCGTAGCCCAAAAAGACAACTTCATTGATAGTTTGCATTTCATTAGTACTATTCAAATTAGCAAAAGCATAGTACTCCCATAGGTGTCGATATTCTTTATCACCCACTTTTAGGCTAATGTCTTCCCATGATTCAGAAGAAAAGGCAATTTTTTGAAAATAGCCATCTAGTTTATCCACTTTAGGGATACCCATTTCGGCTAGTTTACCTGCTATAAATTTGGATGCTTTATCATTACCAGGAGTTCCTGTTTCTCTTCCTTCCATTTCATCTGATGCCAATATGGTTAAGATACCTTTCATATCTTCTTGGCTAATTGTTTCGGCAAAAGGAACAGGATCATTTGGCGCAGTCAATTGGAAGTCTGACGCTGCTTTGGTCATCTCTTGTGCAGTCCCTGTCATAGATACAAAGAGGAATGCCACAACAAATTGGGTTATTTTATTCATATTAAATTTGATAATTGATTTTATTTAAATAGGTCAAAGATAATGCTTTGCCTTATTAGTAAAGGTAAATACCCTAGTTTTAGTATTCAAATTGCCAAAAAGCCTGTATATTACCGCCCTATTTAATGAAAATTAAAATTAAAATAATAATTAAAATTAGGCTTGGAAATCCATTCAGCGTTTGCCGTAAAGTCTATTAAAAATTAAAGAATAATAAACTTATAAATAGAATATGAACGAGAAATTTATCTATGGGATTCAGCAAATAGGTGTTGGAGTAGACAATGCACCCAAATTATTTGAGTGGTATGCCACAAAATTAGGAGCCGATGTCCGAGTATTTGATGATAATAATACGGCTACCCACATGGCACCTTATATGGGTGGGGAGGCACACGACAAAAGAGCTATTTTGGCAATGAATATGCAAGGTGGAAGTGGTTATGAAATTTGGCAGTTTGAAGATAGAACACCACAAGCACCCAAAAGCCAAATTCAATTAGGGGATACAGGTATTTTTTCTGTCAAGGTAAAAACTAGAGATGCAGCTAAAGCATTAGCGGATATCAAAGCGAAAGGAGTTCGGCCTTTATCAGAAATCGTCACTGCACCCAACGGTGCAAAGTCTTTTTTTGTAAAAGATCCATGTAATAATATTGTCCAAGTTTTGGAGTACGATAACTGGTACGCTACTAGTAAAAATATGGGAGGTGTATGTGGTTGTACGATTGGGGTGACAGATATAGAAGCAGCGAAAAAGCTGTATGTAGATGTATTAGGGTATACAGATACGCTTTATGATGAAAGTGGAACCTTCGACGATTTTGCCCCGCTTCCAAGTGGGAATGAATCGTTTAGAAGAGTTTTATTACAAAAGAAAGAAACCGTCGGTGGATTTTCTAAACTATTCGGTTCCAGTCAATTAGAATTAGTGCAAACCACCTCTCGGACGCCTAATAAAATATTTGCAGGCAGATATTGGGGAGATATTGGATTCATCCATCTATGCTTTGATGTCCGAAATATGGATGCAGTGGTAAAAGATTGTAAAGCAGCAGGTTTTCCTTTTTCTGTCTTGGTAGCAGAAGAATTTGATATGGGCGATGCGAACGGAAAGTGGGGGTATTTAGAAGATCCAGATGGTACTTTAATTGAGTTTGTCGAGGCCTTAAAAATACCTTTAATCAAGCAAATTGGCTGGTCTATTAATATGAAAAAAAGAGATCCTCGAAAGCCTTTGCCTAATTGGTTAATCAAGGCAATGTCTTTCAATCGAGTAAAGTTTAAGGATGCTTAGGATTATTGGAAGAGGGCGTAGGGAATTGTACTGCACTGAACCCACCGCCCTCTGCCCAAAGCCCTCCGCAATTTTACCTAATCAATAAAATAGGGTTTAAATGAATACCAATACAAAAAACGCAAGAATTACCAAGCAATTCGACTTAACGGGAAAAGTAGCAATTGTCACAGGAGCAAGTAAAGGAATAGGGGAGTCTATCGCTAGAGGATTGGCAGAGTTTGGTGCTAAAGTCGTCGTCAGTAGTAGAAATCAGGCCGCAGTAGATGAGGTAGCAGCAGGTTTTAAAGCAGATGGATTGGCCGCAATTGGAGTAGCTTGCCATGTAGGGAATGACGAACAGTTGCAACAGTTACTGGACAAAACGATGGCAGCGTATGGTCGCATAGACATTGTAGTTAATAATGCTGCGACAAATCCAACTTATGGACCAATCGACAAAGTGGCAAGTGGTGTTTTTGATAAGATAATGGCAGTAAATGTGAAATCTCCTTTTACTTTTTCTAATATGGTTTACCCAATTATGAAAGCACAAGGAGGTGGTTCTATTATTCATATCAGTTCCGTTTCTGGTAATAAACCTGATGTGGGAATTGGCATTTATAGTGTGAGTAAAGCGGCTTTGAGTATGCTGACCCAATCGCAAGCAAAAGAATGGGGAAAGGATGGTATTCGAGTGAATGCTATTTGTCCAGGGTTAATTAAAACGAAATTTAGTCAAGCCCTTTGGCAAAATGAAAAGATATTAAATTCTGTTGAAAATCATCTACCATTGAGACGAATGGCCGTACCTGATGAAATGGCTGGATTGGCGTTGTTTCTGGCGTCTGAGGCTGGAAGTTATTGTACAGGAGGGATTTATGATGCGGATGGTGGGCATATGATTGCTTAGGCGGTTATCGGTTGACAGTTATCAGTTTCGTGAACCGACAACTGATAACTGTCAACTGCATCACACATACCGCTGGTCGAGCATAAAAAACTCAGGGTATTTTGGCGTAATATTTTTATAGAATTCCATTATTTTTTTCATATCCGCAGCTACATCATCGGTTGGGTAAATCACGCCACCGACTCCTGCCTCCTTTTTAACATAATCTAAATAACCAAAAGTAATGGGGACATTTGCTTTTTTTGCAACATGATAAAAGCCCATTTTCCATTCTTTTCTCAAAGCGCGTGTTCCTTCAGGAGCAATAACTAGAGCTATTTTTTCATGTTTTTCGAAGAAATCAGCCATTTGTTCAATTTGACTTCTTCGAGGTTTGTTCGGGTCTTTTGGGCCACGATTGATCCCTAATCCTCCTAATGGTTTAACTAAGAGTCCCATAGGGAATTTTGTCCAGAAATCTTTGATCGCAATTTTTACAGGAATGCCTAAAACGGAAAAGGCGATCTTGACAAGTAGACCATCCCAATTAGTGGTGTGAGGTGCGGCAATCACGACTGATCGTTGAGCCTCTTTCGGAATATCAAAGTTTACTTTCCATCCGACACACCATAATATAAAGTTAGCAATTAATTTACCCATGCTGCAAAAATAGGAAATGCCATTTAGAAATTAGCCTTTTCTGTTATTTCTTTTAGGTAAGAAAATGTTTTTAGGAATCGAGTTCCGTACCAAGAAAAGGCCTCCCCGTCGGCTAATTGAATGATGCAATTAGGAAATATTTGCTGTAGTTCGGTTATATGTTTTTGTTTAAAAGGGAAGGGCTCGGAGGAGAGTAAGATAATTTCTGGTTGACGTTCTTTGAGTTCTGCTAAAGTAAAGGTAGGGTAGCGAATTTGGTCGCCAAAAACATTTTCAAAGCCACAATGGAATAACATATCGTGAATATAAGTGTCTTTGCCAATCGACATATAAGGTTTTTGCCAGATTAGATAAGCAGCCCTCTGTTTTTTTTGTTTTTTTATTTCTGATAAGAGGGTAGTGGATTGTTGGATGATTGCATTTGCTTCATTTGGTTTTTCTAAAATGATTCCCAATTGCTTTATCATTTCCATAGCGTCAGCAAAAGTAGAAATATCACTTATCCAAACTGGGAAGTGTTCGCTGAGGTGTTCTATTTGTTCTTTTTGGTTTTCTTCCTTATTGGCAATGATTAAATCTGGTTGAAGAGCCGCGACTCGATCAAAATTGACATTTTTAGTACCACCAATTTTAGCAACCGTTTTTAAAGGTTCTTTCGGGTGAATACAAAATTTGGTCCGACCGACGATATTTTGATACAACCCAAGGTCATACAATAACTCCGTAATAGACGGGACTAAAGAAACAATCCGTTTAGGAGTAATTGGCAATACTATTTTACGACTTAACTGGTCAAGGTACTCCGTTGGCACTACTTTTAAAATTTAGATTTTGTAATTAAGACCGTGGTTCCCAGACCACTTCTTCCGCCCCTAATTCTGTTCCAACAAAACGAGCCAGGACAAAAAAGTAATCCGATAAACGATTCAAGTATTGACTTAAAATAGGTACTACTTCTTCTATTTCGCCTAGTGCCACAACGTTCCGCTCCGCTCTACGACATACACATCGAACCACATGACAATGAGATACCACAGGATGTCCCCCTGGTAATATGAAATTTTTCAAAGGCTCTAAACTTTCCTCCATACGATCTATGCCTTTTTCTAATAATTCTACTTCTGCCGCTTTAATTTCAGGAATCCACAAATTTTCTTTAGAAGGATCTGCAGCAAGGTGTGAACCTACTGTAAATAAGGTTTCTTGAATGGATTTGAGTTCTGCTCGTAGTTCCTCATTGGTCAAATGATCTCTTACTAAGCCGATAAAGGAATTTAATTCATCTACCGTTCCATAAGACTCGATGCGAATGTGATGTTTTGGTAAGCGCGCGCCACCGAATAATGCGGTGGTGCCTTTATCTCCTGTTTTGGTGTATATTTTCATGATTGTTCGGTTGGACGTGAATTTTTTGTAAAGGTATGATGAATTTGGGGAATGGGTGGGGAGGGGTTGGTTATTTTCCGATACAAGAAATATATATTAAATTTAAATATTTGATAGTGAGATTGTTGTGGAAATTTTGAAAATTCGAGGTACAAATGAGGTACAAACTTTTTTTTGGTGGGTATTTGTTGGGTTAACAAATATAGGATTTTTTATTGGTTTTTGGTAATTTCTCCCGACTTGGGGGAGATTTAGAGTTTTTTTATAAAATCGACACTCGATATTTAGCCTAAAAATATTTTCTATTTTTTTATTATTAGTCGTCGGAATCTATGTTTTTTTGGGGAGATTCCGACGACTAATAATTTAGACTGAGGAAAAAATAATTGGAGGAAATGTAGAAATTAAACGCTTAATAATAGGGGGAAATTATCTATGCGATAGGATATTAAGCGAAATAAAAAATAGTATATCTCGCTCAATCTATGTATTTTTGCTGCATTAAGCGAAATAAAGCAATATGATAGGTAGAAAATACGAACGACAGAAATTATCCAATTTAACACTTTCTAGCAAAGCGGAGTTGTTAACCATTATTGGCAGAAGGCGAGTTGGTAAGACTTATTTGATAAGAGAACATTATAAAAACCAAATCGTTTTTGAATTTACAGGCACTCAATATTCTGACAAACAAAATCAACTTAAAAAGTTTGCGCAAAAGTTACAAGAATATAGCAATAGTTCATTAAAAATTGCTCCCCCTGAAGACTGGGCAGACGCTTTTGTTCAGCTTAAAATTTATTTGAAGAATCTAAGTACAACCAAACAAAAGCCCGTTTTGTTTTTTGATGAAGTTCCGTGGATAGCCAGTAAACGATCTGGTTTTTTGAATGAATTTGGCTATTGGTGGAATGACTGGGCAAGTCAACAAAATATTGTTGTCGTAATTTGTGGTTCTGCTGCCTCGTGGATGATTGACAAAGTAATTAATAACAAAGGAGGTTTGCACAATAGAATTACAGAATACATCCATCTACAGCCTTTTACGTTAGCGGAAGTTAAGCAATATTTATTTGCGGCCAATTTGCTGCTAGACGATTACCAGATATTGCAATTGTATATGTCTATTGGTGGCATCCCGCATTATCTCCAGCATATTCGCAAAGGAGAATCTGCTACTCAAATAATTAATAGATTATGTTTTAATAAAGATGGCATCTTACGGAATGAATTCAATAATCTGTACGCTGCCTTATATGAAGGGCACGAGCGACATATTTCCGTTGTAAAAGCACTTTCCACAAAGTGGAAGGGGCTTACCAGAAATGAAATTATTGAGTCAACAAAAATATCCAATGGCGGTGGCTTGACCCAAATATTAAAAGAATTAATTAGCTCTGCTTTTGTAGCAGAGGTTATTCCGTTTGGAAAGAAGAAGAAAGATACTTTATACCGTTTGGTAGATGAATACTCTCTTTTCTATTTAAATTTTATTGAAGGAAAACGAGCAGGTAAGAAGGATATTTGGTTGCAAACTGCCCAAACAAATCCTTACAAAATCTGGCGAGGTTATGCCTTTGAAAATATCTGCATTAAACATGTAGAGGCAATTAAGCGGTCTTTGGGAATCGCTGGAGTACAAACGGAAGTTTCTGGGTTTCGTAGTTCCGCTACTGCTGACGGACAAGGTATTCAAATTGATATGCTTATTGACCGTAATGACCAAAGTATCAATCTGTGCGAAATGAAGTTTTATAATGACGAAATTACTTTAACGAAAGAAGATTCGGACAAATTAAGGCGAAGAAGGTCTAGATTTCAACAAATTTCAAAAACTAAAAAAACAATTTTTAATACAATAGTTACGACTTATGGCATCATACCGAATGCATATAGTTATGGCCAAGTGGATAATATAGTGACTATGGATGAGTTGTTTTTATTGGAAAGTTTTGAATAAAAAAAAGATACTATTAATTCCTGCTTAATACAAAATTTTCAAAATGCCTTTCAAAAATATTGACATCTGATAAATTTAATTTTTTATTATGGAATAAGAATTTGTTTTACCTGTATGGAGAGTTTGAATGTTTTTTATTATTTGGATTTTAGGAGACGGTTAGTGATGAAAATGAAAGATATGTGTAAAAACTAAAAAGATATATTACAATTGGTTAAAATATTTTTTTTGAATTGGATTAATAGGGTATATTGGCAGTTTTTAATATCGTGTAAAATAAATAACTATGAGTCAACTACTATTTTATGGAATAGCTTTAGCTTTAGCTTTAGCTATTGGTATTTTTATTGGAAATGTTCTCATTAGAAAAAAAATGACAGGAACTCAGAAGGTTGCTGGCCCAATACTTTTGGACATTGTTAGGTTCATGGAAAAAAATAAATATAAAAGTAATATTGATAAACCTATTATTAGGGAAGTTGATTTATTAAGATTTATTCCTAAACCTCCTATTGGTTGGCCTCCGCCATGTGATTTGACTATTTGTATTGATAGAGAAAATTTTTATAATATTGTTATATCCAAAGTTGGTGATTTTACTTTAAAGATATTTGATAAGGATGGAGTGATTTTGGAGGAGAAAATGATAGATTTTAAAAAAGATGCGAATTATAGAATTTATTCTTTAGATTCAAAAGTACCACTTAATAAAAAAGTTTCCTTAGAACTTTCTGTTAGCTATAAAAATGGTAGTAACGATAAAATTATTTTGGATGAAGTGATTTTTAAATAATGAGTGTTTTAGAATAACGCTATGCAATCTATTAAGGGTATAAGTTTCTATTTTTTCATTTTTTTTGTGGGACCAATGATTGGAACTGCTCAATCTTCCTATTTAGATTCTTTGAAAGAAGAACGACTCTACGCAGAAATGATGGGGGCTAATGAATCTAGTGATATTAATTTGGCACTGATAAAAGCAGATTCGTTGATTCATTTTTACGAACAAAAAGAGGCTTGGTATGATGCTTATGGAGTAGGTTTAGTTTGGAAAATAATCATTGCAGCGATGAATACTCGAGTAGAGGTTGTATATCAGAATATCAAGTTGCAAAAACTAAAAATTGAGGAACATGCAGATGAGTTAGGAGATCAAGCAGAGTTGCTAAGATTAGACAATAGACTCAGATTAGGAAGTTATCTGGTTCAGCGTGGGAATATGTTCAGAGCCCAAATAGTATACGAAACACTACTTGAAGATGTCAAAGACAAAGAGGATTATTTAGAATTGCCTAGTTTACTAATTCACCTATCGAAAGTTCATAAATTTCAAGGGAATCATACTCAAGCATTAACCTACATCATTGAATGTAAGAAAGCTTTTTTTAAAGTAAAGTCAATCTATCCTTTTGGTTACGAATCAGTAATCCATAAACACATTGCGGATATCCACGCACTTCTTGGAAATGATGAATTAGCCGAAGAGAATTATAGAAAATCAATCGAACTCAATGATAAAGTAAATAACCCTAACAGAACATTTCTAAATGGAGTGATTAATAGCTATAATGCCTATGCAAAATTTCATTTAGATAGAGGTAATAACAGGAAGGCAATTGTAATTTTAGAAAAGTCATTAAGTCTTCAAAATGTATCGGTCTCCAAAACAGAAGAAACCTATCGACTTTTAGCGGAGGCTTACATAATAAATAAAGACTACCAGAAAGCAGAAAAGTTGTTGAAAGAATCTATCAGACAAAATAAATATGATACAAAGAATTATCCTCTAGCCCGTACTTATAGCCTATTAGCACAAAATTATGCTAGTCAGGGTAAAATAAATCTTGCCTTAGAATATTACCAAAAAGCATTAATCAACCTACAAGATGATTTCAACGCTACAGATTTTTGTAAGAACCCAAACGATCTCAAACAATTACTAACAAAAAGAGAGGCAATTAAAGTTTTTCATAAGAAGGCAATGGTGTTATACGAGTTTAGTGAGCAATCATCAGCATACCTCCCCTGCGCATGGAAGACGATCAAAGTTGCAATAGATTTATTGGACGATGTTAGAGCGAATAATATGTCCGATACGGATAAGCAAACAACGCTAAAAGAAAACTATCAAGTCTTTGAAGATGCGATTAAAATAAGTTTAGCGCAGCCTAACGGAGAAGGGAGAGCCTATGCATTCGAGGCAGCAGAAAAGAGTAAAGCTAGTCAACTCCGCTCCGCAGTCCGAAACACCCAAATTCGTAATTTTTATGTCCCAGATTCTTTAATAGATTTAGAAGAACAGTACAAATTTGAAGTGTTAACATTAGAAGAGCAAGAAAACAAAACCAATGAACCTTCAAGTGAACTACTAGATAAACAGAAAAAATTGGATAATTTAATAACCAATTTCAAAAAGAATTATCCAGAATATTTTGAACTCAGATACAATACAAAAGTGATTACTGCTGAAAGTGCAAAAGAAAATTTAGCTGATAACAAAGCACTTGTTGAATATTTCGTAGGGCAAAATCAGACTTATATTTTTATTGTACAAAAGGATAAAGCAGTTAAAGTTTTTTCGATAGATATAAAAGAAAATGAGTTGAGTAAATTAACACAAGAGATGCTATATGCTATTTATTTACCACAGATAATGCCAACTGACGAGCAACATAAAAAACTTAAAGCTGTTTATACCAAAAGTTATGCAGATAGTATTTATGCTTTGAATGCTTTTACATTGTATGAGCACTTAATTAAACCGATTGAATCCGAATTGGCTGATAAGCATGCTTTGGAAATTATACCTGATGGTGTTTTAAATTATTTACCATTTGATGCGTTACTCCAACAGCGTGTTAATCCCCAAATGCTAGGCTTATATGAGAATGAGACAGATTATAAATATCTAGCTAGGGACTATCAAATAAGTTATTGCTATTCAGCTACATTGATGGATTTAATGAGTAATAACAAAAGTCATTCACAGAAGGAATTACTAGTGTTTCATAGTGAAGATTTTACAGCTCAAGCAGAATCAATTAGTGATGTTTTTAGCCAATATAATTTACTACAACCATTTGCCAATGTAGTGAATGAAAATGCAGATAAGGAACTACTCAGAAATCAAAGCAAAGCGTATAAATACCTCCATTTTTCGGTACATGGTGTTATTAATAACGAACAGCCCTCTCAATCTTATTTACAATTAAGACCAACAGCTGACGGAGATAGTTTACTTTATTTGAAGGATATTTACAGCCTATCTTTTCCTGCTGATATGGTTATTACTAGTGCTTGTAATGCAGGGGTAGGCCCGTTAACTAAGGGAGAAGGTCTATTAAGTTTGGCGAGGGGGTTTGCTTATTCTGGAGCAAAAAGCTTAATCACCACTTTATGGGAGATAAAAGGAGGTGCATCCAATCAATTATTAAAAGAGTTTTACAATCAACTTAAGGGTGGTGCCACAAAAGATAAGGCATTGTTTTTAGCTAAGAAAGCTAATTTAAATAGCACTGCATATGCCCACCCTTATTATTGGGCAGGATTTATTCCAATAGGAAATATGGAGGCAATTCAAATGCCATTTTTATCTTTAAATAAGTTATTTGTAGCTGGTTTATTTTTGTTAGTAGGGTTAGCCTTCTTGTTATTTAGAAAGAAGTAATTTTCTCCAGTTACTGTTTA
>CALDTJ010000361.1 GCA_937924145.1 uncultured Saprospiraceae bacterium
AAAATAGGCTATAAACAATAAAAGCCCAACTTCAAAAGAAGTCAGGCTAATTTGGGTGAAAGACGGGATTCGAACCCGCGGCCCCCGGAACCACAAACCGGTGCTCTAACCAGCTGAGCTACAATCACCATTTGCAAGAAAATTCATTCTCACTTTTGCTCTTTAGGAAAGCGAGCGCAAATATAAAGGAACTTTTCGTAATTTTCAATTTAAAATACAGATTTTTCAAAAGGAAGTAAAATAGTGTAGCATTGCCCCTTTGTACCTCTACACCTCTCAACCTTTATACCTTTTATTAAGTTCCCATTCGGCTACGTTTCACTAAGTAATTTTGTAGAATGGGCTTAAAGCCCGCATTAATATCTGCCTCTACAAAATCAATTTTATATTGTAAACACTTAATTTTTAGTTCTTCTTTAAATTTAGTGATCTGTTCTACATAATGTTCTTTCACCTGATTCGATTGGAGTCGAACTTCTTCGCCAGTTTCTACATCTACAAATAAATACGGGCGGTTCTTAAATTCAAAATCTATCTCATATTTTTTGTCAACCACATGGAATAAAACGACCTCATGCTTATTATGTTTGAGGTGTTGCAAAGCAGAGAATAATTGCTCTGTTTGTTCATTTTGCTCAAACATATCACTAAAGATCACCACCATCGAACGCTTGTGGATACTATCCGCAATTTGGTGCAATGCCTGTGCCGCAGAAGTTGATTTTTTTTGTTCTGGATTAGCAATTAATTGATCTAAATAGCTGAGTAACAAACGGTAATGAGCAGTACTAGACTTTGCCTTAGTATGCGTCCTAACTTCACTATCAAAAACACTTAAACCGTAAGCATCTCGCTGTTTCTTCAATAAATGCATCAAAGCTGCCGCTGCTAAAGAAGAGAATTGTAGTTTATTGAAAGTCTCTCCTTTGTTGCCCAACTCAGGGAAATACATAGAGGAAGAGGCATCAATGACAATCTGACACCGCAAATTGGTTTCTTCTTCATACCGCTTAGTGTACATTTTATTGGTCCGTGCAAAAACTTTCCAATCAATATTTTTGGTGGATTCTCCTTGATTATAGATACGATGCTCGGCAAACTCTACAGAGAAACCATGAAACGGACTCTTGTGCAAACCAATAATAAAGCCTTCTACCACTTGCTTGGCGAGCAATTCCAAATTGCCTAAATCTCTTACATCAAAATTTTCGGATAATTTCATAAGCGAGTATTTTTAGAAGGTGAGATAAGTGAGACAGTGAGAAGGTGAGATAGTAAAGTTCTCTCACCCTCTCACTATCTTACCTTCTCACTGTCTAATAACGAAGAAACAACTAACTTGTGTCGTTCTTGTCTAACAAAAAAGCCTTCATTTTGATTAAAACTCAAAACGAAGGCTTTTATTATTTTCTAGTAGTGGTTTTTACCACTTATTTTAAGATGCTAAGGCAGCATCAATTTTTTCAGCTAATACTTTCTTAGAAGTAACACCTACTTGCTTGTCGAAGATTTCGCCATCCTTCAATAAAAGGATTGTTGGAATACTTCTTACGCCATACTTCATTGCTACTTCTGGATTGTCATCTACGTTCAGTTTTCCGACAACAGCGTCTCCTTTATAGTCTGCAGACAATTCCTCGATAATTGGAGCAATCATTCTACAAGGTCCGCACCAAGGAGCCCAGAAATCTACTACTGAAACCTTTCCGCTATCTAAAGCAGATTCTTTGAAGTTAGCATCTGTGAATTCGAAAGCCATGATATTTTAAAGTTTATATTTAGATAAAACAAACTTTATTCTAAGATTGATTTTATAAAAAATCAAACGACTGCATAAAGTTTAATTAATTAAGAAACGACTAAGTTTTTTTAGTCTAATAAATGTGCGCAAATAGAACGCTAATTTTACTAAAAAAGTTTGCAAATATAAGTATTAAGAAATAGTTAAAGTAAATTCTTACTAATTAATCTGCTCGTTTTTCTGATTTTTAGACGAATTTATTTAGATTTTGTCACGTCTTTTGATAAAAATTAATGCCCCTTATTACGTAGATAAAGGATGTAGAAAATTATGAAGTATTTCTATAGACACCATTCCTTTCAAATATTTAAAAATGTTTTTATCATTTTGTACCGCTAAAACATAAGGTTGATTTTTTTCAATAGAGGCTGGTAGTAATGCTTGCCAATTCTGTCTGTCGGATTGATTTAACCAAAAGGAATGAATGGTTAAATCTTGATTTTGCAATTGCTCACTATAACCTTCTAAATCGGCTACCCCATCAATATTAATCAGAACTAGTTGATAGTCAGGTGTTGAAGTATGATTGGCAAAAGTGGTAATGGCTTGCATTTGCGATAAGCAATTAGTACAGTCCTTTGTCCAAAAAACAAATAAATGCATTCTACCCGCAGCCGACTTAATTATTTTTGATAAATCTTTTCCACTAATTGGCTCAACCGTTTTACCTTTGGCAGATAGGGAGGCTTCCCTTGGATTTTTTATTTGTGAAGGCTTATCTAAAGAAATACGTTGTGGAATTGCCTCGTTTCTACTAAGCAATGTTGATTTCTTTGAAGGTGAACAGGTGAATAATAGACCTAAACCTATTAAAATAAATCCTAATTTATAATACATAACTGGGGGTAGTTTGGTTAAAATTAGTTCCTTTTAATGTTTACAAAAATTATTCCATCCTTTATGAAAAAACGATTGATCTGGATTGGTCTCGGTATTTTTACATTGACAATCAGGTATTTAACGACGCCTGAGCTGATAGAGCAATGGTATAGTCGTGGACTATTTTTGTGGATTCGTCGCCTCTTTGATTTTGGAGTAGGATGGTTTCCTTTACCTCTTTTTTATGTATTTTATTTAGTGCTAATTGTTTGGTCAATCCGCGGTTTAATCAAAACAGATTGGAAACAATTGTTTACTTGGAAAGGAATCGGAAACTGGTTATTGTCCGCTACGGCTTTCGTTAGTGGCATTATCTTTTTCTTCTTTTTCCTCTGGGGATTTAATTATGGAAGAGTGCCTTTGGTACAACAAATTGATCTAAAAGCTAAACCAGTTGAATTGGCAGCATTAAAAGACGAATTGGATAAGAGAACTCTTGAAGTTTTAGCTGCTAGACAAAAGCTAGCTGCTAGCGAAGATTTGCCTATAGCTGAGGCAACATTGCCAAAGGATCTGGAAGACTTATGTAGAAATGCGGTAGAAACTAGCCTAGAAGAATTTGGTTACCCAATTGCGGGTAAGGTCAGAGGACAGATTTTATTTACAAAGGGCATTTTGATGCGTTTTAGTTCATCTGGTGTTTACTGGCCGTTTGTTGGTCAAGGAAATATTGACGGTGGGCTTCATCCTTTGCAGCAGCCTTTTACGTTATGCCACGAATTATCGCATGGCTATGGCATTACTAACGAAGGGGTTTGTAATTTTTTAGGTTTTGTAGCTACACAGAACTCTACCAATGCATATATTAAGTATTCTGGGTTGATGTGTTATTGGAGATATGTAGCGATCGCTTATCAACGATTTGCTTATGAAGACTATCAAAAATTCCGAGAAACATTGCCCGAAGGCTTTAAAAAAGATTTGGATGAGATTAATGAAAACTTGGATAAGTACCCTGATATTTTGCCAAAGTTACGGTATGCAGCTTATGACACTTATCTAAAAAGCCAGGGTATTTCTGAAGGGATGAAAAGTTATAGTTCCATTATTATGTTGGTGAGGGCTTGGGAAAAGCAACATAAAGTAAATGGATTGAATAAATCAGAGTTGTTGCCTCAAGAATCGAAATTCTAACAGATGTATTTTATAATTGGAGGACTAAAGAAAAAGACTGATTCTAATTTTTTTAGGTAAAAATGATTACAAATTATCTTCTTTTAATAACTGATTTTTTACCAATAACTCGAAAGACAAACAACACAAATTGGGAATTAGAGGATTCACCCTCTGAGTCCCTTTTTATTATGGAAAAGTATTTTGAAGGTATATTGGTGCAGACTACTGCGAACTGCCAATTGTCCTAATATTCTCTTTCTGCTTTTTCTAAATCTGCCTGAATTCGCAAGGTGACGAACTTTATAATGGCGTCAGGATCTTTGGCGTAAAAACGATTCCAATAGGTTTTTTTTCGGAACCAAGTCATCTGTCTTTTGGCATAACGCCGACTGTTTCTTTTGATTAATTCAACAGCGGCAGGTAAGCTAGTTTTGCCATCGAAATAATCGAATAATTCGCTGTAACCTACTGTTTGTAAGGGAGTTAAATGTTTGAAAGGGTAGAGGGACATGGCCTCTTTTAGTAAGCCATTATTCATCATTTTATCGACCCTTTTGTTGATGCGATTGTATAGGAAAGGTCGTTGCATTTCTAAGCAAATAAAAATAGGCTCGAAATTGCGAATTTTTGGATCTTGATATAAAAAACTTGAAAATGGTTTGCCGCTCGCTTTATAAACGGAAAGTGCCCGAATCAAGCGATGTGGATTTTTGTTATCCATTATTTCGAAATACTCAGGCTCAACAGCTTTGACTTGTTTTTGCAAATAAGCCAATCCTTTTTCTTCAAAGTCTTTTTCTATTTGTGCCCTTATTTCTTTAGGCACTTCAGGAAAATCATCTAATCCTTCTATGACCGCTTGAATAAAAAATCCAGATCCACCTGCTAATATTGCTACATCATAGCTCTCATACAATTTATCTAAAAACGGGATAACCTCTCGCTCAAAATCCCCTGCTGTATATTCATCGTGAATACTGAGATTGTTGACAAAATGATGGGGTGCTTGGGCTAATTCTTCTGCATCTGGTTTTGCTGTGCCGATTTCCATCTCTCGATAGAACTGACGACTGTCAGCAGAGATGATCTCGACTCCAAAATGATTAGCCACTTTGATGGCAGCTTTTGTTTTCCCACTTGCTGTAGGACCTCCAATAACTATTAAATATTTTTTAGCAGGCATATTGCCAATATAAGTTTTATGTTAGTGAAATTATAGCCTTTAAGGCTTAATACATGACTACTTAGTACATAAACAGCTTATTTTTGTTTATGAAGCGAATTAATTAGCATATATCTTGATTAATTACTTACTTGAAAGATTACCTTTTATACTTTTTTAAAAGCCAACTTTAGTGCTATGGAGACTTGGAATTTTTCGTAAAATTAGTTGAATATAATCAGAACTTCAATCTTATCTTTTTTATACACTCCAAACCATTAGTTTTTACTACTTTTGCCGACTGATTATTTGCAAAAATGAGGTTACCATATAGAATTGTTAGACCATTAGCCAGGATTGCTTTAAAGACTTACTTTAGCAAAATATATCTGCACGGCTTGGAAAAAATTCCTGCGGACAAACCTATTATTTTAGCTGCCAATCATCCGAGTGCTTTTCTTGAACCTTGTATTTTAGCTACTACCTTACCTAGACCGCTCCATTTTATGGTTCGGGGTGATTTATTTCAAAAACCGATTTACAGAGCGATGTTGATGTCCTTGCACATGATTCCGATGTATCGGCTGAAAGATATTGGTTATAAGGGACTTAAACATAACTTTTCCTCGTTGGATTATAGTTATGATTTATTGAAAAAAAAGGAACAAATTTTAATTTTAGCGGAAGGCACAACTAAACATGAAAAGCGATTACGCCCAATCCAGAAAGGAACTGCTAGAATGGCTTTAGGAGCCATTGAAAAATATCCTGATTTAGATGTGCAAATTGTTCCTATTGGGGTGAATTATGCAGATATTTTAAATTATAGGTCACCAGTCATGTTACAAATTGGTGATCCAATCGCGATTCAAGATTTTGCAAATAATGCCGATGAAAGTATCGCTCAAACGATAAAAGTAGTTACTCAAAAACTAAAAGCACAACTCGAAAAATTAGTCATTCACATAGCAGATAAAGCCGACGAGGATTTGTGTGAAGGGCTATTTATGTTATACCGAAATAATGTTCGGACACCTAATTTTCCTATCCAATCGACTGATAAAAGGCCTTTAGAAAAAGAAATTAGTATTGCTAACAAGGTGAATCTATTACCTGCTGATACTAAGCATTCGCTTGCAGAAAAACTACAGACCTATCAAGCGAAATTAGCTAAACATAATTTAGTAGACGAAGTAATTGTTCAGCCAAATATTTATAGTAAAATAGGAATTGTTGGTATCGCTATGGGATATATCCCAGCCATGATTGGCTATCTTACAAATATTTTACCTATCTATTTTGGTTTGTATTTAGCTGAAAACAAGGTAAAATCTATTACCTTTTATGCTTCGATCAAAGCTTCTATGGCATTAGCTGCTTATCTTATTTATTATCCGATATTAATTTTAATAGCCATACTTTCAAAATCAATATTTTTAATCATCTTTGTGGCAATGATACCATTTTTAGGTCTTTTTGCCTTACAATGGTACGAATACTTTGTAAAATGGAAGCAAGGTAGAAGTTTCCATTTGACAGCAGAACAAACAATAAAAGAACTAAAAGCCCAGCGTAGAGAGATTTTGAGGGAGTTTGAAGGGGCAAGGTAATGAGGTGATAAGGTAATAAGGTGATGAGGAAAGCAAGGACTGCCTCATCTACTTATTACCCTATCACCTTATCACCTCAAAAAAGAACAAATGCTATACTACATTTTAAGACTTTGGGTGAGTTGGTATGCCCGATATTTTTACTCCAAAACCTATTTTACGGGGATGGATAAAATACCTGATGACAAGCCTGTAATTTTAGCTTGTAACCATCCAACCGCTTTTACGGAACCTGCCTACATCGGAGGTTCTACCCTGAAAGCGAGAAATTTTATGTTAAGAGGAGATATGTTTAGTGGTGGAAAAATGACTGCTATGTTCTTGAGGAGTATCAAGTGTATTCCCATTTATCGGGCGCAGGACGGGATGGCAAATTTGAAGAAGAATGAAGC
>CALDTJ010000362.1 GCA_937924145.1 uncultured Saprospiraceae bacterium
CGGCTTTACGCAGATGCTCTGTTCACATTCCCCTTTCGGTTTATGCTAACTGCGTTATTCTCGCCAATAATTGCTAAAATTGGCGCATCTTTGATGAATCACAACACCCGTTAACGGGCGCACTTGGAACAGAAAGTGCCGCTAAGGAATTTACTATTTCCAACTTTTTCCCGACTTATCTAAAGCTTTGAGCGAGAGCTCCACTGAACAATTGTGTAAATCACCTGTATTCTTTATATCTCTAATAATCTGAGTAACAGTTAAATCTAATTCTTTAGTAGATTGGTAAGGTATGATTAATTGGTAAATACCTTTATTCTTCTTATCTGCTTTGCCTTTAAATTTTTGTAGTATAAAAAACTCAATCGCCTCTATACATTTTTTTAAACTCTTCTTGACTTTACTATTTGCCTGAGCTACCAGCCAAAGTTCTGTTTTCAAGAATTTCGTTTTATTACGATGTTGTCCAACCTCAACTCCTCTGTGGCGTAGATAATTATATAAGGTAACTCTGGAAATAGATAACTCATCACAAATTTCAGTTACTGTCTTCTGGCCATCTTCATATAATTGTTGAGCGATAATAGCTACATGTTCCGCTTTTTGAGATAATCCTTTTGGACGTCCACCAACCCTGCCTCTTGCTCTCGCTGTTGCCAATCCTGCCAAAGTGCGTTCTCGAATAATATCTTTTTCAAACTCTGCTAATGCAGCAAACATGTGAAAGGTAAGCTTTCCATGAGGGGTAGTTGTATCAATATGATCATTAAGGCTTTTTAGCTCTGCTCCTTTTCCTTGAATGTTATTGACTAATTGAATTAAATCTTTTATCGACCTTCCTAGCCGATCTAATTTCCAGACTGTTAATATATCTCCTTTCCGTAGTTTCTCTACTAATTTTTCTAGTTGTGGACGTTCCTTACCTGCACCAGAAACTTTCTCTTCAAAAATTTCAATACACCCAGCTTTCATAAGTGCATCTTTTTGCAAATCTAAATTCTGTTCTTTGGTGCTAACTCTAGCATATCCAATATTCATAATTATAGTTTAATAAAATGGTTGTGATGCAATATAGTGAACTTTGAATAAATTTACTAGTTTAGTGAACTATTAAATCAAAGAGTTATAAGAAAATAATAAAAAGCAGATCGTTCAGTAAAACGAGCGTTTTTTTGAATGCTCTATAAAGCTTCACTCTATCCAAAACCCTATTTTATGCCATTATCATTTCTAACAACTGAGCAACTCAATAAGTATGGTCGATACAACGGAGAGCCTACAGAAGAACAGTTAGCTCGCCATTTTTATTTGAGTCCATCTGATCTAGCTTGGATTGGGACACGCCGTCGAGCTTATAGTAAATTAGGTTTTGCTTTGCAATTATGTACGCTCCGATTTTTGGGTACTTTCTTAGCTGACCCAACGGATGTACCACCTAATGTTTTAGCATATGTCGCTCGTCAATTGAAAATAGCAGACCTTAGTTGCATCCGTAAATATATGGATAGGGAGCGAACTCATTGGGAACATGCAGAGATAATTAAGAAGGAATTAGGGTATCAAGATTTTCATACCCACCCACATTATTTTCGACTGGTTCGATGGTTATATAATAAGATATGGTTAAATGATGAACGTCCTAGCGTATTGTTTGATTTGGCCACCTCCAGATTAATTCATAATAAAATTATTTTACCAGGGGCAACGGTCTTGGCAAGGTTGGTATCAAGAATTAGGAGTAGAGCCTCCGATGCAGTTTACCAGACTCTTATAAAAGACCTCACCAAAAAACAGCAAACCGATTTACTATCATTAATCCAGATCAATGAGGATAAACACTTTTCTCTATTAGATGAATTACGTAAAGCTCCTACCTATGTAAGCTCTGTTTCCTTAAACAAAGCACTCAGTCGTGTGAGAACTTTTAAAAACTTAGATGTTAGTGAGGTCAATGCTCTTGGTGTTCCATTGAGTAGAAAAATCAAAATGGCAAAACTGACTGCTGGATTAAAAGCTAGATCAATAGAACAGATGGGGTATTCTAAAAAACTAGCTGCTTTACTTTGTTTCGCTCAATATTACGAAGCAGTTGCTATTGATGATGCCATTGAAGTATTTGATTTGTTACTCCAAAAATATATGAACGACTTAAAGTTGGCTCAAAAGAAAGCTACTCTTCGATCTTCAAAAGATTTAGACAAAGCCGCTATTATTTTAGCAGAAGCTTGTTCCTTTATACTAGATGATCAAGTTCCTAATATTGATCTACGTCAGAATATTTATGACCAGATTGCAAAGATAAGCTTACAGGAAGCAAGAGAAAGAGTCCTTGAACTAACAACACAAGCAGTTGATAATTCAGCGAAGGTTATTAAAGGAAAATATCATTCAGCCCGAAAATTTCTTCCTGCGTTCCTAGAATTGATAGATTTGATAGCGTTGCCAAATACCCTACCATTACTAGACGCTTTTGAGTTTTTCAAGAAACAGGAACACGAAAAATCTGGTGGAGTAGATTTTAATAAAGCACCTACCTCTTTTATTCCTGATAATTGGAAAGCTTATATTTATCCTACTCCCGATAAAATAAGTAAACCTCATTATTCTATGTGCTTAATGGATCAAATTCGTTTAGCTATTCGAAGACGAGATTTATTCGTTCACCCATCCATCAAGTGGACTGATCCAAGAAAAGAATTATTACAGGGAGAAGCTTGGACGAAAATCAGACCAGCTATTTCCAAGGGATTAAATCGGAGTGAAGATGTAGAAGAACAATTAACTCTACTACAGGAACAGTTGGATGAATGCTATTTTCGAACCGCAAATAATCTTGATTCCAACTCCTATCTAACTATTGGAAAAAATGATAAAGGCAAAGACAGATTTGTATTAAGCCCTTTGGAAGCATTAGACGAACCAGCAGGACTAGATCAACTAAAAGAGCAAATCAAAAAATTAATACCCCAATTGGATTTACCCAGTCTCATTATGGAAGTTAATCGCTGGACCAACTTTGACCAGCAGTTTCTACCCCTCACAGGAAAGAAAGCAAAGGCATCCAATTATGCCACTAGCCTATGTGCGGTCTTGCTTAGTGAAGCTTGTAATGTGGGTATTGAACCGATCCAAAGACCCAATAATCCTATCTTGAGTAAAGGACGATTAGATTGGGTGAAGCAAAATTATTTGCTGGCAGAAAATCTCACTAAAGCCAATGTGAAGTTAGTAGATTATCAGTACAATTTACCACTTGCATCTAATTGGGGAGGCGGTGAAGTTGCCTCTGCTGATGGTATGAGATTCATTGTTCCTGTAAGAGCTATTAATGCCAAACCCAATAGTAAATATTTTAAAAATAGTAAAGGAGTTACTTATTACAACTACACTTCCGATCAATTTACAGGACTCAATGATATTGTTATTCCTGGAACCAACAGAGACTCCCTATATATTTTAGCAGGAATATTAGAACAACCTACTGATCTAGAGCCAACTCAAATCATGGCCGACACGGCTGGCTATAGCGATATTGTTTTTGGCTTATTCTATATGCTAGGCTACCAATTTAGTCCTCGAATAGCAGATACAGGTTCTACTCGCTTTTGGAGGATGAATAGAAAAACAGACTATGGCAGGCTCAATGGAATTGCTCGAAATAAAATTCGTATGGATTTAATTAGAACGCATTGGGATGATATTTTACGATTAACAGGCTCTTTGAAAACTGGCAAAGTACAAGCCCTTCAGGTAATGCAAATTTTACAAAGAGGTGGACATCCCAATAGTTTAGGTAAAGCTATACAAGAGTTAGGACGTATCATCAAAACCATTCATTCACTCACTTATGTGGATGATGAAAACTACCGTCGTAGTATCCTTACTCAACTAAATCGTGGCGAATCAAGACATGAACTAGCAAGGGCTATCTTTCATGGTAAAAAAGGAGAGCTTAGAAAACGTTATGTACAGGGACAAGAAAATCAGTTATCTGCGCTTGGACTGGTAACAAATATGGTTGTGCTATGGAATACTAAATATATACAGTTGACCATTGATTATTTGCAAAAACAGGGAATGAAAATTACACCAGCTCAAGTCGCTCGTCTTTCTCCCTTGATCCATGAACATATTGGGTCTCCATCAATATAGCGACCAAAAGGTAAAACATAAAGACAAATCAAATACATTTATTGCTACCTCATAACCTTTATATCCTTAAGTATTTCCTCCCAATCCATATTCACCTTCACATTTTTGAACCGATATAGACCATGTAAATTAGTATGTAACCAAGCAATAGGTGAAACACC
>CALDTJ010000363.1 GCA_937924145.1 uncultured Saprospiraceae bacterium
ACAAGCCAATTCTAGTAAAGAAGGATTCTTTGTTTTGAACGATCAATTCAAATATTACATTCCTGCTAATACGACTGATGAAATACAGGAATTTTCTGTGAAAATAAAAAAATCTAGTGTCAAGTTAGGCGCCAATTCGCTGCAATTTGGGACGGACTATAGAGATTTTCATAAGGATGATAGAAAAGGGTTTGCTGTTCATTCTATTACGATTTTCTAGTTGCGAGTTGCGAGTTGCGGGTTGCGGGTTGCGGGTTGCGGGTTTCGGGTTGCGGGTTTCGGGTTGCGACCGTATAGGAAGTGGTGAAAATAGATGCTTGGTTGTTGTGCGTTTTTATTTCATCAACAAGGTTTGTTTCAATGAAAAACTTTCCAAATCATTTGGTGTATAAAAATTATTCTTTACCGTACACTTTTTTCATTTAGCATAAAAGATGAAAATTGGTAGGAGGTTCTCTCCCGCTGGCGGGAGTCGGAGGGTGGAAAATACGCAAAATTACACCCCTCTCCCGATAGCTATCGAATTGGCATCAAGCTAATTTTTCATAATACGTATTTATTTGATAATCAATTGTTTGATGGTGATTTTATGAGAGTAAACTGGTAGCACAGGCTTTAGCCTGTCCTGTTCAGCGACCTTTAGGTCGGCTACGTCTAGTTTTTAACTAAATGTCAAGGCCTAAAGGCCTTAAAACGGGACAGGCTAAAGCCTGTGCTACCGATTTTCGCATTTCAAATTCAACTAGAAGGTTCTAAAAAAATATCAATATTTCTGATAATCAATACTTTAAGTATTATATATTTTTTACTTGACGCCAATTCGATAGTTATCGGGAATAATCTTGGTAGAAATTTAGCGATTTATTTAATATTTAAACCTTAAGTGTGTCTTTAGGTACACTATATATTGCACCTAAAGGCGCAATCAGATTGGAATTAATAACCAATTTTCTACCGATATGCTGTCCCTAACGGGACAAACTTAAAAGTGTATGGTAGTAAAATAATTTTATTAATAGCATAGGGGCACTTCAAAAATACTTCGTCTTTGAATGGAAATACAAATAAAGTAAAATTTTAAAAAGTAACTCCATGAGACCTGTAACTATTCAAATCATTATTTCTTTTGTCGCTATCTTATTTCTAACCAATTGTACCAAAGAAAATAACCTTCTAGAAACCCCCGAATCACCTGTAACTACAGAAACGACGACAACCACTACCAAAGGTAAAAATAGCAATAATCCAGCTTTAGCCGATTTTCAAGCATACATTAAGGAAGAGATGGAAGATCAACACATACCTGCCATGTCAGTACTTATTTTTGAAGGAGATGAAGTATTGTATGAAGGGTGTTTTGGAAAGACTCATTTACAAAAAAATATACCATTAGAAAATAATCATCTATTTTTGATGGCCTCTGTTTCAAAAGTCGTCACAGGAACAGCCTTATTACAGCTCCACGAACAAGGGGAATTCGATTTGGATGATCCAATTAATGATTACTTAGATTTTAATGTAGCCATTCCAAATCAGTCAAAAGCCATTACTTTCCGAATGTTATTAACCCATACATCTGGTATAGCGGATGGAGCTGCTTTAGATGACCAATATTATTATGGAAAGGACAGCCCTGTCGCTTTAGGAGAGTTTTTAGAAGATTACCTAACACCAAGTGGAGATTATTACGATAGAAACGACAATTTTCATAATTTTCGACCGGGTACAAAAAGTGAGTATTCCAATATTGGTTCTGCACTGATTGGGCATTTGGTAGCTGAAATTTCAGGAATGGACTTTAGTGATTATTGTGAAAAAAATATTTTCAACCCATTAGGTATGAGTAATACAGCATGGCATTTGGCAGATATTTCACAAACGATTGTACAACCCTATGATTATGTAAACGGTCGAAATGAAATGGTCGAACACTACACTTTTACCGATTACCCGAATGGAGGACTTCGATCCACAGCCAATGATATGTTCCGCTTGTTAACCGCATTTGTCGAAAATGGAAAGAGTAACGATTACCAATTATTAAAGCCAAATACGGTTCAGCAAATGCTGACTGCACAAATACCAAATATCAGTGAAGATACAGGCTTACATATATTCCTAATGGATGAACAAGAGCAACTTTGGGGGCATGACGGAGGAGAAAGTGGAGTAGCCACCACAGCGGCATTTAATCAAAAAACAAAAATAGGTGCGATTATCTTATCCAATCAAGGTGAGGCAGATTTAGAAGAGATATTGGTTGAGGCCTATTTGGTTGGATTAAATTGGTAGGTTAAAAAATCGAAATACCTAAAATAGAAAATCATCCGTAAGACAATAACTGTTACCTACGGATGATCTATTGTCAACCTATTTCATGAAAAAACAGCGTAGAAATTATCAACATCTAAATCAGTGGAATTTATTTATCCGAGGGGAAATTCAACATCTAGTTCTAAGTTGAAAAAGTCAACATCTAAATCAGTGTGGAATAAAAATCTGCGTGGTAAATTAGTAGTATCAAATCATTTACTGCGGCACATCCCAACTATAAAAATTATGATCCTCATCCAACTCAAAATCCGTTCGAGGATATAACTTGTTCCCAATAGCATTCGTCTTAGCCGTTTCAAGCATCAAACCAGCAGCATTAGTAGCAATCGCTAAAGCCTTTGCTTGATCGATCAATTTGACAGAAATCCCATTCCCCCTAAAGTTAGGGTTCACAAATAAGTCATTCAACAACCAAAGTCGTTTCATTCGAGTAGAAGAAAAAAGTGGGTAAAGCTGTACGAAACCAGTTAGTACAGTCCCTTCTTCCGCTACAAAAATGACTGATTCATTCTTTTCAAATCTTTCCATCAGAAAGTTTTTAGCTCCATCAAGATCACTTTTTTTTTCATAAAAAACTCGGTATTGATCGAATAGATCCGATAATAAATTGAGGTCTTTTAAAGTGGCGCGCCGTATATCCATTTTTAGTTTTTATAATTTCAGAAACAGGGTGTAAGGTACTAATGAAATAGAATAATTCACAATTTATTTTTTAAGGAAAAAGTGAAAATGGGATAGTTTTAAAAGAAAAATTTTGTTAAGATAATTAAATGCTTACCTTAGATTTATTAACTTAATTCATTTCAATTTTCAAAAAAAGCACACTTATATGGCAATCGCTGCGGAAGTACTAATTGGTTTAATAGCGTTTATTCATATTTACATCCTTTGGTTTGAAATGTTTGCGTGGGAAAGTAGAGGACCGAAGGTATTTAGAAATTTTCCAAAAGATTTATTCCCTCAAACCAAGGCTATGGCAGCGAATCAAGGGTTGTACAATGGGTTTTTAGCAGCAGGACTAATCTGGTCTTTTTTTATTGAATCTCCTTTATGGCAAATGAATGTAGCTACCTTTTTCTTAGGTTGTGTAGCCATTGCAGGAATATATGGGGCAATGACAGCAGACAAAAAAATCGTTTTTGTACAAACGGTTCCAGCAGTTATTGCACTAATTGCTTTACATTTATAATTTCTAAAAAGATAACTAAAAATGCAAAAATCAACTGCCATAGTCCTAACCCACGGTATGCTAGATACCATGAATGCTAAGACCTGTCACGGTCTTTTGCGAGGAACAGAACGATTTGATATTAAAGCAGTGATCGATTATAAATTTGTAGGACAAGATGCAGGGGAAGTTATGGACGGTAGACCATTAAACATTCCGATTTATGCAACCGTCCAAGATTATCTAACTGATGGAAACGAACGCCCAAAATATTATGTAGTCGGTGTAGCATTAGAAGGAGGTTTATTGCCAGATGATTTTAGAGAAGAACTATTAGCAGGTATGGAACAGCGAATATCTGTAGTTTGTGGGCTGCATACCTTATTAAGCGAAGACGTAGAATTTAAAACCAAAGCCACTCATTACGGAGTAACTCTTACTGATGTAAGAAAGCCAAGAAAATTCAACGAACTTGCCTTTTGGACAGGCGAAATATATAAGGTCAAAACACCGAAAATAGCCGTTTTAGGAATGGATTGCGCCGTCGGAAAGCGAACTACCTGCCGATTTTTGATGGAGGCGTGTCAAGCCCAAGGCATCAAAGCAGAAATGATTTACACAGGGCAAACAGGTTGGATGCAAGGCTATAAACACGGCTTTATTTTCGATTCTACCTTAAATGATTTTATCAGTGGAGAAATAGAAAGATCCATTGTAGATGCAGATCGAGCAGAAAACCCAGACCTCATTTTAATAGAAGGACAATCCTCTTTGAGAAACCCATCTGGCCCATGCGGAGTAGAGTTTTTGATCTCTGGAAATGTAAAAGGCGTAGTTCTCCAACACAAACCTGCTCGTACCTATTTTGATGACAACGAAGTCTGGGGCAAAATCCCGCCACTTGCCGACGAAATTAAATTAATCAAATTATACGGCGCAAAAGTCCTAGCCGTCACCCTCAACGAAGGCGGCTTAAGCGAACAAGAAATGATTGAATATCAACTAGATAAAGAAAATGAATTGGGTATACCCGTCGTCCGACCATTAAGTGAAGGCATGGATAGAGTAGTGCAGGAAGTCAAAGCATTTGGAAATTTTGGTAATGTTTAGATTCGTGGGATTCATTTATTCCTGTGGAAAATTCAATACCTAATTTTGTTCGCTCCCTGACGTATCAGACAATTTGGAATTCTATCGACACCCCATATCTTTTAATCATCAAATCCTAAAAGGATTGAAGGTGAATTAGCCCCCAATAAAATTGGGGGAAGTGATATTTTAAGCACTTCTTTACAAGTCTGAAAGACTTGAACATTAAAATGCCTATTATTCAAGCCTTTTAGGCTTGTCCAACGCCCTATTTACTATTCGTATTGAATTCTCTTCGGAATTCATATTTGGAACTTATGGGGTGTCGATAGATTTCCAAAATGTCTGATACGTAAAGCTAT